>NZ_JBIVXM010000011.1:0-159533 GCF_044769205.1 Paenarthrobacter sp. NPDC090520
GAACACCAACCCAAGCGATCAGGGACCACGAAGTCTGGAGGTCAGAACCCCCACGGGACACCGCTACCAATCCACAGCCCCACCACTCCCCGGAAGCGGCAACCCAGCCGCTGAACATGCTGACGGGTCACCTGTTAACGGGTCCGTTGTGGCGGGAGACCCGGGAGGGCTGCTGGTCGACGGGAACCTTAGGGCGGGAGACCCGGACGGGCGGCTGGTCGACGGGAACCTGGGGGCGGGAGACCCGGAGGGGCAGACAGGAAACCCGGGAAGCCGACCCGAAGCCAGGTTTGGGAAGCAAACCCGGCCGCGGGCAACAGCAACGGCGACGGCTCGTTAGTGGGAGTACCTGACGCTAAGAGCCACGGGGCTCTTCCGGCCCACCTGAGGCATACCTCGACAGGTCCGCCGTGGGTCGCTAGCAGCGCTGCCGTGGGTCGCAAGCAGCCTGGCCGTGGGTCGCAAGCAGCCATTCCGTTGGCTGCCAGCAGCCAAGCCGAGGCATCCAAGGCAGCCCACCAAAAACGCCCGCCAAAAAACTTTTCAAAAAAGTTCGTACCCCGCGTAACCCTTTGGCGTCCCCCAACGATTACCTCTTTGAAAGGGCCGAGCTGGAATTTGTCCCCCATCATGTTCCAGCTCGGCTCTTCTTTCGTCTCAAGGCGGTTTCCGGATTCAACGGAGATTTCCGGGAGACATGCAGGGTGTCCTTTGGGCCGCCCGGCAGAACAGATAACCTAGGTGAGGTTGTGCGCCCATCGACGGCGCACAGCTTGGCTGAAAGCCGCGGACCTGCCACCGATCGAAAGTCTCTTCTGTGACCGACGCATTGACCGATGAAGCGCTGCACGCGCTGAAGGGCAATAACGCGGAACTGTTCAGCGCCGTTTACCAGGCCTACGCGGGCCAGGTCCTCGGTTACTTGACGGCCAAAGGTGTACCCGATCCCGAAGCCGTCACCCAGGACGTGTTCCTGGCCGTCCTGCCCAGGCTTGATGATCTCAGCGGTGGCGTCAGCGGGCTGCGGACTTTCGTCTTTTCGGTGGCGCACGCCCGCATGGTTGACGAGCATCGGAAGCAAAGCCGGGCTCCTGAGCAGCACGAGTTCGAGGCTGACCGGGACACCCGCGCTTCGGAGTCTGCCGAATCGGTGGCCATGGAACTGCTGGGCCCCGGCGAGGTCCTGAAGCTTCTGGACGGCTTGGGAGAGGACCATCGGGAGGTCCTTGCCCTCCGAATTGTCGCGGGACTGACGGTGGAACAGGTTGCCGACATCATGGGGAAATCGGCCGGAGCAGTTAAGCAGCTGCAACGGCGGGCATTGATCACGCTCCGTGAGCACTCGGTGGTAAAGGAATACGTGTCGTCATGACATATAAGGATGTGGAACGCAGGGCTGTGGTTGACGAGCTCCTGCTTGACGCCGACCTGGACGGCGACTCCGATCTTCGGACAACACTGCTTTCCGTGGGCTCGTACGCCAGCCTTCCGGCGCCCACCCCGAACGCCGAACTCGCAGCGATGTTGGCCGGTCCCCATGACGAATTGAGCAAGCGGCGCTGGAAGCGCAAGCACCGTGCCGCCGTCGTCAGCGTTGCAGTGGCGGCTGCCATGGGACTTGGCGTCAGCGGGGTGGCGGCGGCGAGCTCCGGGTTCACGCGGCATCCGGCCTTCATCGACGAACTGTTCGGAAACCTGGCACCGCATGCAACGGCCGGTCCGACGGCGCTGCCCACCCCTGATGCCCCCAAGGTGGCCACTGAGGAGGGGCGTCAGGTGGACCCGGCGGCGATTCCGGCTCCGGCGATCACGGGAGACCCGGTGCCCACAACGGCGCCCGCCCCGGTGATTTCAGCTCAAAGCAC
The DNA here is from genome assembly GCF_044769205.1 of Paenarthrobacter sp. NPDC090520. Classification (NCBI taxonomy): domain Bacteria; kingdom Bacillati; phylum Actinomycetota; class Actinomycetes; order Micrococcales; family Micrococcaceae; genus Paenarthrobacter; species Paenarthrobacter sp. NPDC090520. The sequence goes on from NZ_JBIVXM010000011.1 coordinate 1,866, forward strand.
TCCGGCAGCAGACCCAGCGGCGCAAGCGCCTGCCGCCCAGCCAGCAGCCCCAAATACCGAGGCGACCCGGGGCCAGGCGGCCAAGCCCGCCGAGACCAAGCCAAGCGACCCGGCTGCCAAGCCCGGTCCGGTCAAGCCCAGCAAACCGACCAAGCCGGAGCAGGACGGACAGGACAAAAAGCAAGGCAACGGCCACACGAAAGCCAACGCCGACGGACAAAGTCAGGACGGCGACGACCTTGCCGGCCGCTTGCCCTCGTTCATGGACAAACTGAAAGAGTGGTTCACGCCGTCAACGCGCTGATCCGCGGACGCGCCGCGCTCGACAGGTAGGCTGGAGCGATGATGCAGGTCAACGACCCGGCCGTCGTCGAGCGGTTGATGCGGACAAAAGGCACCTGGGCCATTGTGGGCCTCAGCAACAACGAGTGGCGCTCGGCCTACGATGTCGCGCTCTACGTTCGGGACAAGATGGGCATGGAAATCATCCCCGTGAATCTCAAGGGCGAGGAAGTCCACGGCGAGAAGGGCTATCAGACCCTCGCCGAGATCCCTGCCGAAAAGCACCCCATCGACGTCGTGGATTGCTTCGTCAATTCCGAGCGCGTCGGCGCGGTCATAGACCAAGCGATAGCGGTGGGCGCCAAGGCCGTCTGGCTTCAGTTGGGCGTGTTCGACGACGCCGCTTGCCAACGCGCGCGGGATGCCGGACTCGATGTGGTAGTCAACTCCTGCCCGGCGCGCGAAGGCTGGCACTACGGCTTGTAAAGAGCGCGCCGATTCTCCTGCTAATCTGCGACTGAATCATTCCTTAGTCCATGGGGGACAGCCGTGTGTGAGCAGCATTCTGCGGTGCAATTTTCCGCGCCCAGCAGGCGGGCCATGTTGGGCGTACTTGGCGCATCGGTGGTCGCCGGACTGACGGCGTGCAGCGTCGGCGAAAGTACGACGACGGGGCTGCCGCCGGCTACGCCGACTGCCTCGCCCGACCCGCCCGCCGGCAACGGCGCCCTGGCCGCGGGTGGCGAGATCCCGACGTCGTCCGCTCCATCACCGACGCCGACTCCGACAGCCACCAAGCGGATCCGCCGCACGTTCATCCCGGACTACCAGTTGCCGCCGATCGTGGGCGGTCTCGCCCCGGTGATCACCAAGATTCCCACGCAGCATCCCGTGGTGTTCCTGACCATCGACGACGGCAACATCAAGACGCCGGAGTCGGTGAAGCTCATGGCCGAGTATGACTACCCGGCGTCGCTGTTCCTCACCAGGGACACGATCGCCGACAACCCGGCGTTCTTCAAAGCCTTCCAAGCCCAGGGCAGCCTGGTGGAAAACCACACGGTAAGCCACAACATCAACATGGTGCGGCAGTGGGGCTACCAGCAGCAGCTCAATGACATGGTGGGGATGCAGGACTACGCCGCGCAACAGTACGGCCGCAAGCCCACGCTGTTCCGTCCGCCGGGTGGAGCGTATTCCAACGTGATGCGCCAGGCCGTCGCGGCCGCGGGCATGAAGGCGATCGTCACCTGGGAAGCCAAAGCGAACGCCGGCAAGATGGACTATCAGGTGGGGAACTCGCTGCGGCCAGGCGACATTGTGCTCATGCATTTCCGGGCCGAATTCGCCGCCGACCTCGCCGCGTTCCGTGCAGCCCAGCTCGCCGCGGGCTTGGAAGTGGTGCTGCTGGAGGACTTCCTGGGCGTCGCCTAAGGGTGCGCACAGGTGTACTAGTACCCTCGAACAATGGACGTTCCCAGCCTTCGCGAGATTTGCCTCAGCTTTCCCGGTGCGTTCGAGGACTTCCCGTTCGGGCCCGAAACGTCGGTATTCAAAGTACGGTCGGCCGTTGCGGGCGGTGCCCGGCACGAGGCCAAGATGTTTGCGCTGTCGGCCATGAATCCGGACGACTGGTCCGTGAGCCTGAAGTGCGAACCAGCGCTGGCGGAGCAGCTGCGGGCAGCCCACCCTGAGATCACGGGTGCGTGGCACATGAACAAGACGCACTGGAACGGCGTCCGCCTGGACGGTGGCCTGCCGGATGACATGATCCGGGACATGGTTGAGGATTCCTATGACCTGGTGGTTGCGACGCTCAGCCGCAAGCAGCAGGAACAGCTTGGTTGGGCACGGCTGGCCAGCCCTCGAAGGGACTCCAGCGCCGGGTAAAACGCCCTGTGCAAGCACTCCCCACGCCGCCATGTTGGGTCTAGATTGAGAGTGCACACCGGCAAAACCTGGTTCTTACATTTGATCACGCTTTGACAAATCTTGATTGAAACTGCCAAGAAATATTGATTTTCGATCATTCGTGGTGAAGTATGTCACACGAAGGTTGGCGTCCCAGAGCGCCAGCCCCAGACTGTCCCACCCTCCGGCCCCAGCTGGATCAGGTGGACATAACGAGTCACTAAAGGGGTATTGAAATGACCATTCAGCACCAGTCCCTTGGCCGCCGCGGATTCCTGCGCGGAGCACTTGCTGCAGCTGTGCTCGTCCCCATGGGCGGGACCATCGCGTCGTGTGCAGCCGGCGGTGGCGGAACCTCCACCGGACCCACGGGTACCGTCTCGGACACCAACCCGTTTGGCATGGCGGACAAAGCCACCGTTGACGCCGTGATCTTCAAGGGCGGCTACGGGATCGACTATGTCGAGTTCGCCGGCAAGGCCTTCGAAAAGGCGCATGACGGCTCAACCGCCAAGATTGCCCCGTCCACGGATATCGCCCAGGAACTCCAGCCGCGCTTCGTCGGTGGCAACCCGCCGGACCTGATCGACAACTCCGGTGCCAAGGCCATCGGCTTCAGCACCATCCTGGCCCAGCTTGAGGACCTCAACAGCGTGGTGGAGGCCAAGAACCTGGAGGGCAAGGTCATCAAGGACACCCTTTACACCGGTGTCCTGGCACCAGGGACCTTCGATGGCAAGCTTGCTGCCCTGAACTACGTCCTTACCGTTTTCGCCGTGTGGTACTCGGACGCCCTCCTCAAGGACAACGGCTGGACCGTTCCGAAGACCTGGGATGAGATGTACACCCTCGGCGAGCAGGCCAAGGCCAAGGGCAAGTACTTGTTCGTCTGGGGCAAGGAAGCCGCCACGTACTACCAGGAAATGGCCATCGCGTCGGCCATCAAGGAAGGCGGCGACGAGGTCCGCCTGTCACTGGAGAACCTGAAGGCAGACTGCTGGTCGCACCCCGCCATCCAGTCCGTGTTCACCGCACTGGACAAGATCGTCAAGGCCGGCTTCTTCAAGCCGGGCGGTTCCGGAACACAGTTCACGGCAGCCCAGGCGCAGTGGAGCAACGCCCAGGAAGCCGTGTTCTACCCGTCCGGTTCGTGGATCGAGAACGAAATGAAGGACCAGACCAAGGCAGGCTTCAACATGACGGGTGCGCCCGTGCCGTCGGTCAGCGCCAGCCCGAAAATGCCGTACGCCTCCCTGCACAGTGCAGCCGGCGAGCCGTTCGTTGTTCCGTCCCAGGGCAAGAACGTGGCCGGTGGCAAGGAATTGCTGCGCGTCATGCTGTCCAAGGACGCCGCAACCAACTTCGCCAAGACCAAACTGGCCCCCACCATCGTCAAGGACACCGTTCCCGAAGACGGCTTCGGCTCCACGGCACTCGTTTCGCAGACCAAGCTGCTCAAGGACGCCGGGGACAACATCTACACCTGGAACTTCATTGACCTCTACGGCACCAACAAGGACCAACTGGTTGTGTGGAACACGTTCCTCGACGGCAAGTCGGACGTGGCAACGCTGACCTCGGCGCTGCAGAACATCACGGACAAGGTCCGCAACGACAGCTCGGTCAAGAAGATTGAAGTGAAGTGACAGCAGTGAAAACGCAAGCGAGCCGGAACGATGACGGCACGGCCGCCGTCGTTCCGGCCACGGCTCCACCACTAATGGTCAAGCGGCGCCGCAAGCCGCTGACGTGGGACAAAGCCAGCTTCTTCCTGGTGTTCCTCGGACTGCCGCTGGTCATTTATCTCGTGTTCGTGATTTGGCCCTTTATCCAGGCCTTCGGCTACTCATTGACCGACTGGTCCGGCTTCTCGCCCAACCAGAACTTCATCGGCCTGGATAACTACGCCAAGATCTTTACCGACGACATCTTCATGAAGGCCATGGGGAACAACATCCTCCTGGTCATCTTCCTGCCGATCATCACCATCATCCTGAGCCTGGTCCTGGCCACGCTGGTGACTGTGGGCGGGAGCAGCAAAGGCCAGATCAAGGGCCTGCGGAACTCCAGCTTCTACCGGGTTGTTTCTTTCTTCCCTTACACCATCCCGGCCATCGCCATCGGCATCATGTGGGGGCAGATCTACGATCCCTCGGGCGGCCTGCTCAACGGCCTCCTCCGGGGCATCGGCTTGGAGCAGTTCAAGGACTTCGCGTGGCTGGGCAACAAGGACACGGCCATGATCGCCACGATGTTCGTGATCGTCTGGGGCTTTGTTGGCTTCTACATGGTGCTGTTCGTAGCAGGCATCAAGGGCATTCCGGCTGAATTGTTCGAGGCGGCCAGGATTGATGGGGCCGGCCGGTTCCGCACCGCCGTCTCCATCACCATCCCGTTGATCCGGGACAACATCCAGACCGCCTACATCTACATGGGCATCCTGGCCTTGGACGCCTTTGTCTACATGGCCGCACTGAACTCCGGCGGTGGTCCGGACAACTCAACACTGGTCATGTCCCAGCAACTGTTCTTCACGGCCTTCAGCAAGGGCCAATTCGGGCTGGCAAGTGCCATGGGCGTCGTCCTGGCAGTGACCACGCTGATCTTCTCCGGCCTGGTGTTCGTTGTTAATAGGCTCACCGGCGGCGATAAGGATGTGAGCAACTGATGACTACCAAGGTCGCACCTCCGGAAATGAAGTCCTTGCACTTCCAACCGCGCACCCCCGCCACCACGCCCGGCGACAAAGTAGTTGGCGCCATCTCGCACACGGCGCTGACCATCTGGTCGCTCATCGTGATCCTGCCGCTCTTGTGGACGTTCATGTCCTCGTTCAAGACGTCCAGCGAGATCTTCGCCTCCCCGTTCGCCTTGCCCTCCCAGTGGCGTTTCGACAACTACGTCAAGGCGTGGAGCGAGGCCGGAATTGGCAGCTACTTCCTCAATTCCGTGATCGTGGTGGGTTGTGCGCTGGTGATCGTCATGGTGCTTGGCGCCATGTGTGCCTACGTCCTGGCCCGCTACACCTTCCCGGGCAGCAAGGCCATCTACTACCTGATGCTCGCCGGCCTGACGTTCCCGATCTTCCTGGCCATGGTTCCGTTGTTCTTTGTGATGCGGAACATCGGGCTGCTCAACACCCTGCCCGGCCTGATCCTGGTGTACGTCGGCTTCGCGCTGCCGTTCACGGTGTTCTTCCTGTTCTCCTTCTTCAAGTCGCTGCCCCACGAAATCACGGAGGCTGCGGCGTTGGACGGAGCAGGGGAGTGGCGGACGTTCTTCCAGGTCATGCTGCCGATGGCCAAGCCGGGCCTCGCCTCGGTTGCCATCTTCAACTTCCTGGGCCTCTGGAACCAGTTCCTCATCCCGGTGTCCATCAACGCAGCCGGCCCGCGGGTCCTGTCGCAGGGTCTCGCCGCTTTTGCCGGCCAGATGGGCTATGCAGTGGACTTCGGAGCATTGTTCGCGGCCGTGACAGTGACGGTGGTCCCGGTGCTGATCGTCTACATCATCTTCCAGCGCCAACTGCAGGGCTCTGTTTCACAGGGAACCATGAAGTAAGACGGGGAACCATTAAGTAGCGCAAGCCAGCTAAAAACGCCCGACGGCGGTTCGCACCTTGGGTGCGGACCGCCGTCGGGCGTTACTTCTGAAAGGATGGAAGGAAACCTACCGTCCACCGAAAGGCCGAAGCCCGTGATCTTCATCGTCGTTAAATTCAACGTCAAGCCCGACTGGTCGGAACGTTGGCTGGACCTGGTGGCCGACTTCACCGAGGCCACCCGCGCCGAGCCCGGCAACCTGTGGTTCGACTGGTCCCGCAGCGTGGACAATCCCAACGAGTTCGTCCTGGTCGAAGCGTTCCAGGATGACGCCGCAGAGGCCCACGTCACGAGCGATCACTTCAAGAAGGCCATGGCTGACATGCCCCAGGCCCTCGCCGAGACGCCGCACATCATCAGCCGCCAGCTCGAAGGCAGTGGCTGGGACCGGATGGGCGAGCTGACCATCGAGGCATAGGCGTACCGCCACCACCTACTTTGACCTCGAACGCCCCCGACACGCCCTTGCTACAGGCCTGTTGGGGGCGTTTGCGCGCCAAAGTGGTTCGTGTGGGCACGCCAGCAGGTGGCCACTAGTCCTCGCTGTGGAGTTCCCTCTGCCGCGCGCTGAGCAGCTCAAGCTCAGGCCGGGACGCCACGAACCGTTCAACGGCGTCGAGCACTTCCCTCAAGTGCGCGTGATCCGAGGCGACCATCGCTGCACCCACCATGGCGCGGCGGTGTTGGTCCTGCAGGCCCGTTTCCGAAGCCGAGACGTCGAAGCGCCGCTTCAGCTCGGCGACCAGCGGCCTGACCAGGGAGCGCTTTTCCTTCAGGCTGTGCACGTCGCCCAGGAGCACATCGAATTCGATCCAGCCAATCCACATGGATGCTATTGTCCCGCGGCCTCTTCCAGTTTTTGTTTCAGCCACCCTGGTTGCTTCGCCGCAGCCCGCGGGAATCGCGACTGGTCTTTGGCGTAAACTTCGGGATCGACATCGATCTCCCACTGCGGTTCGTCGTCAAAATTAAAGTCTATCGTGACGCTTCCGGAAGCAGTAACTATGGTGCGTATTCCAAACCATGTCCCCAACCCTGTGCGATAAGAGGCCTGCCGGAGCTCCTGCATTGCACGGGAGATCTCAAAGGATCCGCCATGGTCGTTGAATCGTCCTTCGCTGGAGGCGAATTGTCCAGCCGGGTTGTAGACGCGTATATGCTGCTCATTCGTGGTTGACGTGACGCTGGCAATGAACTCCACGCGGTCGTCCGCCGGGCCGATCAGTCGATGAAGCAGTGAGCCGAGTTTATCGAAGGCTTCGCGTTCGGCGAGGAGATTCCCTTGTTCAGTCATTCTGGAATTCCTTTCTGACCTTTGGCCTATCATCTATGCGAAATTCCACGGCAAACACGTCAGCCAGACGATTCGGAGTGGGAAAGTTGGACAGGAAATCAACTTCAATTTTGGTCAACGGATCGGCTTTCAACAATGAACGCCACATGTTTTCAACGTTGAAAAAGCTGTCGCCAGCCCCTCTATTGAGCTGTTGCAGCATAGCAAGAATATTGATGTCTTCTCCGCCTCCGCCGAAGCCGTTGGCAAAGACATGGCCACCTTCGTACCCGTCTCCACCAATGCGGCCTATGCGCGACTGTATGGATTCGGATCGATCGGCGCTGCCCAGCGCGAGTTGATCTGTGTGACCCAGAACCGAACGCCCCTCCGCATCAGTGACAAATACATGCGCGTGACTTGCCCCGGCGACTGGATTGGGCACTTCGGGATGAACCACGTAAGTGGTGTTTGGCTGGGTGTGTATCAAGTCGGCATTTAGACTTCCACGGTCGCCGTATCGCGTCTCCACATACGACACTTTCCCGTTGTCGTCGGTGTAGAAGTCCCCTCTGCCTTCAACTGAATAGACAGTATTGGGCTCCAGATCTTCGCGTGCTGCGAACGCCGTTCTCGACGATGGTCCACTTGCCCTTGGCACGTGAACGAGTCGCTCCACCGGAGGGCGTGGGTGGTCTCGCGGACTGCGAGGGAGATCAATGCTGCTAAGACCGCGGCGTGGCTGGGGGGTGGGACTGTGTAGCTCCGGCGGCACCGTCGGTTCAGGGCGAGTGTGCGGGACGCCGACGGGGTCAGTGGTGGTGGGGTTGAAGCGGTGGGTCAGGCGGGCTCTGTCGATGGGGTCGGGGTTGGGTCCGGTTTCGGGGGCGGGGGTGTTCCTGGCCCGGTTGTCGATGTCGTCGGTCCAGCGGCCATTTGACGGTGTCCGGGTTGCCGGGGTGGGGTTGGTGTGGTGTTCGTTGAGCCAGCGGGTGGCCGGCCCAGGCCCACCAGTACCGGCAGAGGCAGCCCCTGGTGTGGTCGTTCCTGTGGGGACGCCTGCGGTGGCTGGTGCGGGGTTGGTGTAGTCCTCGATGGTTCTACCTACGGTGGTCAGGAATTCCTGGACGCGGGCGATGCCCGTGTCGAGGTTCTTCGCCCTCTCGGCGGCCGTTGCGGACCCGAGCACGGCGCTGGATTTAGTGGCCGTGGTCCCGAGCGCGGCAGCGGCTTCCTCCGGCACGGCCGTTCCCGCCGCACCGGCACCGGCACCGGCTTCGGTGATCGTCGTTGTTTTGGTGATTGTGGTGGGCAGGCCACGGAGCCGATTGGTGAGGGCCGTGATGCGGGCCTCGAGGGTGAGGCCGCCACCGGCGCCCCTGTTGCTGCGGTGGCGAGGTCGAAGGCGGTTTGCCCGCCGGCGCGCCAGTAATCGGTGGCCCATTCGTCGGCGTGCACGGTTTCCCGGATCGCGGCGGCGGCGGTCAGGAGCGCTTCGATATCGCCCTCGTCCATGTCCGTGAAGCCCCGGTCGATCACGGCCTTGGCCCGGAACACCGCAGCACCCAACGCCCCCACACCCTGCCAGGTCTGGGCTTGCTGGGTTTTGTCTTTCGTTCCGAACAGCGTGTACAGGCCCTGGACCGCGCCGACGGCGGCGGTCCCGAAACCCTGCACCGCGGACAGGCGGCCCTCATGCCGGATAGACACCGCCGGCCCCCACGGCAGGTCAGGGACCGCCGCGTCGGTACCCAACTGGTGCTGCAGCCAACTGAACCCGTTGGCGACCTGGTCCGTGGAGGAGAACACGGTCCGCCGCGGCACCTCCACCGGGGTGTAGCCGGGCCCGTGCGTCAGGGCGGAGAGTTCGTTGGCGCATTGGGTGTCGGAGTCCAGGATCGCCTGGGCGAGCCCGGACGCGGAGGACATGAGTTGTTGGTGGGTGTCCACGATCTGGGCCTTCGTGTGCCAGTCGTCGTTGGCCAGGATCACCGCGTCCAACGCCTGCACCTCAGCCCGGAGCCTGGTGATGCGGCGTTTGAAGTCCCTTGCCCTGTCCGCGTATCCGTACAGGGCCCGCGCCGCCGCCCCGGTCAGGTCCTTCAGCCGGGCGGCTTTGGCCAGGGCCGGGGTGAACGCGCCGAACACTTGTTCGGCTTCCGGGGTCCGGTAGAACGCCCGGAGCCCGGACCAGTTCCGGGCCGCGTCCTGCACCCCGTGATGGAACCCGACCCCGGCAACGATCATCGACTGGACCTGGGCGTCCAACACCTCAGGATCCGGCAACGGCGGCAACGCGTCCAGATTGATCCCCGACCCACCACCACCGGACGGGACACACACCTGCGTGAAATCCCCACTCATTGATCGATCCCGTTCATGGCCCAGCCCCAATCCGCCGTTGCTTCACGAGGAAGCCTGCCCCACAAAATCGCGTCTAGGTGGCGATATAGATTCCGTAGGTGTTGGCCATCCGCGGAATCTCGGGGTTCCTGTAATGCCGAATCGGTCAAAAGCTAAAAATTAGGGGTTTTGAGAAATCGTCTAGGTGGTGGCTTTGGGCTTTCTTGATCCAATCTTGAGGAAATGCCGCAGGGAGGTTGAGCCAACGGGATCACACTGAAACCACGGATCACCCAGGGGGGAGATGAGTGGACATGGGCAATATTGCTGGCCGGTGCAACACGTGGGCAGGTGCTGCTTTGACAGGAACCCCGTCATGGTAGAAATTGGCGTGGGACCAACTGGCAGGAGCTAACCATGGTGCTCGACGCTTTCTCGGTGAGGGTAGCCCTCGGTGTGGTCACCCTGACCCTCTTTGTGCTGTTCTTCACCTCGTACCGACGCACCAAGTCGCCATATGCGGGCTGGTGGGGCATTGCCTTGCTGGAATACATGCTCGGCAACGCGGCCTTCCTGCTCAACGGTACGCTCCACCAAACCTGGGCGAACCCCTTGGGTAACGTCCTGGTGGTGGCCGGTTCCTACAGCGTTTGGGCGGGAGCCCGCACGTTGCGGGATAAGAAGGCAGCTCCCTGGCAGCTTGCCATCGCACCTTTGATTACGGCCGTGGCCTCCGCCCTGGAGAATCCCGCCACCAACGTGTGGTCCGGAGGCTTTGTGTACCTGGGCATGATGACTATTGGCATTGCGCTGGCCGCCAAGGATCTCTGGTTCATCAAGGCCTCGCTCTCGCAAGTGCACAAGGGTTTGTCCATTGCGGCAGGCTTGCTGGCCGTCTACTATCTGGGCCGGTGGGCCGTGTATGCGGTGGAGGGGCCCGTCAGCCCAATGTTCCAAACCTACTTCGGTCCGGCACCGTCGGGCCTGGTATCGCTGGTGCTGCTGGTCACCGTGTCCTTCAGCATGACGGCACTCAGCAGCGACCAACTGATCAAGGGACTCCGTGAACGCGCCAGCAGGGACCACCTGACCGGGCTCCTCAACCGCGGCACGTTCCTGGACCTGGCCGGCACCGAACTAAACCGCCTGCGGGGCACCGACTCGAGTGCCGCCGTCGTGCTGGCCGATCTGGACCACTTCAAGGCGGTCAACGATGAACACGGCCACCGTGCCGGCGATGCCGCCCTCAAGGCGTTCGCCGAGGCCTGCCGTGCCAGTGTTCGTTCCACGGATCTTGTGGGCCGCTACGGCGGGGAAGAGTTCGTCCTCTTCCTGCCCGGTGCCACGCAGGAGCGTGCGGAAAACGTGGCGGTGGAGATCAGCCGCCGCATGTCCACCATGGAAGTGCCCGGAGGCGGCACGTTCCCAACAGTCAGCTACGGGGTCACATCCAGCACTCCGGCCACCGCGGACCTCACCTTCATGATCGAAGTTGCGGACGCGGCACTCTACAGCGCCAAGGCGCAAGGACGAAACAGGATTGTCGGAGCAGACCGCCTCGGGGCGGCCACTATCGCTGATGAGGCACGATCATGACCATCAATGGACTGACCACCAGGATCCAGATCCAGCACACCCAGGAGCTGAACGCGTTCCGGCAGGACATCACCAGCCCGCCCTACCAGGCCGGCACCGCCACAGCGCTGAACACTGCCCGCCGGTCGGTCCGGATGAATCCGGTCCAGTCGGTGGAGGACGGTAATGCGAGCCTGACCATCGTGGCCGACGTCCAAGGCCTCGCGTGGTTCACGGCGGACAAGGGCCTGCAGGGGAGCTGCATCACCCTTTCCATCGCGGGACACCGCCGCGCCACCGGCACGCGTCTTTCCTTGCCGCTGGCCGAATGTGACGCCTGGATCGAGGCGATCCTCGGCGGCTCCTGGATCACCCACGTTTACCGTTCCGGGGCCAGTCCGGAGCCGGGTGGGAAGCTGGATGTTGCGTCCTACCGGCTCTTCCTGGACGAGCGCAGCAACCCCGTTGCCAAACCGAAGTCCGTGGTAGACGACAGCTTGCGCCGCTTGGAATTGTCTTGAACGCCAAGGGCGAGCTTCACCCGGCCCGCCAGTCCGAGGGACGCGAGCCGCGTACGGACCCGTTGACGGGGCTCGGCGACCGGTTTGCCTTGGAGAGCGTCCTGGTGGAGGTACAAAAGGCAGAGGGAGGCTTGCCCGCAGCCTTGCTGTTGCTGGACCTTGACGGCTTCAAAGCCCTGAAGAAATCGGTGGGCCATGCGGCCGCGGACCAGGTCCTGATGACCGTCGCCATGCGCCTCCGCGAAACAGTGGGGGAGCACGACGTCGTCACTCGCCTGGGTGGCGACGAATTCGCGGTGCTGTTGCGCGCCACCCCTCTTGCCAGGGCTACCGCCGCCGGGAACCGCATCCTGGCAGCGCTGGAACCCGAGATCGATCTCGGGACCGAAAGCGTCCAGTGCAGGGCCAGCGTGGGGCTGCGGATGGTTGAACCGCACCACTCGCCCAGTGAGCTGCTCCTTGAAGCGGACATGGCCATGGAGGAATCCAAGGCCGAGGGCCGGAACAAGGTCAAGAACTTCGATCCCTCCACCCTTCTGGCGCGCCAACTCCAGCGGCAAATCGTGGGGGACTTGGCCCAAGCCATAGACTCCGACCAGTTGGTGTTGTACTACCAGCCGATCGTTGAACTGGCTACCGGACGCCTCCAAGGCAGCGAAGCACTGGTCCGTTGGAACCACCCCGAGCACGGGCTCATCATGCCGGACCGCTTCATTCCCATCGCCGAGTCTTCCGGCCTGATCGCGAAGCTGGGCCGCTGGGTACTGCGGACCTCCGTGGCTCAGTTGGCCCAGTGGCGGCAGGACCCGGAAACCGTGCACCACGACTTCACCATGCGCATCAACGTTTCCGCACCGGACCTGCAAAGCCTGGAATTCGTGGACGACGTCCGCGAAGCCCTGTCCGCGGCCGGGCTTCCTCCCGAGTCGCTGGTCCTGGAACTCACCGAGAGCGCCATCATCCAAAACAACGAACTCGACCGGTACACGCTCATGAGCCTGCACCGCCTGGGCGTGGGCCTGGAGATCGACGATTTCGGCACGGGGTATTCCTCCATGGGGTACCTCAGGAAACTGCCTGTGGACCACGTGAAGGTGGACCGGGAGTTCGTCCGGGACCTGGGGAAGGACGACACCCAGCTGACGTTCCTCGCCGCCATCCAGCAAGTGATCCGGTCCTGCGGGCTGGACGGGATCTGGGAAGGGATCGAGACGGCAGAGCAGGCCGAGGCCCTGCGGAGCATCGGATGCACCAGCGGCCAAGGCTACTATTTTGGGCGTCCCGTGCCGGGGCCCGAGTTCACGGAGAACCTGAAGCGGCAGCAGACCTGGCCTGGGTAAACAAAAAACGCGGGACCACGTGCGTGGTCCCGCGTTTTTTGGCTTCTGCTAGCCGAAGTACTTCGGCAGCGTGCCTTCGTGGGCTTCGTTGAGGGCGTCCAGGGAGAGTGCGTCAACGCCGTTGATCTCCAGCTTTCCACCGGCGGCGTCAACAACGCCGATCCGGAGGTGGGCGAAGCCACGGGCGGTGCACATGTCCTTGAAACGGACTTCCTCGGAGCGCGGCACGGACACGATCGCACGGGCCTGGGACTCGGAGAACAGGGCCGTGAACAGGTCCACGCCGTCACGCTCCATGAGTTCCTCGAGGGCGATCCGAGCGCCAACGCCGTAGCGCAGCGAGGACTCCACGAGCGCAGCCGCGAGGCCACCTTCGGAGAGGTCGTGCGCGGCGTCCACCATGCCATCGCGGGAAGCGTTGATGAGGATCTCACCAAGTTCACGCTCGGCCGCGAGGTCCACCTTCGGCGGCTGTCCACCGAGGTGTCCGCGCAGGTTGGACCACTCGGAGCCATCCAGTTCAGCTGCGGTGGTGCCGAGCAGGTAGATTGCCTGCCCGTCCTCGCGCCACCCCGACGGCGTGCGGCGGGCGACGTCGTCGAGCTTGCCCAGGACTGCCACCACGGGGGAGGGGTGGATGGGCGTGGTGCCGGTCTGGTTGTACAGGGACACGTTGCCGCCGGTCACCGGAACGCCCAGTTCCATGCAGGCGTCCGACAAGCCGCGGATGGCCTCGGCGAGCTGCCACATGACATCCGGGTCCTCGGGGGAACCGAAGTTCAGGCAGTCGCTGACGGCCATGGGCACCGCGCCGGAGGTGGCGACGTTGCGGTAGGCCTCGGCCAGTGCCAGCTGAGCACCCTGGTATGGGTCCAGGTAGGTGTAGCGTCCGTTGGCGTCGGTGGCCAAGGCGACGCCCAGGCCGGACTCCTCGTCAACGCGGATCACGCCGGCGTCATCCGGGAAGGCCATGGCCGTGTTGCCGCCAACGTAGCGGTCGTACTGCTTGGTGATCCAGGACTTGCTGCACATGTTGGGCGACGCAACGAGTTCGGTGACGGCCGCGGCCAGCTCGGAGGGAGCGGACGGGCGGTTGGCGTCTTCCACGGATCCGGTGAAGGCGTTGGCCTGGACGGAATCCTGCCACTCCGGGCGGGCGTACGGGCGGTCGTAGACCGGGCCGTCGTGCGCAACGGTGCGGGGATCGACGTCGACGATTACCTCGCCTTCCCAGGTGATGATGAGGCGACCGGTATCGGTCACTTCACCCAGCCACGAGTACTCCACGGCCCACTTGTCCATCACAGCCTCGAACGCTTCCACGTTCTCCGGGGTGACGATTGCCATCATGCGTTCCTGCGACTCGGACATGAGGATCTCGCCCGGGGTCAGCGTGGGGTCGCGCAGCAGCACCGAGGTCAGCTCAACCTGCATGCCGCCGTCGCCGTTGGAAGCGAGCTCGGACGTTGCACAGGAGATGCCTGCGGCGCCGAGGTCCTGGATGCCTTCAACCAGGGAGCCCTTGAAGAGCTCGAGGCAGCACTCGATGAGCACCTTCTCGGCGAAGGGGTCGCCCACCTGTACGGCGGGGCGCTTGGAGGGCTTGGTGTCGTCGAAGGACTCCGAGGCCAGCACCGAAGCGCCGCCGATGCCGTCGCCACCCGTGCGGGCACCGAACAGGACAACCTTGTTGCCCTTGCCGGAAGCGTTGGCCAGGCGGATGTCCTCGTGGCGCATGACGCCAACGGCCAGTGCGTTTACCAGCGGGTTGCCCTGGTAGACGGAGTCGAAGACCATCTCGCCGCCGATGTTCGGCAGGCCAAGGCAGTTGCCGTAGCCGCCGATGCCGGCAACGGCACCGTGCATGACGCGGGCGGTGTCAGGGTGGTCGATCGCGCCGAAACGCAGCGGGTCCATCACGGCAACCGGGCGGGCACCCATGGAGATGATGTCGCGGACTATGCCGCCGATGCCGGTAGCGGCACCCTGGTACGGCTCAACGAACGACGGCGAGTTGTGGGACTCGATCTTGAACGTCACGGCCCAGCCGTCGCCCAGGTTGGTGACACCGGCGTTCTCGCCGATGCCCACCAGCATGTCCTTCTTCATCTCCTCGGTGACCTTGTCGCCGAACTGGCGCAGGTGGTTCTTGGAGGACTTGTAGGAGCAGTGCTCGCTCCACATCACGGAGTACATGGCCAGCTCGGCGCCGGTGGGGCGCCGGCCCAGGACCTTGACGATCTCGTCGAATTCGTTCTGCTTCAGGCCCAGTTCGGCCCACGGAAGTTCCGTGTCCGGGGTCTTGGCAGCGTGCTCAACGGTATCGATGTTGAACTTCTTGGTGGTTTCCGTGGTCACTTGTCGCCTCCCACAATCTTGGTCAAAACGGAGGTGAAGAAACCGAGGCCGTCGGTGCCGTCGTTGGTTGACGGGCCGAAGCCTGCCTCAACGGCGTGCTCGGGGTGCGGCATGAGGCCCACCACGTTGCCGGCGGCGTTGGAGATGCCGGCGATGTCCCGGCGGGAGCCGTTCGGGTTGAAGCCCACGTAGCGGAACACCACGCGGCCCTCGGCCTCCAGGGCATCGAGGGTCTTCTCGTCGGCAATGTACTGGCCATCCTGGTTCTTCAGGGGCACAGTGATTTCCTGGCCGTTCTGGTAGTCCACGGTCCATGCGGTGTTGGCGTTCTCCACGCGCAGCACCTGGTCGCGGCAGATGAACTTCAGATGGTCGTTCTTGATCATGGAACCGGGCAGCAGGTGCGACTCGGTCAGGATCTGGAAACCGTTGCAGATGCCCAGGACGGGCAGCTTGGCGTCGGAGTTCGCGGCGTCGATGATCTTGGACATCAGCGGTGCGAAGCGGGAAATGGCGCCTGCACGGAGGTAGTCGCCGTAGGAGAAACCGCCGGGGACCACCACGGCGTCAACGTCGCCGAGTTCGGTGTCCGCGTGCCAGAGCGGAACCGCCGTGGCGCCTGCAAGCCGTACCGCGCGGGCGGCGTCGCGGTCGTCCAGGGTACCGGGGAAGGTAACGACGCCGATTTTGGCGCCGGCCAAGCGGGGCTCTGCGGCGACGGCCACAGCCTCGCCAATCAGGGGGAGTGACGTCATCTCAGGCCTCGACGACCTCGACGTTGACAACATCCTCGATCACCGGGTTGGAGAGCAGCGTCTCAGCCGCCTCGCGTGCCTGTGCCAGGATTGCGTCGGTCACCTCGCCGTCGACCGTCAGTTCGAAGCGCTTGCCCTGGCGGACTGCGCTGAAGCTGTTGAAGCCGAGGCGGGGCAGTGCACCCACGATGGCCTTCCCCTGGGGGTCCAGAATCTCGGGCTTGGGCATGACGTCAACGACGATCCGGGGCATCCGGTAACTCCTGTGCGTGAGTTGGGTGAACCTTTAAATAAGGCTGCCGCGGAGGATGCCGTCTCACGCCGTTCAGCCGCGTTCGAACTATGTCCCGAAAACGGTGTCCTGAAACGGTGTGGGGGCGCTCCGCGAGCTTGCACGTCTATCCTACCGGGAGGAGCGCACATACCCTATTCAGCGCGTTTGCGCGAGGAGCCCCCGCCGATTCGGGGGGAAATTCCCTGCGATCAGGGCCCGACGGCGGTCTGGCAGCAGGTGCGTGGCGTCACTAGGATGGCGGCATGGCTGAGAAACCGAAGTCGATGGTGCTGGGCGTGATGGCCGTAGCTGTTTTCGCCGGGCTGGGGCGCATGGTCGTCCAGAAAATCAAGGCGGACAGGGCTGCCCGCGAGCAGCGGCTGGTGGCCCCCCTGGACAAGGAAACGCTGGAGAAGATCAGCCGCGCGGTCCGGACTCCAGGCCAGTTCCTGCGGGCTCCAGGCAAATGAACGGATTAGCGAACGTACAAATGCGCTAATCAACCGGGTTAAACCCCCGGAATCAGGCGTACTTTGGGTAGTACATCCGGGGTTCAGCCCCTTGGCCCACACCAGGAGGAACAATGACCGAACATGTTGCCGAAGTATCCGCCTGCAGCGTCGGAACGTGCGGGTTCAACCACAACGGTTGTACCGCCTTTGGAATCACCATCGGTGGCACTCAGGACCACGCATCCTGCGCCACGTTCATCGACACGAACACCATGGGCGGACTGCCCAAGGTCCTTGCGCACGTTGGTGCCTGCCAGCGTTCCGAATGCGTCCACAACAACAACTTGATGTGCGAAGCCCACGATGTGAAGGTTGGCCCCGGCGCCGATTCCGCTGACTGCCTCACGTACGAGCACGCCTGATACCCATCCGCGAAAAGCGGGCACGTCCCTGACGGACGCGCCCGCTTTTTTTGCGGATTCCTACGTGGTTTCCTTGGGGCTGTTCGCGTCCTTGAGTTCCTGCTCCGCAGTGGCTTGGATCAGGGCGATGAGTTCGGGATCCAGTCCGGGTGCGAATTCTTCCTTGCGCTCCGGTGAGATGGTGATGGGGGCTCCCCTTGGGCATGGTGTCCGTGGACAATTCCGTTCCGTCGTTGGAGGGGGAGGTTCCGCGAAAGAGCTTGCCTGCCTCGCTGAGGTTATCGGCGCTGAAAGTGTATTGGATGCTTTGCAGGTCCTTGTCCAGGAGTTTCTTGACCTCCGGGAACTGCTCGGCGTTGGTTTTGGGAATCGGCAGGACCTTGCCCCAATTGACGCCCAGGCTTTCCAGGGCCTTGGCGTAGGCGTTTTCGTGGGCCTGGTCGCGGACGATCAGGTACGCGATGGTGGATCGGGCGGTTTCGTTTTCCGTCATCTCGTAAATGCGGCACTTCTGCAGCCGGCCGGTGGATTCGAGCATGAGGTTGTACAGGAGGTCCAGGACAAGGTTGCCGCTGTTGTAGACGTAGGAGCCACTCCAGGGGTTGCCGGCGGCGTCAACGGGGAGTGCGCCTTGGGCGCCCACGAGGTAGTGGTGGATGTTGCTGGTGTCCAAAGCGATCTTCAGGGGAGTGGCCCCGCCTGCTCCGGGCTCGTCTACAGGATCGTTCTTCTTGCCTTGGTAGCGCGGTGATCCATCCAGGAGTTGGGAAATGGTGGTCCCGATCAACTCCACGTGGCTGATCTCCTCTGTGCCGATGCCCTGGAGGAGGTCCTTATAAGGCTTTGATGCTGCGTCGCCGCGGAAGTTCATGCTCTGGAACAGGTACTGCATCATGGTGCGCATTTCACCGAATTGCCCACCGAGCCCTTCCTGCAGGGCGTTTGCTGCGGCGGGATCCGGCTTGTCTGCTGCGATTTCGTTGATGAGAAGCTGGGTATGCAGGTACATTGCGACTCCTCACGTTGATACATGCTTTGTGGAGCGGAAACCCTCTGCTGGCCACCCCGGGTCCGCTAACCATAAGCATGCTTACTAATCGTGGGCAAGGGGCACCTGCATACCCCCTGTGGCCTAGCCGGCTACCAGGTTGGTCAGTTCCCGGCCTTCCTTGAGGGCTGCCAGGTTGGACAGCACCAGGGCCGATGAGCCCTTGGGCCGGTTTCCTGCAACGTGCGGGGTAATGATCAGGTTGGGCGCCGACCACAGCTCCGAATCCGCAGGCAGGGGCTCAACCTTGGTGACGTCCAGCGCAGCCGCGCGCAGGCTGCCGTTACGCAGTGCCGTCAGCAGGGCATCCTCGTCCACGGTGGCGCCGCGGCCCACGTTGACGAACACTGCCGTCCTCGGAAGGGCATTGAGCACCTCGGCGTTGAGTGAGCTTTCGGTTTCCGGAGTCGCCGGCAGGATGGAGACCAGCACGTCCGTGGTCTTCAGTACCTCGGGGAGTTCGGAGGTGGCGACCACCGGGAACCCATACCGCTCGCCGGCGGAATTCGCGACGCCCGTGACTTTGGCACCCAACGCGGCCAGCAGGGGAGCGAGCCGGCCGGCGATGGAGCCGAACCCCCAAATGGTGACCTTGGCGCCGTCGAGCGTGTAGAGCTGCTCGGTATCCGGCGACGACTGGGCCACGTTGTAATCGCGGTTCCAGGCGGAAGCTTTTTGGGACTCGGCCAGCACGTCCAGGCGCCGGACGGCCGCCAGGACCAAGGCCAGGGCGTGTTCGGCCACGGGGCCGTCGTGGAGTGAGCGGCCCGAGGTTATGGCCACGTTCTCTGCGAAGCCTGCGGCGAGGACGGAGTCCGGGCCTGCGGCGAGTGTTTGGACGAGCTTGAGGTCTCCGAGTCGTTCCGCTGCGTCGCTGAGGTTCGCCGCGGTGTTCTGCCAGACCACCAGGACCTCGGCGTCCGTGTGCTCATCAGGAATCGGCTGGTCGACCTGGTACGTGGCGACCGTTTCCCCTGATGCGCTCAGGTCCAGGGCGATGGTGTGGGGGACGAGGATTTTCACTGCGCAGCTCCATTACTGAGGGTTTGCCGGTATGTGTTCGACGTTAGTGCCTGCAGGCAGACGGACGCATTCCACCGGTTCATCTCTGGCAATGTGACGACCAACACTCTATGGTTGTAGGACGTTCGACGTGGCACGTAACACCAATGGTCATGTTGGATCGATCCCGCCGTTTCGAAAGGACACTGGATTTGAGATCCCCCGCACTCTCGTTCGCCCGTTTATCCTCCGTAGGTGCCGTGGTCTGTGCCTTGGCCGTCAGCCTGGTGGCTGGCTTGGGCTTGCCTGCCAATGCCGCCCCCATTCCTGCCAACGACCCCACGCTGGCCCCCGGAAGTTTCAGCGAAACCAACCTCGCTGCCGACCGCACCACGGACAACTTCTTCTACCGGATCCCCGCCCTCACGTACCTGGCCAATAACGTGGTCCTCGCTGCGTGGGACGGCCGGCCGGGGTCGGCAGCGGACGCCCCCAACCCCAACTCGATCGTGCAGCGCCGCAGCACCGATGGCGGCAAAACGTGGGGCCCGGTTCAGGTCATTGCCGCCGGACACGTTGGCGATGCGAGCGGCCCGAAGTACGGCTACAGCGACCCTTCCTACATCTACGACGCCGAGGCCAACAAAGTCTTCGCCTTCTTTGTCTATTCGAAGGACCAGGGCTTCGGCGGCAGCCAGTTCGGCAACGACGACGCTGACAGGAACGTCATTTCCTCCGCCGTCATCGAGTCCTCTGACGGTGGCGTCACTTGGGGCCAGCCGCGGCTGATTACCAACGTCACCAAGCCCGGCACCAGCAAGACCAGCCCCGTGGCCGGGGATGTCCGCTCCAACTTCGCGTCCTCCGGCGAGGGCATCCAGCTCAAGTACGGGCAGCACAAGGGCAGGCTCATCCAGCAATACGCGGGCGATGTGCGCCAGGCCGACGGGACCAACAAGATCCAGGCCTACAGCGTCTACTCCGACGATCACGGGGTGACCTGGAAGAAGGGCGCCAACGTGGGCGACCGGATGGACGAGAACAAGACCGTTGAGCTCTCCGACGGACGCGTCCTGCTGAACTCCCGCGACAACGCCAACCAGGGCTACCGCAAGGTGGCCATCTCAACGGATGGCGGCGCCACGTACGGTCCCGTTACCCAGGACACTGAGCTGCCGGACCCCGCCAACAACGGCGCCATCTCGCGGATGTTCCCCAACGCCGCCCAGGGTTCGGCCGACGCGAAGAAGCTCATCTTCACCAACGCCAACTCCAAGACCGGACGCGAGAACGTTTCCGCCCGGGTGTCCTGCGACGACGGTGCCACGTGGCCTGGCGTGCGCACCATCCGTTCGGGCTTCTCGGCCTACTCCACGGTGAGCCGCCTGGCGGACGGAAAATTCGGCGTGCTCTACGAGGGCAACTACACCGACAACATGCCCTTCGCCACGTTCGATGACGCGTGGTTGAACTACGCCTGCGCTCCGCTCTCCGTTCCAGCGGTCACCACTGCTCCGAGCACCACGCAGCAGGTTCCCGTGACTGTGACCAACCAGGAAGCGGAGGTCCTGTCCGGGGCGAGCGCAACGGTTTACACGCCGTCGGGATGGTCCGCCACCACGGTGCCCGTGCCCGCGGTTGCTCCCGGAGCCTCGGTGACCGTTAATGTCGCCCTCACCGCGCCGGCCAACGCCAGTGGACCGCAGAGCCTGAACGCGGCCTTCACGACGGCGGATGGCCGGGTTTCGCAGTACACCTTCACTGCCACGGTGCCCGTGGCACCGCAGGTGGGACTCGCGATCACCGGTTCGGCGCCGGCCCGGGACGTCGTCGCCAGCCCGTACCAAGTGGGCGAGACGTTGAGCTACACGTTGAACGTCAAGAGCACGGCCAACGTCACCGCCAACGCGGTGCCCGTGTCCGGGACTTTCGACTCCGGGTTCCTGCCGCCGTCGGCTCCTAACTGCCGGTACAACAACCTTGCCGCTGGCGCGAGCTACACCTGCACCACGGCGAAGCACGTCATGACTGCGGCCGATATCCAGCGCGGCTACTTCGTCCCCGAAGCCAGCTTCAGCATCACCGCCACCACGACGCCGTCACTCACCAAGACGGTGCCGTTCACCGGCGCCGCGGTCGCCCTCCGCGACGGACTGCTGGCGGCCGACATCAGCGGGGCGCGTGCCGACGTCGGGCGTGACCTGGCGACCCAGCCCTACGCTGCCGGTGACCTGGTCCCGTACACGTTCACGGTGAAGAACACGAGTGTGCTCGCGGCGAAGGTAGTACCCACGGCCGGCAATTTCAGTCCGTTCCTGCCCGACGGTGCGGGCAACTGCCGGTACTCGTCGTTGGCTGCCGGGCAGAGCTACCAGTGCGCTACTCCTCGCCACACCGTGACAGCGGCCGAGGCTGAGCAGGGCTTCTTTGTTCCAGTCACTTCGTGGGAGGTCAGCGCTGCCGGTCAGTCCACCAAGACCTACCAGATCAGCGGTGGCGAGGTGGATCTGAAGGTCCGCGACGCTGCGTTGTCGGCAACCGTCGCTGCTGAGTGGACGGACGCGAACGGCGACCGCTTTGCCAGTGCGGGCGACCCCGTGGCCTACACCTACACAGTGGGCAATGCCGGGAACGTGGCAGTGACCGGGGTGGAAGCTCCCGCGGCCGGGATTTCGGTTGCTTCCCTGGCCGCCGGTGACAGCGTGACTGCCACGCGTGAGCATGTGCTGACGGCTGCCGACGTGGCTGCGGGGTCCTTGCCCGCTCAGTCCTTCGAAGTGACGGCGCGCAACGGTGCCAAGGAGGTTGTGGCGGCGGCGGAAGGTGATGCACTGGCCTTGAAGGTGCAGCCCGCGCAGCCGTCGCTTGAACCGCGACTGACCGTCCAGGACTTTGATGGCCAGACCCCGCCTTTCGACCTCGGTACGGAGTTCAAGTACCGCAACGGCCAGAAGGTAGTTTTGAAAGGGCTGGAGTACGGGCAGTGGTACTACGTATATCTCAATAAGAACAGTTACCGCCTGGGTTGGATTTTCCCAACAACGGATAACACCGTGGAATTCATTCTTCCTTCCGATGTGAAGAATGGCCGGGACGATGTGGTGGTGCTGGACAAGGACGGCAAGCAGGTCTCCTTTGATCGGCTGCAAGTGACGCCGAAGGGCTGAACCCGCTTTGCGGGGAGGTCGTCGGTGTCTGAACGGGCGGCCTCCCCTCACGCTGCCGTTCTTTCTTCGTCACATGGCCTGCTGCTCGGCGTGTGACAAGACAAATTTCCCGAAATGTGCTGTATGTCATAATTCCCTTCCGCTCTGTACTCTGTGACTCGGTTGGTTGCGTTCTTTTGACAGGACCTGTCAAAAACGCAACCTTCTTGAGTTGACAGGTCCGGGCGAAGGCGCCGGGTCCTTCCCAGTGAAAGGTGCAAGCACTCGTGAAATCACAAGAAAAGAGCTTCGTCAGAAGCGGGGGGCTTCGGAAGGCGGCGGCCTTGGCCGTGGGCGTGCCGTTGCTGCTCTCTTCAGTGGCGTTGCCGGCCCAGGCGGCTCCATCGACGGAGAACGCGCCAGGGAATGTTGCGTCGGTGGCCAAGAAGAACCTTGACCCCGGCGCATACAAGGACGGCCGTTACATGGTGGTCCTGGCAGAGAAGCCGGCAGCCACGTACGACGGCGGCACCGCGGGTCTTGCGCCAACCAAGCCGGAGGAGGGCAAGAAGCTCGACGCGGACAGCGCCCCGGTCAAGCAGTACCAGTCACACCTTCAGCAGAAGCAAAAGGAAGTGGCGCAGCAGGAAAACGTCACCATCCAGCGTGATTTCACCACTGCCGTGAACGGCTTCAGCGCCAACCTCACTGCGGACCAGGCCATCAACCTCGCCAAGGACCCCAAGGTCCTCCTGGTGGCACCGGACACGCAGTACGCCCCCGACTACTCCACCACCGATTACCTGAAGCTCAGCGGAGCCAACGGCACGTGGAAAACCCAGTACGGCGGCGTGGACAACGCGGGTAAGGGCACGGTTGTCGGCGTGATCGACACCGGCTATACCCCGTCCAACCCCTTCTTCGCCGGCGATCCGGTCGGTCCGCTCGTCGGCAACCCGCAGGTGGGTGTTCCCTACCGCACAGGGGACGGCAAGATCGCCATGCTGAAGGCAGACGGCGATACCTTCGTGGGCGAATGCCAGGCAGGAACGGGCACAGGCGCCGGCTACGACGGCAGCGCCTGCAACTCCAAGGTCCTCAGCACGCACTACTTCGCGGACGCCTTCCTTGAAACCGTTCCGCCTGAAAACCGCGCCCCCGAAGAAGTCATCTCCCCCGTGGACGTCGACAGCCACGGCACCCACACCGCAAGCACCGCGGCGGGCAACGCCAACGTGGAAGCCACAGTGGACGGCCGCAGCTTCGGCACCACCAGCGGCATCGCACCGGCCGCGAAACTCTCCATCTACAAGGTCTGCTGGGAAGACACCGATCCCGCAACAGGCGGCTGCTACGGCTCTTCTTCCGTGGACGCGATCGAGCAGGCCATCCTGGACGGCGTGGACGTGCTGAACTACTCCATCTCCGGTTCCACCACCTCCACCACGGACCCGGTCTCCCTGGCCTTCCTGTCCGCGGCTTCCGCAGGCATCTTCGTGGCAACGTCCGCCGGTAACTCGGGCCCCACCGCCAGCACCGTGAACCATGGCGCACCGTGGCTGACCACGGTTGCCGCTACCTCGTTCTCCCAGGAACTGCAGGGCACGGTGGAATTCTCCGATGGCAGCAAGTTCCGCGGAGCGAGCATCATGAACAAAGAGGTGAGCGGCGCCGGCGTCGTGCTTTCCACCAACGCCGCAAGCGGCAACGGCAACGCCGCACTCTGCGCGCCCGGTTCGCTCGACCCGGCCAAGGTGACCGGCAAAGTGGTTGTCTGTGACCGCGGGGTGGTAGACCGCACAGCCAAGAGCGCCGAAGTACAGCGCGCCGGCGGTGTGGGGATGATTCTGGTGAACCTGACCGACTCCTCGCTGGACACGGACAAACACGTCATCCCCACGGTCCACGTGAACCCGCCGGCCACCCAGGCCATCAAGGACAAGGTCACGGCCAAGCCGGCCATCACCGTTTCCCTCCGCAACCGCGACACCACCGGCCTGCCGCTCGAAGCACAGCCGCAGATCGCCGGATTCTCTTCGCGCGGACCGCTGCTTGCCACCGACTCCGACCTCCTGAAGCCGGACGTTTCCGCTCCCGGCGTTGCCATCCTCGCGGGTGTTTCACCGATCGGAACCGGCGGTGACAACTTCGGCTTCCTGTCCGGAACGTCCATGGCCTCGCCGCACGTGGCCGGTTTCGGCGCGCTGATCCTGTCCAAGAACCCCACTTGGTCGCCCGCCACGGTGAAGTCGGCCATGATGACCACGGCCGGCCAGGTGAAGCTGGCCAACGGCGCCCCGAACACGGACGTCTTCGCTACCGGCGCCGGGCAGGTTGATCCCGCCAAGGTGCTGTCCCCGGGACTGGTGTACGACAACACCACCGAGGATTACCTCAAGTTCGTCCAGGGCACCGGCATGGACCTGGGCATTCCCGGCCTCGGCACCACGGCCGCCCGCGACGTCAACGTGCCATCGTTCGCGCTGGGCAACCTCGCAGGCAAGATCGAGGTCACCCGCACCGTCACCGCGCTGACGCCGGGCCTGTACCGCGCTTCGGTGAATGTGCCGGGTGTGGACGTTAAGGTCACCCCGTCCGTGCTCAACTTCAGCCGTGCCGGTGAGAAGCGGACCTTCAAGGTGCAGTTCGAAAACAAGAACGCCGCTCTGGGCAAGTTCGCCATGGGTTCGCTGAGCTGGCAGGGTGCCAACAAGACCGTCACGTCGCCGATTGCCGTCCGTCCCCAGTCAGTGATCGCGGACCGCGCGCTCGCCTTCACGGGAACGGGTCCCAACGGCTCCGGAACCATCAACATCACCTCCGGCACCAACCTGCCAGTGGGTGTCACCGTTGATGGGCTGTCCAAGGCCGACTCCTCGGCCATTGAACTGGTTCCGGGTCCGTTCGCCGGTGAAACCAACGCCTCGAACTTCGTGAAGAAGGTGACCGTGGGTGCGGGCAGTGCCCTGGCCAAGTTCTCGGTGATTTCCTCCGACCAGGCCGCGGACTTCGACATGCTGGTCCTCACGCCGGCCGGCCAGCAATTGCCGGCCGCTACGGCCTCGGCCAGCGAGTCGCTGTCGGTGCCGAACCCGGCCCCCGGCGATTACTACATCTTCGCCAACCTCTACGCGAGCCCCAACAACCAGCCCACCAAGGCCTCCGTTGACGCCGCGGTCCTGGGGGCCAACGAAGGCAACGCCTCGGTGACGCCGAATCCCATCAAGCTGGCCAACGGCAAGAAGGGCACCATCTCCCTGAACTGGAAGAACCTGGCGCCGGGATCCTACATCGGCAGGCTGACCTTTGCGGGAACCAGTGAGCCGAGCTTCGTCACGGTGGTGGTGAGCCCGGGCGGAACCGCTGTTGTTCCGGACAACGAGGATCCGAAGAAGGACAAGAAGAACCGCGGCAAGATCCGTGGTGACGAACAGACCCAGGAGAACAACGCCGGCTAACTCGGGACTCCTGACGAACAGCCGTGGCCGGTGGGAAATCCCATCGGCCACTGCTGTGTTCAGGCGTCTGCCGGTTCCTGGACAGATGATCGTTGACATCACCTGGAGGGGATGCGCTTGGCTCCATCTGCCATGACGGCGTCGCAGGATGTCAGCAGTTGGAGGGACTCTGCGGCGGCCGTGCCCGGATCCGCGGTGTACATGAGGATGCGGTGGCCGGATTCATCGGGCGGGGTCAGGACTTCAAAGTTGAGTTCAATATCGCCCACTTCCGGGTGGTGCATGTATTTCAGGCCGGACATGCAGTTCTTCACGGGGTGCCGCGCCCAAAGACTGGCAAACTCTGGGCTTTTCAAGGTCAGTTCCCCTACCAACGAGGCAAGCTCCGGATCGTCGTTTGCCTGCCCTGCCACCATTCGAAGCGACGACACGGCCCGGGTGGCCTCCTCCTGCCAACGGGTGTAGAGCTCGCGGGTGTGCTGGTCCAGGAACAGCAGCCGCGTCATGTTGGGCCGCGTGGAAGGCGTGTCCGGGGAAGTGAATTCAAGATGGCCGGCAACGAGCCTGTGGCCGATGTGGTTCCAAGCCAGGACCTCGCTGCGGCGTCCAAGGACGACGGCGGGCGTGGTCGCCATCGACTGGATGAGCCGGAGCGTGCCTGGCCTGACCTTGTCCGGTTTGGACAGGGTCCGCCTCTTGGTTGTTCCCGGCCGCGCCAGGTTGAAGAGGTGTGCGCGCTCATCGGTATTCAGGTTCAGCGCCCGGGCAATGGCGTCGATCACGGCCTCGGAGGCGTTGTTGCTGAGTCCTTGCTCCAGCCGCGTGTAGTAGGTGTTGCTGACGCCGGCCAGCATGGCCAGCTCTTCCCTGCGCAGTCCTGGAACACGGCGAATGCCGTAGTTCAGCAGGCCAACGTCCTCTGGCTGTAAGGCAGCTCTTCGGACGCGAAGGAACTCCCCAAGTTCACTCGGATTACTCATGGGCCCCATTCTGCCGGTCTTGTGCAGTCGTGTCCTGTCACTGCCAGGGGTAGGCAGAAGGGGGTGTGGTTGATCCTGTCGGCTTGGATGAACGTGGAGTTGTGAAGATGCCGCCCGCGGGTGGCAATAACGCCAAGAGAAGGAACTCTCCATGACAACTCAACCGGATGTCAGCACGGAACCCGGTGTTCCGCCCCTGACTGAGGAAGCCCAGGCGCCGGCCCGTGCGCCTGAACGAATCAACGGGCGTCAACGGCTGGCGCTCATTGTGCTGCTCGCGGCGAGCTTTACCCTCGCAGTCGACTTCTCCATCCTCAACGTTGCCCTGCCGGCGATTGG
Source organism: Paenarthrobacter sp. NPDC090520 (assembly GCF_044769205.1). NCBI lineage: Bacteria > Bacillati > Actinomycetota > Actinomycetes > Micrococcales > Micrococcaceae > Paenarthrobacter > Paenarthrobacter sp. NPDC090520. The sequence continues at coordinate 28,947 of NZ_JBIVXM010000011.1, forward strand.
TGCCGACGTCGGCTTCAGCCTCGAGAACCTGCAGTGGATCGCGACGGCGTTCGCGCTGTGCGCCGCGGGTTTGACGCTCCTGTTTGGCCGCGTCGCTGATATTGCAGGCCGTCGAAGGATGTTCATCATCGGTATGGCGTTGCTGGGTGCAGCATCGCTGGCCGGTGGCCTGGCTGCGGGTCCTGTACTGCTGCTCATCGCCCGCGTCGGCCAAGGCATTGCGACGGCGATCGTCGTTCCGGCGGCGCTGTCCTTGCTCCTTGCTTCCTTCCCGGAGGGTCCACTGCGTGACAAGGCCCTGGGGCTGAATGGTTCGCTGATGGCCGCGGGCTTCACTACCGGTGCCATCCTGGGCGGGCTCCTGACGGACCTGCTCAGCTGGCGCTGGGCCTTCTTCATCAATGTTCCCGTGGCTGTCGCAGTCCTCATCATTGCCCCCATTGTCCTTGGCGAGAGCAAACCGGCCACGAAGCTCAAACTCGATGTTCCGGGCGCGATCACGGTGACCCTGGGCCTCCTGGCACTTGTTTTCGGCCTGACGAACGCCGCCGAGCATTCCTGGGCCGATCCCCTGACGTTGGGTCCGCTGGCAGCAGCCGTGGTGCTGTTCGTGGTCTTCGTTGCAGTTGAACGCCGGGCAGCGTCACCATTGGTTCCGCTGGAGATCCTGAAGCGCTCCACGGTCGCGTGGGGAAACATCGCGGGCATCCTTGCGTTCGTCACGGAGACATCCTTGGTCTTCCTGCTCACGCTGTACCTGCAGCAGGTTCTCGGTTACACGCCGCTGGGTGCAGGCCTGGCCTTCGCAGTTCTCGGCCTCGGAACGGTACTGGGTGGTGTCCTTGGTCCCAAGGTCATCGGCAGGTTCGGCAACAAGAGGGCTGTCGTCTACGGATTCATCGTCCAGGCCATCGCCACCGGTGCCCTTGTCCTGCTCAGCGCACAGCCCGCGTCGATTGCCCTGCTGCTGGTCGCCACGTTCGTGGGTGGCGTGGCCAACCTCGTGGTCATTGTCGGTTTCATGGTCACCGCAACCTCCGGCCTGCCTGATGCAGAGCAAGGCCTTGCCACCGGGCTGGCAACCATGAGCCAGCAGATCGGCATCACCATGGGTATTCCGGTCATGAGCGCCATCTTCACGGCACAGCTCCTTGCCATCGGGAACAGCGCCGCTCCGTCCGTGCTCAGCGGCGTCACCACGGCGATTTGGGTGAATGCGGGTCTGTGCGGAGCCACGGCCTCAGCAGTGGCACTGTTCCTCCGTCGCCCTGTTTCCCCGCGTTGATTTAGGTTGCGCCGGTTGCGCCGCCCATAGTGCCGAGTAAGGGGGCCATGGTTTTCCAGCGGGCGATCTCGCAGCCGTCGGTCCGGCTGAAGTAACTGTTGACCGGCCGGCCACGGAATGAGCCCGTCACCAGCGCCGTCTGCGGGCCGCCGTACAGTTGCGTGCAGATCCGGTCCAGGCGGGGGACGGGAAAGAAGATTTCCTCGCCGAATTGCTCGACGGCGGCAAGCGCCGCGCGCGCGTCCGGAAGGTTCGAATCGAGCGAACCTTCGTCCGGTGACAGGACGCCGTCCACGGACCGCAACCGGAACTCCCGTGGCTCAGCGCCTGGTGCCTCTGTCAGCGTGACCGTCAGGTCGACGTCGTACTCGGTCTTTTCGGTGGAAACCATGCTTGCCTTTCGCTGGTGGCGGCGGGTGCTTCAGGCGGGCAACGCGTCCAGCAGCGGCCCAACAGCCTTAAGCACGCGGGCCCGCAGCTCCTGGGATTCGGCCGCGAAAGCCCGCTGGTACTCAACGTACTCGGCCTTGCCCTGCGGTGTCTCGATCCTGATGGGCGGGTAGCCCCATTCTTCGAGGTCGTAGGGGGAAGCCTTCATGTCCATGGCACGGATCCGCCATGACAACTCGAAGCAATCCATGACGAGCTCGCTGGGCAGCGCGGGCGTGAGCTTGTAGGCCCACTTGTACAGGTCCATGTTGGCGTGCAGGCAGCCGGGCTGTTCCATGAACCGCTGGTTCCCGCGGGTGGGAGCCTGCTCGTTGAGCGGGATGGCATCCGGCGTGTAGAAGCGGAAAGCGTCGAAGTGCGTGCACCGGATGCGGTTCTGCTCCACCACGGCATCGGTGCCTTCGCCGCCGAGCCGCAACTGCAGGTATTCGTGCCGGAGCTCGAACTTCTCCTGCCGGTACACCATGGCCCACTCGTGCAGCCCGAAGCAGCCGAACTGGGCCGGGCGCATGGCAGTGCCCCGCAGGATGATTCCCGCGAAGCGGACGGCTTCGGCGCGCTGGGATGCGAAGCCGTCGCGGTCGAAGGCGACAGCGGGCGTCCCGGGAGCCAGTCCGACGGATGCGAGCTGGCCGTCGTCGAGCCGGTGGTAGAACTTCCATTCGGCCCGTTCCAGGGCGCGCTCGCCCGTGAGGATCACGCCGTCGCCGGGATGCCAGCGCAGCAACTGGCCGGGCTTCTGGGTGTAATACGTGAAAAGGAAATCCTCCACGGGGTGTTTCCGCCCGGCCGAACGACGCGCCAGATAGGGGTCCGCGTACTGCGCCACCCGGGCATGATGGGCAGCCTCCAGCGCGAGCCATTGCTCCTGCGGGAGGTGCTGCGGGCTAGGCTGCTCCACCGCTGGCACCAAGGAGGACGCTTGCAGCATCCCACTGCGCAATCTGGCAGCCGTCAGTCCGGCTGAACTTCCTGTTCACCTCAGTACCGTCCACGGAGCCCGTGACCGTGGCAGTTTCCGGGCCACCGAACTGCATGGTGCAGTTTTGGTCGGCCGGAACAGGTGCAGTCAGGAGGGTGGGGTAGGTCTTCAGCGCCTCGCAGGCTGCCGCAGCGGTGGGGTGCTTGCTTTCAGCCGCCGGTACGCCGCCCGAGCAGACCAAGGTGTAATTCTGCGGTGCGGCCTCGGGGGAAGCCAGGAAGGTGATGGAGAGTTCGGCGTTGCCCTGGCCCGGTGTTGCGGGGGGAAGGCTGGGGTTCGGTTCGCCGGGTCCGACGCTCGTGGGCACCTGCGTGGGGGTGCCGCTGGAGGGAGCGGACGACGACGGTGCTTGTGTGGCGCTGGTAGTGGCACTTGATGTTGGGGTGCTGGTGCTTTTGCTGTTGTCGGGGGCGGGTGTCCCCGTGCAGGCGGTCAGCCCGGCGATGGCCAGGACTGCAAGTGCGGACCGAACGATTGGCAGGCGCATGATGCTATTTTACGACGTTAAGTTTCGTTGGGTGGCGGCGATCAGGCCGGTCATGGCTTGGTGAAGCTCGGCTACTTCCTCACGGCTGAGGTTCAGGCGCTCGCGGATGGTGCCAGGCACGGCCGTTGCCTGCGCCCGGAGCGCGGCACCCTTCTCCGTGAGTTTGATGGCCAAGGCGCGTTCGTTGCCCGGAACGCGCTCGCGGGTGACCAGTTCGGCTTCTTCCAGCCTTCGGAGGAGCGGGGAGAGGGTGGCGGGCTCGTGAAGGAGGGCGTCGCTGATGTCCTTGAGGGTGCGCGGACTCCGCTCCCAGAGGGCCAGCATCACGAGGTATTGCGGGTGGGTCAGCCCCATCCGCTCCAGGACAGGCTTGTAGATGCCCACGACGCTGCGCGATGCCACCGTCAGGGCGAAGCAGAGTTGGCGTTCCAGGAGGAGGTCGTCTGTCTCTTCGGTTGCGTCGGTGACTGCTGTCATGGCTTCCCTCCCAGGGCCGGTCTCCAGATTAGTTAGTGTACTAATTATTAGCGTACTATGAAGGTGTTGATCGGTCGAAATGTCTAACTGAAGGAGTCGATCGCCAGTGGCCCAGGAAACCTTCGCCCGGAAGTTCATGCGCGCAACGGGCAAGCTGCGGGTAATCTTCGGTCCGGCGCACAGCAGCTCCCTCGACCACGAAATGACCGAGGAGAACCGGCGCCTCCTGGCACAACGGCAAGCCGAGACGCAGCAGTGGGAAACCATTCGACGGCCGGACGGCAGCACATACGTGGTGCCCCGGAATCCCGAGGATAAGTCGCTGCGCTGACAGGCATCCCGGTTTCGGATCCAGCGCCTTTTCCTGCCGCCGGGCGTAAAATTGGCTCACTGGTACGGCGCTCACCGGACCTGCCGTTTTTCATTTTCCTGTGGAGGGGAGGTGGAAGATATGGGACGCAAGTTGGAAGGCTTCCAGCATGTGACCGAGAGGCTGCAGTTCGTTTTCGGCCCCGCGACGCACGGGGACACGGACTCGCCTGTGGTGCACAAACACGATGATTTTGAGACTGCCTCCGAGGAAGACCTCAAGCACTTCGATGTCGAAACGGATTCCGAAGGGCACCACTACGCGGTCCGGAACGATGACCCCGGGCCCACAAGCACTGATTACAGCATGAAATGAAATGACGCAGAGGGGCCGATCCACATGGACCGGCCCCTCGTCTGCGCACTCCTTCCGCCCGTCAATCAGCATGCTTATTATTAGATGGCAGGGTGAATGATGTGTGGGACAGGGGGCCAAGCATGAGTTTTCAGGATGACGCCGCGGCCGGTGCCGCGGGTATGCCGGCAGAAACGGGACCAGCCCCCAGTGAAGCGCCACGGCGAGCTGTGCCTCCCAACGCTGTGGGATCGAACGGCGTGGAATCCCGGCGGCCCACCCGCACGGCCGCTGTGTGGGCGGCGGTGGCAGTGGGGCTGGTGGTGCTGGTCCTGCTGATTGTCTTTTTCGTACAGAACCAAGACCGGGTGACCGTGCGGTTCTTCGGGCTGGAAGGATCCTTGGCCCTCGGGACCACCCTGTTCATCGCCGCAGTGGGCGGTGGAGTCCTGGTGGCCCTCGCTGGTGGCGCGCGGATCCTCCAGTTGAGGATTGCCAATCACCGCCGGCAGCGGGCGGTTGGGGCTCCTGGCCGGCCCGTCGGGGGTCCCGGCGGGACCGTGGACGGCCCGGGCTCGGGGGCCTGATCGATTAAACGCGGAAGGACCGGAGCAGGTGCTCCGGTCCTTCCGCAGTTAAATCCCGACGGCGGCACTCCCTGACGACGATCAGACCGCCCGGGTGGTGGGTCGTCTTAGCCTTCGCAGTCAGTGCAGTAGGCGACGCCATCCTTTTCGCGGGCAATCTGCGAACGGTGGCGGACCAGGAAGCACGAGTTGCAGGTGAACTCGTCGCTTGCCTGCGGGATGACCTGGATGACGAGTTCCTCGGCGACGATTTCGCCGCCGGGGCCGTTGGCGTCAAGGCCATCGGTCTCGTCGAGTTCCAGCACAACGCTCTTGGCTGTAGGGGCGCTGGCGGACTGGAGCGCCTGGAGGGACTGCTCCTGGTTTTCTTTGACGTCTGTGCGGAGTTCGTCGTAATCGGCTGCCACTTGTTTTCTTGCCTCTTCAGATAGGGGAGTTACGGCTATGCAACGTACAGCATGCCATGAAAATTCCATACCATACCGTAAAGAAGCTACATGTGGGGAAAACCACGGTAATGAAGGTCCCCAAAGTGGCAGCGGTCACGGCGGATTCAGCGCAGTTCGATCTCCAATTCCTGGAAGTCGTCAGCCGAGTGGCGACCCACCAGCAGGGTGAACGTGCCCGGCTCAAACTGCCAGCCGCCGTCGTAATGGGCGAAAGCCTTGGCTGGAATCCTCACCTCGACGCTGTCCGTGCCGGCCGGGGCCAGATGCGTCCCTGCGTATCCTGCCAGCCAGCGGACTGGGCGTTCCACCGAGGATTCGGGCCGGGAAAGGTACACCTGGACCACCTCGCGGCCGGTGCGGGTGCCTGTGTTCTTCACCGGGACGTGCACCACCACATCCTTGCCGGCGGGGACGCACTGCGGAGCGTGGGCCTTGCCGAGTTCGATCGTGGTGTAGCCCAGGCCGAAACCGAACGGCAACGCAGGAGCGGCGCCACCCTCTGCCTGCTGCTTGAGCCAGGCGCGGTAGCCCACGTGGATGCCCTCGGAGTAGACCACTTTTCCGTCCACAGGGGTGGTGTTGAGGACGGGCACGTCTTCCAGTGCGGCGGGCCAGGTGGTAGGGAGGCGGCCGCCGGGCTCCTCGTTGCCCAGCAGGATGTCCGCGATGGCGTGGCCGAACTCCTGGCCGCCGAACCAGCCCAGGAGCACGGCGCTCACATCGTCCAGCCACGGCATGAGGACCGGTGAACCCGAGTTCACCACCACCACAGTGCGTGGATTGGCGGCGGCAACGGCTGCCACGAGCTCATTCTGGTGTCCGGGGAGGTCAAGGTTCTTCCGGTCGAAGCCCTCGGATTCGATGGCTGCGTTGGTGCCCACCACCACCACGGCCACGTCCGCAGCCTTGGCGGAAGCAACTGCGGCATCAATCTCGGCCTGCGGGTCCTCCACCACGGTTTCCTCACCCAGGAGGATGGCCGTGAACGGGATGACCTGCTGCTTCGGCAACTGGTACTCGGCCTCGATCCGGACCACCTCGCCGGCAGCTGCCTGGATGGCGTGGACCGTCTTGGGCGGATCGAACAGGGCGGCGCCGAGGACATCGGTATCGTCCTCAAGCTCGCTGTTGAACACTTCCTCGCCGTTCACGGCAAAGCTGATCTGGCCCACCGTCCCGATTCCCAAGTGGTGGATACCCGAGCTCTCCGCAGTCCAGTCGGTCTCCATGCGGATGGTTGCGGCACCTTCGGGGATGCCGATGCCGAACCAAATGAGGTGCGTAGCCAGCCGGTCCTCGCCCGAAATCACCGCGCCGTTCGCGTCCAAGAAGGTGACCCGAATACCCGGAACGTTGGAAACCGGATTGTGGATGGCCGTGCGGGGGAACGCCTGGAGGCCCTCGGCAACCTTGGCGCCACGCGCGTAGGTGACCTTGACGCCGTCGGGCAGTCCTTTCCTGAGCCCTTCCAAAGGCGAGACAGTGTGCTTCGGCATGACCGTGGCGCTGCCGCCACCCTGGGTGCGGGCCTCATCGGCGTTGTGGCCAATGACGGCCACACTCGTGAGCTGCGTGGCGTCCAGGGGGAGGGTGCCCTGGTTGCGGACCAGTACAGCGCCGCGCGTTGCTACTTCACGTGCGACGGCGGCACCGTTCAGTTCGGCTGGCGGCGTGGTGACAGCGGGCGTGAAGCCTTCGAGGGAGCCCACGCGTGCCGCCAGGCGCAGGATGCGGGTGACCTTCTCCAGGATGGCTTCGCGGCTGACCTTTCCCGCGTTGATGGCGGCCAGGAGCTTGGGGCCCCAGTGGCCTACGGGGCCGGGCATTTCCAGGTCCTGGTGGGCGTTCGCGGCCTCAACCGAGCGGACGCCGGTCCAGTCGGAAACAACGACGCCGTCGAATCCCCATTCTCTGGAGAGCGGGGTCTCGAGGAGCTTGTGCTCGCTGGCGGTGGTTCCGTTGATGGAGTTGTAGGAGCTCATCACCAGCCACGAACGGGCCTCGGTGATGGCGTCCTCGAAGGCCGCGAGGTACAGCTCGCGAAGGGGACGCTCGTCCACCACGGAGTCGGCCGTGAAGCGGTCCGTTTCGGCCTCGTTGGCGATGTAGTGCTTGGGTGTGGCGCCTACACCCATGGACTGCACGCCTTCCACATATCCTGCGGCGATGGTGGCCGTAAGCCGGGGGTCCTCGCTCATGCATTCAAAGTGGCGTCCGCCCAGTGGGGAGCGGTGCAGGTTGATGGTGGGGCCCAGAACGGCGTGCACACCCTTGCGGCGGGCTTCCTGGCCCAGGACCTGGCCGTAGCGGTGGGCTGTTTCGACGCTCCACGTGGCGGACAGCGCCGAGGATGAGGGCAGGGAAATGGAGTCGTGACGCTCATCGAAGTCCTCGCCTCGGACACCCGCGGGGCCATCGGACATCACGATGCGGCTCAGGCCAATCTCCGGGATGGCGTGGGTGGACCACACATCGGCTCCGGTCAGCAACTGCACCTGCTGTTCAAGGGACAGGCTCTGCGCCAATTCGCGGATGCGCGCCTCGGCATCGGGTGAACCGGCGGTCGGGGTGGTCACCGCGGGGGAGAGGGCGGGGTTCATGACGTGACTCCTTTGTGCTTCGTGGACCTCTGCTTTCACTGTATCCGTAAAAACCGAGTCTGACTAGATTTTTATGAGGGGACGGTGAAATACACTGAACCAATGTCAACTTCGAAGGCGCGCGGCCAGTATGCAAAAGGTGCGGAGCGCCGGGAACAGATCATCCAGACTGCCACCGATGTTTTTGCCACCGAGGGGTTCGAAGGGACCGCGCTCAAACGCGTCGCAGAGTTGGTCGGAGTCCGGGAAGCCACGCTGTTCCACTACTTCAAGGGCAAGCAGGAGTTGCTTACTGCTGTCCTGGCCGAGAGGGACCGCCGCTCCGTTGCCGTGAGCGGAGAGTCCGAGGTGGGTGTCCGTCTCATGGCGCCCATCGCTGAACGGAACCGTCGCGAACCCGGATTGACTACGCTCTACGCCGTCGCTTCCGCCACCGCCAACGATCCCGGGCATGACTCCCACGGCTACTTCAAGGAGCGCTACCAGAACGTGGTTCGCGAGGTCAGCGAGGACATTGCCCGACGCCAGCGGGACGGCGAGGTCAGGGTGGACGTGGATTCCCTGACGCTTGCCCGGCTGGTCATCGCCGCCTTCGACGGGCTGCAGCTCCAGTGGCTCTACGACAAGGACGTGGACATGGCGGAGGGGCTCCGAAAGCTGGTAGACGTGCTGCTGGCCCCTGACGGGTCCGCCTAGCACTCCCCCGGCCGTGCCGCCACCACCGACTTTGAACGGGGACAAACCAGGAGAGGCCTGAAAACGCGGCGTGTCCAGCGGGGCCGGTCCCAAAGTGGGTCGTGGCGGTACGCCCCTGGGTGGCAATCCTGCTACAAAACGCCGAAGGACCGGAGCGCGTGCTCCGGTCCTTCGAGCGCACGACGGCGGCAGTCGCCGTCGTGCGTTTGCGTTGCTTTCGCTGGGGTCAGCGGCCGGTGCCGCCGTAGACGGTAGCTTCCGCTTCGCCGTCGAGCTCAAAGGCGTTGTGGATGGCGATGACAGCTGCGTCCAGCTTGTCGGCGCTGGTGACCACGGAGATGCGGATTTCCGAGGTGGAGATCATGTCGATGTTGATCCCGGCGTCGGAGAGGGCCTTGAAGAAGGTGGCCGAAACGCCCGGGTGCGAACGCATGCCGGCGCCGATCAGGGAGAGCTTGCCAACGTTCTCGTTGTACTCGATGCTTTCGAAGCCGATCTGGCCTTCGGCGGCGCGCAGTGCGGTCAGGGCGTCGGCGCCTTCGACGATCGGCAGGGTGAACGAAATGTCCGTGCGGCCCGTGCCGTGGGTGGATACGTTCTGGACGATCATGTCGATGTTCGAGTGGGCATCGGCAATGACCTGGAAGATCGCTGCGGCCTTGCCGGGGATGTCCGGAACGCCGACTACGGTGACCTTGGCTTCGGACCGGTCGTGCGCAACGCCGGAGATGATTGGCTGCTCCAAGGCAACTCCCTCTTGAATGTTGAACTTTTCGTCGGCGCCCGGGATGACCCAGGTGCCTTCGTGGTGGCTGAATGAAGAACGGACGTGCAGCGGCACACCGAAGCGGCGTGCGTATTCGACGCAGCGCAGGTGCAGGATCTTGGCACCGGAAGCGGCAAGTTCAAGCATTTCCTCGCTGGAGATGCGGTCGATCTTCTGTGCCGAGGACACAACGCGGGGATCAGCGGTGTAAATGCCGTCAACGTCCGTATAGATCTCGCACACATCAGCCTCGAGGGCAGCTGCCAAAGCGACGGCAGTGGTGTCCGAACCGCCGCGGCCCAGGGTGGTGATCTCATTGGTGCTGCGGCTCATGCCCTGGAAGCCGGCCACGATCGCAATGTGGCCCTTGTCCAAGGCGGTGCGGATGCGGTGCGGGTCCACGTCGATGATCCGGGCCTTGCCGTGGATACCGTCGGTGATCATGCCGGCCTGCGAGCCCGTGAAGGACTGGGCAGAGGCACCGAACTTATTAATGGCCATGGCAAGCAGTGCCATGGAAATGCGCTCACCGGCAGACAACAGCATGTCCATTTCGCGGGCGGGCGCGGAATCAGTGACCTGCGCTGCGAGGTCCAGGAGTTCATCGGTGGTGTCGCCCATGGCGGAAACAACAACCACAACCTCGTTGCCGGCTTTCTGTGCGTCCACGACGCGCTGGGCCACACGCTTGATGCCATCAGCGTCGGCGACCGAGGAACCGCCGAACTTCTGAACGATCAGCTGCTTGGTAATGGCAGCCCCGTCAGGGAGCTCTTCGATTTTCACTTCGGTAGTGGGCATAGTCATGCGCGCACCCTCACTGCATCAATAGGGTTCGAACGCGGCACGCACCAATTTGCGCACGCCCGCGTAGCTTATTTGGAAAGTTTATCGCCGCGGACTGTCCGCATAGGAATTGTGACCAAATGGCGGTTAAGCTGGGCGTTTCGGCAAGGCAACACCCGGCGTACCATCCACTTTATGACGCTAGCGAGCACCCGTGCGCAAGGTTCCTGAGGAGCCGGTGGCCCGCCCCGGGCAGGACTCCACGCAGGGCAGCGATTCCGATTATGAACTGATCGGTGGCAGCGGCGTGATCGACGACCGTTTCCCGCACCGTGAAGACGTGGTCGATGACGAGCCGAGCCCTCCCAGGCCCGGTCCCATGGCCGTGATGCTTGACGCGGCCTGGACTGCGTGGGGTGAAGCGCGGGCATCATTCGGGTCGGCGTGGTTCTGGCTGGCCTGCGGACTCGGAATCCTGGCCTCCTGGGGCCTCGCGGCGGGCCTCATCGCTTTCGGGGAGTCCAATGCCTGGTTTTCGACGCCGGTTGCCGCAGCCGTGTACCTGGTCATGGGCGCATGGCTGGCCATTGCCGCAGCTGTCCTGGGCGCGGTGTGGGGCTTTCGACGCGCAGCGTCGCGCTTCCTCATCGCACTCATGGTGGGACTCCTGCGCGGTGCTGCGTTCGCCGTGCCGGCCGGGATCGTCCTTGCCCTGGTGGGCGCCAGCAGCGGTGGGCCGATCGCGATGGCGGGTGCCGCCGTCGTGGTCGCCGCCGTGGAAGTGGCGCTGTTCGGGCTCATGGGTTCGGGCCTCAGGGCATGCTTTGCCGGGGTGGCTCCCGGGGCCATTTTGCTGGGATTGCTGCTGGTGTTCTTTGGCGCCGGCAACTTTGTGCTCACCGTCCTGCTGCTCCCGTCCACCATGTCAGTAGAGCAGGCTTCGGTTCCGGTGAACGTGGAACGCGACGATGCCGGCCGGATCACTGCCTACGAGTGCGTGGGACAGTTGCACTCGGTGGAGGTTGCGCACACGGACCGGGTGGCGTGGATCGCCGCCAGCAACCCGGCCATGGTTTTCGGAAGCATGGCGGCCGGATCAATGACGCAAGACAACGAACTCGCCTGGGTACTGTCTGGTCTGCAGTGGGCAGCCGACGGCCCCCAGCGCGACGTGCCGTGCCTCGGCGGCGAATCCAGCGACGGGCTGCCGCCCACCCTGCCCGTTGCCCTCACGGGACTGGCGCTCCAAAGCGCGGTGGCTGCGTCAGTGTATGCGTCCGCCGTCATCGGGGGGTTAGAGCTGTCTATGCCAAAGCGTTGCGGCGACCCTCGAACGCGCGGCCGAGTGTTACCTCATCGGCGTACTCAAGGTCTCCGCCCACGGGCAGGCCCGACGCAAGTCGGGTCACGGCGATCCCGATCGTCTTCAACATGCGGGCCAAGTACGTTGCCGTGGCCTCGCCTTCAAGGTTGGGGTCCGTGGCAATGATGATCTCCTGGATGGCGCCATCATTAAGGCGGGTCAGGAGCTCGCGGATCCTCAGCTGTTCAGGGCCCACGCCCGCGATCGGATTAATCGCGCCGCCCAGCACGTGGTACCGGCCGCGGAAGGTGCGGGTACGCTCGACGGCCAGGACATCCTTGGACTCTTCCACCACGCAGATCACCGAGGGATCCCGGCGCGGATCGCGGCAGATGTTGCACGTCTCCTGCTCGGTCACGTTGAAGCAGACCGAGCAGAACTTCACCCGCTCCTTGACCGTGGTGATGGCAGCCACCAGCCGCTTCATGTCCTCGGGGTCTGCCTCAAGGATGTGGAACGCCAGGCGCTGCGCCGATTTGGGGCCCACGCCGGGAAGCCGGCCGAGCTCGTCAATCAGCTCTTGAACTGCACCTTCGTACACAATTTCCTCGTTCGTTTAGTTGCTTGCGGGCTGAGTGCACCGTCAGCGCTGGTGGAGGGGCGAGCCGTCCAAGGCCCGTTCCTCGATCAGCTTTCCGCCCAGAATACGCTCCACGGCGGCCCGCCCAAACACCCGCGATTCCTCGATGGTTTCGTCTTCGGGGCTGGGGATGTCCTCAGCCGTGGGTTCTTGCTGGACCTGCGTGCGGGCGGGCGCCTGGACACGACCCATCTGGGCTTCCGGGCTGTTGGTCAGCCGCTGATACAGGCTCTGCTTGACCGGCCTTCCCGACGGCGCACCCTCCTCGAGCGTCGCGACGGAGCCTCGCGCTTCCTGGGGCACAGCTGACGCTGCTGTTGAGGGCCATGCGGCGGGGGCTGGGGCTTGTGCGCCCGCAGTTCCGGGCCAGTCCGACGCCGGTGCGACGTCCCATCCCGACGGTCCGGTCTGTTCGCCACTGGTTGGGCGGCCGTACTCCGCGGTGTCCGGGACCTGCGCCGCTGCCGGTTCGTAGTCCGGGACGCTGGCCGGTGCTGCTTCCTCGGCCGGCTGGGTGGACTTGGCGCCGACGTTGGATTCCGTGCCGACCACCCACGTGCCCGGGGCGTGCTCGACGGCCCGGGACCACGGGTCCTGGGAGGTGTCCGGTGGGGTGGTGGTGCTGTTGGGGCCTGTGGCTTTGCTGGTATCAGCGCCGCCGTGGTTGGTGGTTCCGGCGTCAGGGGTGCTTGGCCGGTTTGGCGCCGGGGCAGGGTTTGCCTGACCAGAGTGTGACTGACCGGTGTGTGACTGACCGGCGTTTGCCTGGCGGGTGTTGGTTGCTGCGGACTGGTTCGTCGTGGCGGAGCCGTAGCGCGGGGACGGCTCCCAATCCATCGGCGGTTCCTCGTCCAGGGGCGGGGCATCCTCATCCAGAGGGGGACCCCAATCGTCGTCGGGGTAGGAGTAATCGCCCGCCGACTCCGGGATGGAGGGCTGTGCCGTGGGCGCCTGTGTGGTTTCGTGCGAACCGGGGGTGTTCGGCCCGCCGGAGGAGGCTGGTGCGGCCTCCTCCGCGGCGTTACCCGTGTGGGCTGTGCCATGGTCGCTTGAGGGTGGGCCACTGACGCTTGAGGGTGGGCCACTGACGCTTGAGGGTTGGGTGCTGCTTGCCGGAGTGGCGGTGGTGCGCGTGTCCGGAGCAGCCTGGCGGCCGGCATCGGCAAAGCCGATGTGGCCGGGCGCGGCGGGGCTGGGGTTGGCGGAGCTGGGGTTAGCAGGGCTGGGGTTGGCGGGGCTGGGGTTGGCAGGGCTGGGCACGGCGGGGCTGGGCTCGGCAGTGGCGGCGGGGCCGGGGTTGGTCGTGCCGGTGTGGTTCGGCTCTGCAGCGGGGTAGGGGTTGGGCGCGTGGATGCCGCCCGGCGCAGGCGGGTTGCTGCCGCCGCGTGCGGGAGGCTTGCTGCCAGTTGGGGTGCCTGCGCCTGCGGGCGCCAGACCCCAGGCCGTATCTACGGCCGAGACGGCGCTGGGCGTCGACGGTGCAGTGGGAGGCGTCGGCGCAGGTGCTTGTGCCGGCGCAGACGCCGGCCCCGGAGCAGGCGGAGCCGGCGTTTCCCGGCTAGTAGGCGCTTTTGGGTTTGGCTCAGAGCTCGCTGAGCTGTTGCCGCCAGCGACTGCCACGATCTGGCAGTCGATGCCGATGGTTTTATGGATTGCCTGTCGAAGGTTCTCCGAATGGTCGGCACGGCCGAAGGCTCCCGCGAGGCCGCCTGTGGTGAAGGCGAGCGTCAGGACCTGGCCGTCGAACTGGGCAACCTGGGCATTGGGTTCCACGAGGGCCCACGTGCTGCGCTTGATCTTGGTCAAGGTTTGCAGGACTTCAGGCCACGCACGACGAAGAGCCTCGACGTCCCCGGCACCGGTGGGTGCGTTCGACGGAGCAGGGTTGGACGGGGGCGTGGTGGACGGGGCCGTGTTGGATGGCACGGGGTTCGACGGGGCAGGGTTCGACGGTGCCGTGTTGGACGGGGCCGTGTTAGCAGGCGCGAGGCTCGACGGCTCAGGGTTGGACCGCTCAGGGCTGCGGGTGGGCGCGTTTGCGGGTGGCCGTGTTTGTGCCGTTGGTGGGGTGGCGGTGCGGGACTGATCAGCTGGTGGCGTTGGGCCTGCACCGGGGGCGTTGCTGCCCTGGGGGTACCCGCCCTGCACGGCCGCACCTGCGGTTTCCTGCGTGGGGCGCGCCGTAGAAGCCGTCCGGTCTTCCACGGGCCAGTCATTGGTGGATACCCGGGGTGCGGTGAGCGGGGAACGGGATTCTGCGGAGGCCGGCTGTGCCGGGGCCGACGGCGCTGCGGATTGCTGTGCCGGTGCCGGCTGCTCCGCCGGGGCCGATGGGGCTTGAGCGGACGGACCCGGCTGCTGTGCAGCCTGGGCCTGAGAAGCCTGCGCCTGGGAAGCGGGGCGCGCTGACGGCGCGGGCGCTGCCTGCTGCGGTTCAGGTGCCGCTGGCAGGACGCCGGACCCAGCGTTACTTGCCGACGCGGCGGAAGCAGCCCCAACCGAGGGCGCCGTGGCGGCGGGAGCGGGAGTCCCGGCGTCGCCCGCGTAGTTAAGGCGACGTTCCACGCGGTCGATGCGCGCGGCAATTCCCCGCTCCGTCTGCTCGGAACTGGGCAACAGGATGCGGGCGCAGAGCAGTTCCAGGTGCAAGCGCGGGGAGGTGGCGCCGGTCATCTCGGTGAGGGCGGTGTTGGTGACGTCCGCGGCCCGGGAGAGCTCGGCAGCGCCCAGGTTGGTTGCCTGGTTGCGCATGCGGGCAATCTGGTCCTCGGGCATGCCACGGAGGATTGCCTGGGCGCTCTCCGGCATGGCCTGGACGATGATGAGGTCGCGGAACCGCTCCAGCAGGTCCTCGACGAAGCGCCGGGGATCATGGCCGGTTTGGATCACGCGGTCCACGGCGCGGAACACTGTTGCCGCGTCTGCGGCGGCGACGGCATCAACGACGTCGTCCAGCAGCGAAGCGTGGGTGTAACCGAGGAGGGCCACCGCGAGTTCGTAGTCAAGGCCGTTGGGTCCGGCGCCGGCCATGAGCTGGTCCAGGACGGACAACGAGTCACGGACGGAACCGCCGCCGGCCCGGATCACGAGCGACAGGACACCCGGGGCCACCGGGACGTTCTCCTGGTGGCACAACAGTTCCAGGTACTTCATGAGCGGCTCGGGCGGCACCAAACGGAACGGGTAGTGGTGCGTCCGGGAGCGGATGGTCCCGATGACCTTGTCAGGTTCCGTAGTGGCGAAGATGAACTTGATGTGTTCCGGCGGCTCTTCGACGATCTTGAGCAAAGCGTTGAACCCGGCGGACGTGACCATGTGGGCCTCGTCGATGATGAAGATCTTGTAGCGGTCGCGGACCGGGGCGAACGTAGCGCGCTCGCGGAGATCCCGGGCGTCGTCCACGCCACCGTGGCTGGCGGCGTCGATCTCGATTACGTCCAGGGAACCCGACCCACCGCGGGCCAGCTCAACGCAGCTGGGGCATGTGCCGCAGGGGGTATCGGTGGGACCCTCGGCGCAGTTCAGGCAACGGGCGAGGATGCGCGCGGAGGTGGTCTTGCCGCAGCCGCGGGGACCGGAGAAGAGGTAGGCGTGGTTGACGCGGTTCTTGCGCAGCGCCGTCATCAACGGTTCCGTGACGTGTTCCTGCCCGATAACGTCCGCGAACGAGTCCGGGCGGTAGCGTCGGTACAGGGCAGTTGTAACAGTCACAGGGGAAACCTACCTATAGGGACTGACATTTAAATAAGAGACCCCTCATGCACCCGCCAGAGCCCATCTACCCTTGCTACCTTCCGGTCCTGGGGGAGTTCAACAGGATGACGCCACATGAGGGGCCGTCGACAAGCTTACCCGAACTTACTTCGGGGTTCGAATCGGCTGGTGAGGGGTGTGGAAAACGCCCGACGGCGGGTGGCGGCGTGCCGCTGAACCGGCTAGTTCCGGACGTCCCGGGCCACGAACTTCCAGCCGGCCAGCAGAAGCAAACCGGCCGTCCAGGCAGCAGTTGCAGTGGCCGCCACGGGAAGCCCGAGGGCAGCGTTCGGGAACGAACCGGTGACCAAACCGGCGTCGAACAATTGGACTCCGGCGATGGTTGGCAGGTACGCAAGGACGGGCCCCAGAAGAAGCAGCATCAGCGAGAGCTGGGACAGGACGATCAGCAGGAACAGGGGGATCAAGCCCTGCCTCAGCAGGATGCCCAGCGAGAAGCCGATCAACGCCGACGCATCCCAGAACGCGATGGCGCCCAGCCAGCGGAAAACCAACTGTGCCGGAAAGCCGCCGTCCAACACGGACAATTCACCGATGGCCGCCTGCGACAACAAGCTCAACAAGGGGATGGTCACCAAACCGAGTGCGGTGGTGAACAGCATCAAAGCCGCACACTTGGCTCTGTACAGGCGCCAACGCTGGGGGACTGCCACCATGCTGGAACGCAACTGCCCTGAGACGAACTCGCTGCTCGCTGAAATGACTCCGATGACGATGATCCCGATGAGGCCAAGCGCCACCCAGTCGAAGCCGACGGTCGCCGGGCTTGCGCCAGGTGCCAGATCCGGATCGTGGCGCCGGAGCCCTTCCGCCACCGGCCCCGCTTGTGACCACCCTATGAGGACGACGACGGCAAAAGTCACTAGGGCGCTGATCCACACCGTCCGCAGCGTGATGAGTTTCGTCAGTTCCGAGACCAGGAGCCGGGGACGGCTCCTGGCGATGGCGGGCGCACTCACGATGCACGTCCCAGCGCTGGGTTGCCGGTCAGCCCGAAGTACGCCGACTCAAGGTCCGGGTAGCCCGCAACCAGGTCTGGAACACTGCCCGAACGCACAATACGGCCCTGGGAGATGACGACTACGTGATCTGCCATGTGCTCCACCTCGTTGATGAGGTGGCTCGAGAGCAGGACGGTCTTGCCCGCCTCGGCGAGGCTGCGCAGGAGCATGCGGATCCAGCGGATGCCGTCAGGATCCAGACCGTTGGTTGGCTCGTCGAGGACCACGATCCGGGGATCGCCCAGAAGCGCCGCTGCGATTCCAAGCCGCTGGCCCATCCCCAGGGAGTACTTGCCAACGCGTTTCCCGGCCGCGTCCTTAAGGCCTACCAATTCAAGGACCTCAGGGATGCGTGAGGTGGGGATGCCGTTGGACTGGGCCATCCAGGTGAGATGGGCGCGTGCGGTGCGGCCCTTGTGCGCGCCGGAGCCATCGAACTGTGCACCGATGGTCCACAGGGGCGAGGCGAAGTCCCGGTAGGGCTTTCCCTCGATCAGCGCCGATCCGCTGTCTTCGCGGTCCAGCCCCAGGAGCAGCCGGAACGTGGTGGACTTTCCCGCGCCGTTGGGTCCAAGGAAGGCCGTCACCTTTCCCGGCTCGGCGGTCAGCGTGACATCTTCTATGCCGGCCGATTTCCCGTATCGCTTGCACAGGTTCTTGATTTCAATCACTGGATTCTTCTCCCTTGGTTCTCAACTTCGGACCGGTTGGCGGATGAACAGCACCACGGCACCACCCATTGCGGCCGCCACCCAGGCAAGCAGGACCAGCCCACCTCCCACCGGCCCCAGGGCATCAACGGGCACTGGAGGCTGTTGGTAGAGTTGCGCGCCGGCTTGGTCCGGAAGAAACTTCGCTGCGGGTGTGATGGGAAGCAGATACGTGGACACGATCAGGGCCAAAGCCAGGACCGCGCTCATCGCTGCCAGGCCGCTGCGGAGGATGACGGACAGGGCATAAGTGAAGAGGGCAATGAGGATCCAGTAGAGGACCACACCCAGGAGTACGTCGGGCGCTATCCGGGCATCCTCGGTGGAACAGTCCACGGCAACGCACCGGACCGCCGTTGACCCCACCACGCTGGGGATTGCCGTCAGCACTACGCCACCGGAAACAACCAAGGCCTTGGAAGCGAAAACCGCGGAGCGTTGCGGAACGGCAATGAGGGTGCTGCGGAGCGAACCGGAGTCCAGCTCCTGGTGCACTGTCCACGCGCCCAACAGAATGACGCCTATCTGGCCGAAATGAAGGATTGTGAGGAATGCGCTCCCCGCGTCCAATCCACCGGTCTCTTCGGGTTTTCCCGCCGCCAGTGCCGAGGCCACCAACGCGGTGGTGATCCATGAAAAGCCGATACTCAGCAGGACGGTTCCAGCTGCCGTGTAAAGGAACAACGGCAGCGTCAGGAGTTTGGTGCTTTCCGCCCTGACAGCGCGCGCAAGCGTCACGGTCCACTTTTGGTCACGGACTGGCATGTCCCCGGCTGCCTCAACCAACGGCGTCGTGCGCGTAAGGCAGCACCCCGCCGTCGGCCTCTATCCCGCCGTCGGACTCCCTGTTGAGGAACTGTTTGGCGGCCAGTTCCCGGTACAAGGGTGAGTTCCGGACCAGCTCCGCGTGCGTACCCGAGGCGGCCACCCTGCCCCGGTCCAGGACCAGGATCATGTCAGCGCCCTGCACGGTGGCCAACCGGTGGGCAACGATCACCAGGGTGCACCCGGGCGCGCGCCCGGCAATGAGTTCCTGGACCCGGTCCTCGCTGACGCCGTCAAGGTTGGATGTTGATTCGTCCAGGATCAGCATCGCGGGGTTTCCCAGGAGTGCCCGGGCCACCGCGATTCTCTGGCGCTCGCCGCCGGACAGCAGGACGGCTCCCTCTCCGATTCCGGCGTCGAGCCCGTGCCCTGACCGCCGGAGCACGGACCCCAGGTTCAAGTGCTCAAGGATGGACACCATGTCCGCATCAGTGGCGTTTGGATTGCCGATGCTGAGGTTGTCACGCAGCGTTCCCGCAAGCGCCGGTGCGTCCTGTTCAACGTAGGCAATCCGTGAGCGGACTGCTGAGCGGGTGATGGTTTCGACGTCGGCGCCCCCGAAGAGGATGCGTCCCGCCGAAGCGTCGTAGAAGCGGGCAATGAGGTTCAGGATGGTGCTCTTGCCGGCTCCGGAGGGGCCGACGATGGCCACTGTTTGCCCGGATTCCACCCGGAACGAGACATCGCTGAGCGTCGCCTGCCGGTCCGGCTCTCCGCCGTCGTGGTCGGTGTATTCAAAACCCACGCCCTCAAACACCAGGCTCGAGTCGCCAATGTTGTTGGAAGGCCCACGCTTTGGTTGGTCGTTCTCCACGGGAAGCCGGAGGATTTCGTTGATCCGGGCCACTCCGCCCAGGGCCTCGCCAATGGCGGTGACGGTACCGAAGAGCTGACCGAGCGGCACGATCAGGAGGAACAGGAAGAGGATAAAGGACACCAGGTCGGCCACGGTCAGTGCTCCGGACGCCACCCTCCAGCCTCCCACGCCGATGACGGCGAGGAACGTGGCCTGTGTGGAGATGGACGAGATGGGCGAAACGAGTGCGGTTGTGGCCGCAACCTTGAGTCCGACGTTCCACACTCCTGTGGCGTCGTCCTCCACGCGGCGTGCTTCGTGCGTCGTGGCGTTGGCGGCACGGACCGTCCGGGTCGCCCTGATGGCGCGATCCATTGAGGCCGCAAGCTTGCCGAGGGAGTTCTGCACACCCAGGCTGGCACGTTCAATATGGGATGTCACCCAGGCCACGGCAATGACCGCGGCAACGGCGGCGCCCACGGCAATGAGCAGCAGGATCGGGTCCAGGAAAAACATGGAAACCAGTGCACCAATGACAGTGAAGATGCCGGCGAAGGACTCGACGAAACCTTGGCTGAGCATGTTGCGGACCACAGTGGTGTCCGTCGTAACCCGAGCTACGAGGTCTCCCACGCGGCGTTGGTCAAGTGTGGCCACGGGCAAGTGGAGGATGTGCTGGATCAGGCCGTGCCTTGACCTCCTGATGGCCGTCTCCGCGGTGCGCTGGATCAGGTATTGGTTGACCCCGCCCAGGATTCCGCCGACGACGACGAGCCCGCCTACCAGCCACGGCAAAAGTTCCAAGGGCCGCGATCCGGTGACACGGTCGATCACCTCGCGCACCAGCAACGGTTGTGCGAGGGACAGACCGGACCCGGCGAGGCTCAGGACGATGATTACCGCAAGCAATCTGCGCTGGACGGCGACGTGGCGGAACAATTCGGCCAGCCCTGCCCGCCGGGAACCCACAGCCTGGGTTTCGATGGTCATGAGGCGGTTCCTGGTTGGCTGACGGAGAGCACCGGGATGTAGCCGCTGATGGCCGCCGGCTCGTCGACTGGCTGACCACCCACCTCTACCCACGCGTGTGCGGTGAACGGCTCAAGCCGGTAGCCGGTCTTCCACGCCGGGGAGTGGCCCTCCAAACGGCAAAGGAGGAACACGGCGATGGAACGCTGCAGGCAGCCCTCGCCCGCACACCGGGAGCTGACCGCGCACACGGCAGCCCGGATGCGGCGCGCTTGGGCGTGGCTGCTTGGACGGGAACGGTGCACTACGGTCCGGAAGGCTGACTCGAGCAGCGCCGGGGGAAGCAGGGTCATGGGCCACGCCAAAGCAACAACAGCCCGTGTCCTCAGCAATGCCAGTCCCCGGGGCATGATGGCACGCTGGGGGACGATGGGCAGGCTCATGGACGCACCCGCCGGATGATTCCGTGCTGCTCCAGCTCTGCCAGGAGTGCATGAATGTCCTCACGTACTCGTTCATGGTCCACCTTGTAGGCCTCTGCGATGGACGTGATGAGGGTGTTGACCGGCCGGCCCAGCCGGATGCCTTCCATCACCTCTCCCGCCGTTGCGTTTCCGCGCCAGTACGAGCCGCCGCGTGCGTCGAAAACCGTCAGGCCGTCGTCGTCGAGGTTGAACGTCAGCTTGGGCGCGGGTTCAAAAACATCCGCAGCGGCGATCACCTTGGTGGCTTTCCTCATATGAGTCTCCTTATCCATCGCTCCACACCAGCCAGGTGCTCCAGTTCATACAGCTCGTCCGTGCCGATGACCGGCATGCTGAGCGCACTCCGTACGGCAGTCGGGTCAACGTGTCCCATGTCCACCAGGCAGCTGTCATCGAACAGCCTGGACAGTTCGCGGCGCCTTGCCTTGAACTCCTGGAAGAGGTCCGAGCTGTATTCGCCTTTGTCTTCGCGGGTGAAGATCCAGCGGGGTACCACTCCGTTGGTGGCGCGGGCCAGGAGCGGTTTGCTTTCCACGACGCCCAGGATCGCTTCGACAGGCAGGTTGTGGACCAGCCGTATGACGTGGTCGTCCAGGAAGGGCGCTTCCCATGCGACGCCCAACTGGCTGTACGCATGGTTGACTTGGCGGGCGATCTCGCCTTGGAACATCAAGGATTCGGTCATTTGGTGCCTGAAGCGTTCAGCGTGGTGGGGTCTTGCTCCCCGTTCCAGGCCTTCGCGTACTTTGTATGCCACCGCCTCACGGGCTTCCTTGGTGGCGAACCGTGACAGGCCGAACCCCGGAGCCCACGAGAAGGCTTCGCCGGGTCCGTCAACCGTAGTGCCTGGATTCCCGGCGCGCCGCAGCACCTCCGTGTCGAATCCGACTTTTGAGGCGACTGCCCGGCCGAGCGCGAGGGCCGGCCATCGTTGCATTTTGCCGAGCCGTCGCAGGACGCGGACGCCGGCTCTCCAGGATGACGTGGAGAGAAGTCCAAGGGCCATGGCGGGAAGGGGATCGAACAATTCGTCTCCGCCAATCCCGGTCAAATGTGCGCGCACTCCGCGTCGGGCGGCATCCGCGAACAACGCGCCCAGGTGGTGGGAGTTTGCAGCCCACCCGGGAGGACCGTCGTCGAGGGCGCCAATGGCGGGGTCGGGTTCGCCGAAGGCGGCAGAGGTGGACGTCAGCGATTCCAGTTCAATGAGTTGCCCCCGCAAGTCGTCGGCTGCCCTCCGGGCGAACTCGGAATCGCGGTTTTGCGGATCGTCGGTGCCCGCGTGGTAGAAGATGCTTCCTTCCTGCAGCGAGTCCAGGAAGAAGGCCAAACTTGTGGAGTCCATGCCCCCTGAGACATCGGCGCTCACCGTTCCGTAGCTGGCCAGCCGTCCGGCGATGGACTCCTTGAGTGCACCGGACATGGCATGTGCCGCGTCCGACAGGTCGGCGAAAGGTTCACCCGCCACTGGTGCGAGGTCCACGGACTTGGCGCGGCCATCGCTGAATGTCAGGGCGAAGCCGGGCTGTACGGCGTGAACACCTTCCCAAAAGGGCAAGTGGCGGAGGAAGCCAGGCAGGTTGGAGCACAGGGCCAACCGGACACGGTTTTGGTCCAGCTTCCTCTTGGCGATACGACGCAGGGCGCCCTGGGATGTTGATCCGACGGGGGTTCCCTCGATGTCGGTCCAGTACAGCGTCCGTGCCGTGGAAAGCGAGCCGTACGCGAAAGGGGCGTAGCGCGGCTCCGGACCTTCAGCCGGTTTGTGGTTGCGGCTGTGCCGGGCAACGGAGTCGTAGTCCGGATCGAGGAAGGTGGCCTGGGCGCCGGCAGGAATCAACCCGGCTTGGCCAGCGGCGGAAGCGTGGTGGGGAAGGAAGTATTCATGCATGGAATCGATGGCACCTGCGGTCTTCGTCGGAGGATGGAGAGTGGCGCAGAGCGGGAGCCCCGTCCCGAGGGTGGGGCTCCCGCCTGAACGGCGTGACGCGGATTAGCCAATGGTGATCTTGATGAAGGCATGACCGCCGAAGATGTCACGCCAACGGCCGAACCAATAACCATTCGTCACTTTGCGGAACGAACCGACCCGTGCGACGCGCGGAGCGTAATAGGTGTTTTCCATCGTTTTCCCTCCTTCCCTTGGAGAGTCTGGTTTCACTGAGTTGTTTGCTGGATAACGAACAAACCCGGGGATTCCCTTGGTTTGAAATTCATTGTTCCACCAGCTAATTCCCGAAAGTCAATTCCGGGAAAGTCGGCTCGGAGCCGGGTGGGCCACCTCGTGCAAGGGATGATCCTTTGCCAAAACCCGTTGCCGAAATCAACACGGGTTACCGCAAAGAGGCGGGACCCGTCTTGGGTGGGTTCAAGGTTCTAGCAGAACCAGGGCTTGAAAATGGAGCGGCCGCAGAAGAGGTCGCGGTAGCGGCCGCACCAAATTCCGTTGGTCACCTTGCGGAACGAGCCGGCGTGGGCAATGCGGGGAGCTGAATAGCTGTTTTCCATCGTGATCCATCCTTTTGAAGGAAACGTGATCAGGCGGATTGCCTGACGTGAATTGAGTATTGCCATCGATGGGAACAGCGCAAAATCCCCATAACCAGCGATTTTGCAATTCCGGTCCGCGTTCTTCACCGTGTGTCATAATGGCCGTGCGGAGGCCATAAGTGGTTTCCGTGGTCGGCTCCCGGGGGGTTCCCTCTAAAGTCGATTTCCGCAAACGAAACTTCCCGCCGGGTTTCATGCGCTTGAACGAAAGGGTTTGCATGTCAAAAGTCGTTCTCTGAATCAAAAAGCGAGAAACCCAAGAAAGGGAGGTTTTTGGGAAATTGTTGGAAGGAAATATTTCAGTTGGTTACGCGAGGGAAGGGACGGTGGGTCCATCGCTTTCGTTCCAAATCGCAACCCTCAAGGCGGCGGGAGCAGTGAAGGTGTATGAGGAGCGCGCCTCGGGAGCTACTGAAATCAGGGAGCAGTGGCGGGCTTGCATCGAGGACCTGAAGAGCGGAGATACGCTCATGGTCAGCGACATGTCCCGGCTGGGCCGCAGTGCGGTGGATCTCGCCGATATTGTTGCCTCGCTCGCCGGGAAAGGCGTCAGGTTTCGCGCCCTCGCCGAACCGTGGCTGGATACGGGGAGCCCGTGCGGTCAACTCATCCTTGAGATCTTCGAATCGATTGGCAGGTACGAGCGCAACAGGATGTCCGAACGGACCAGGGCCGGGCTGAATGCGGCGCGTGCCCGGGGCCGGCTGGGCGGGAGGCCTCCCGCGATGACGCAGAACAAGCTGGAGACGGCCCGCGACCTCAGGCTCAAGAAGATGACCCTCGGCGAAATAGCCAGCACGCTGGGTGTCAGTATCTCCACCGTCGCCAGGGCCTTGGGCGGTGGCCCACCCTAGGGCCTGGGTAGTGAACCCAACCGATCAAGCAGGCGAATCCCCGGATGTGGGGGCCCAGACCCTCACCGCCACCCCTGTACCGGCCAGGTCATGAAAGCCGGTTCCTCATACGGGTGTGCTGCCCGTAAAGCCAGCACCACGCCGTCGAGCATGTCCTCGGCAACCACACACTCAACCCGCGCTTCAGGCACCTGCTCCGCCACGCCCACTTCACCGATGAAGGGTTGGGCTCCCGCGAGGGGCGTGAAATGACCCGTCCCCAGGGACGTGAAGGCGCAATGCGAGTAGTCGCCGATCCGCCCGGCGCCGGCATTTCCGATCGCCCGCAGAACCGCGTCGGCGTGGTCTGCCGGCACGTAGGCGACCAGGGCATGGAGCTGCATCATGGGCACATCCTGTCAGTAAAGAACCCCAAATGGCGGCCAAACCATTGCATATCCGCGAGTCACAGCGGACCATAAGTATGTACACCGATTGGGGCAATTTCCAGATTGTGAGCTGCGGGGCCTGGGCAAGAGGGGCCGGACCCGGCAGCTCAACGGTGATACCGCAAGAATGGGCGCGTTGGGGGCGTCCATTTTTCCGTTAAAGCGTGGGCCGAAAACGCTGCCTGATGTGAGTGCCAACCCCCGATTGGGCGATGCCGAAAATCTCGGGTACAGTGGTATCTGCTTTCGGTTCGAAAGCAAGGAGAATTCGCCTAGCGGCCTATGGCGCACGCCTGGAACGCGTGTTGGGTTAACGCCCTCGGGGGTTCAAATCCCCCATTCTCCGCGGTTGGCCCCGGTCCCTTGGACCGGGGCCTTTTGCGTGCCCCGGGGATAGTGCCCGGGATTACTGGCGGTGCGCGGCCGCCACCCGCTCCAGAACCTCGCGGCAGGCGAGGATGGCGGGGTGGATCCGCCCTGCTGTCCGCGTGGACGTGAAGATGGTCCGGGCGGGCAATCCGGGGAGGTCAAGCAGTTGCACCGGCCGCTCCATGTCCGTCCACACAAGATCGGGCATCAAAGCCACGGCGTTTCCTGACTCGATGAGCCGGATCTGTGCCTGGAGGTCCGCGGTTTCGTATCGGACGTCCGGCTCGAAGCCGGCCGAGCGGCAGGCCTGCTCTGCCCAGTGGCGTGACGCCGCTCCGCGGGGTTCCATGACCCAGGGCATGGATGCCGTGTCCGCGATCGACGCGATGTGTTCGCCGCCCAGGCCCACTGGGGGAGTGGCGAGCCGGATGGCGTCGCTGGTCAGGGTGGCGCGGTCAAGGCCCGTGTGGTGCGGGGCGGCGTGACCGGGGTACTGCTCGGCCACCACAATGTCGAAGTCCCGGGCCCACGTCTCATAGAGGGCTGTCTCCGGTTCGCGCTGTGTCATTTCCACCCGGACCTCGGGGTACTCCTGGCGCATGATGGTGAGGAAATCGGGGAGCAACGCGAGCGCAGCGGACTGGAAGACCGCCAGCCGCACAGTTCCGGTGACCGTGGACAGGGAGGCGGCCAGTTCGGTCTCGGCGCGTTCCAGCGTTTCCAGGAGTGCCGCTGTGTGCGCCACCAGGATCTCCGCCTGCGGTGTGAGCTGCACGCGGCGTCCGGCCTTCCGGAGCAGCTCCACGCCGGCTTCCTTTTCCAGGAGCGTCAACTGCTGGGACACCGAGGAAGGGCTGTACTGCATGGCATCGGCCACTTCCGCGAGCGTCCCGCGGATCTTCAATTCGTGCAGCAAACGGAGCCTGCGGACGTCCAGCACGGCTGCCTCCAAAACATCGGGATGGATAACGAATATTCGTCAGAAAAGATCGCTTTTCCTAATGGGATTGTAGATCCATACTGATGGAAACAAGCAAACTACTCCGTCCCATAAGGAGCCCTTCATGACCAGCACTCTCCCGGATGCGACCTCCCCGCGCACCCAGGATTCCGGGCAGTTCGACGCACTGGCCACCGAAGCCATTGCCTTGGTCCGTCACTGGCTGACAGAAGCCAGCAAGATCCCCGTTGATGTCTCCGCCCAGCGCCTTGCCGGCGTCTTGAAGGACCCGAACGGATTGGACTTCACGGTGGGATTCGTCGACGGCGTCATCCGCCCCGAGGATCTCTCGGTCGCCGCCCGGAAACTCGCCGAACTTGCCCCCAAGGTGCCCACGTTCCTGCCGTGGTACATGCGCAGCGCGGTCCGCGTCGGCGGCCTGATGGCCCCGGTCATGCCGCAGGTGGTCATTCCGATCGCCCGCCGCGTGCTCCGTGAGATGGTGGGTCACCTGATCGTGGATGCCACTGATGCCAAGCTCGGCCCGGCCATCTCCAAAATCCGCCAGGACGGCGTCCACCTCAACGTCAACCTCCTGGGGGAGGCAGTGCTGGGCGAACACGAGGCACAGCGCCGCCTCGACGGGACGCTCAAGCTCCTTGCCCGCGAGGACGTGGACTACGTCTCCATCAAGGAATCCTCCACCGTGGCCCCGCACTCCCCGTGGGCCTTCGACGAAGCCGTCAACCACGTGGTGGAGAAGCTCACCCCGCTGTACCGCCTCGCTGCGTCCTTCAGCAAGCCCAAGTTCATCAACCTGGACATGGAGGAATACAAGGACCTGAGCATGACCATCGCCGTCTTCAAGCGGATCCTGGACATGCCTGAATTCAAGAACCTCGAGGCCGGCATCGTCCTGCAGGCCTACCTTCCGGACGCGTTGGCTGCAATGCAGGAACTCCAGGAGTGGGCCGCGGCCCGCCGTGCCCAGGGGGGTGCTCCCATCAAGGTCCGCGTGGTCAAGGGTGCCAACCTTCCCATGGAGCAGGTTGAGGCATCCCTTCACGACTGGCCGCTGGCAACATGGGGCACCAAGCAGGATTCGGACACCAGCTACAAGAGCGTCATCAGCTACGCCCTCACGCCGGAGCGCGTGGACGCTGTCCGCATCGGCGTCGCCGGGCACAACCTGTTCGACGTTGCTTTCGCCTGGCTGCTGGCCAAGCAGCGTGGTGTCACTGAGGGCATCGAGTTCGAGATGCTGCTCGGCATGGCAACCGGCCAAGCCACGGCGGTCCGCAAGGACGTTGGCAGCCTGCTCCTCTACACACCCGTAGTCCACCCCGGCGAATTCGACGTCGCCATCGCGTACTTGATCCGCCGCCTCGAAGAGGGTGCCAGCCAGGAAAACTTCATGTCCGCGGTCTTCGAGCTCAGTGAGAACGAACCCCTCTTTGAGCGCGAGAAGCAGCGCTTCCTGAACTCCCTGGCGAACCTCAGCGAGACCGTCCCCGGACCGAACCGCACGCAGGACCGCCGCCTCCCGGCTGAGCCTGCCCCGACCGAGGGCTTCCGCAACACCCCGGACACCGATCCCGCCCTCCCCCAAAACCGCGTCTGGGGCCGTGACATCCTGGCCCGCATCCCCGGTTCCACGGCAGGCAACAAGACCGTCGAGTCCACCAAGGTCTCCGATGCTGCCGACCTTGAGCGCATCATCACCACCGCTGTCGACGCCGGCAAGGCCTGGGGTACGCGCCCCGCCGCCGAGCGTGCCGCAATCCTGCACCGCGCCGGTGAGGTCCTCGAAGCCCGCCGCGCAGAACTCCTCGAGGTCATGGCTTCCGAGACCGGCAAGACCATCGACCAGGGCGATCCCGAGGTCAGCGAAGCGATCGACTTCGCGCACTACTACGCCGAGCGCGCCAAGGACCTTGAAACGGTGGACGGCGCCACGTTCGTCCCAGCCAACCTCACCGTGGTGACCCCGCCGTGGAACTTCCCGGTGGCGATTCCCGCGGGCTCGACGCTCGCGGCACTCGCCTCAGGTTCCGCCGTCGGGATCAAACCCGCAAAGCAGGCCCGCCGTTCAGGTTCCGTCATGGTGGAGGCCCTGTGGGAGGCAGGCGTTCCGAAGGACGTGCTGGCACTCGTGCAGCTCGAAGAGCGGGAGCTGGGCACCCAGTTGGTCTCGCACCCGAGCGTTGACCGCGTGATCCTCACCGGTGGCTATGAAACCGCAGAGCTGTTCCGTTCCTTCCGCCAGGACCTGCCGTTGCTCGCGGAAACCTCGGGCAAGAACGCCATCATCGTCACCCCGAGCGCGGACCTGGACCTGGCAGCGAAGGACGTTGTGTACTCCGCGTTCGGCCACGCCGGCCAGAAGTGCTCCGCCGCGTCCCTCGTGATCCTGGTTGGCTCCGTGGCCAAGTCCAAGCGGTTCCACAACCAGCTCATCGACGCCGCCCGTTCCCTGACCGTTGGCTACCCGGAGACCGCCACCACGCAGATGGGACCGATCATCGAGCCTGCCAACGGCAAGCTCCTGAACGCCCTCACCACCTTGGGCGAGGGCGAAACCTGGGCCATCAAGCCCGAACGCCTGGACGACTCCGGCCGGCTGTGGTCCCCGGGCATCCGCTCGGGCGTCAAGCGCGGCTCCTACTTCCACCTGACCGAGTTCTTCGGCCCGGTCCTGGGCGTCATGACCGCTGAAACCCTCGAAGAAGCCATCGCTATCCAGAATGAGATCGAATACGGCCTCACCGCCGGGCTGCACTCCCTGGACTCCGCCGAAATGGGCATCTGGCTGGACACCATCCAGGCCGGCAACCTCTACGTCAACCGCGGCATTACCGGTGCGATCGTGCAGCGCCAGCCGTTCGGCGGCTGGAAGAAGTCCGCGGTCGGCGCCGGAACCAAAGCCGGTGGCCCGAACTACCTGATCGGCCTGGGGTCATGGCTCCCTGCCGAGGCGACGGCCAAGCGGGGCACCACGCTCCGGGGCGCAGCCTCGCAGATCCTGACCGCTGCCACGTCGGCTGATGTTACTGCCGAGGAACTCCAGACCCTCCAGCAGGCACTCTTCAGCGACGCCGCTGCCTGGGATTCCGAGTTTGGCACCCGCAAGGACGTCTCCGGCCTGACCGCCGAACGCAACGTCTTCCGCTACCGTCCCCTCCCTGTCATCATCCGCCTTTCCGAAGGCGAGCGGCTCGTGGAGCTGCTCCGGGTTGTGGCGGCCGGCGCAGTGGCGGGATCGGCACTGAAGGTGAGCTCCGCCGTCGTACTTCCCGACGCCGTGGTGACCGTGTTCGCGAACCTGGGCGTCAGCGTGCGGGTTGAGGACGACGCCGCGTGGCTGACCCGCGCGGCAAGGTTCGACGGCGGCCGCATCCGCCTGATCGGCGGCGACTTCACCGCACTGAGCGCGGCGACCGGTGGCCGTCCGGACATCGCTGTCTACCACGGTGCGGTGACCCAGGCCGGCCGGATCGAGATGCTGCCGTTCCTCCGCGAACAGGCTGTGTCCATCACAGCCCACCGCTTCGGCACGCCGAACCACCTCTCGGACGAACTGATCTAAGCCCGGAGGCCACGAAGCCGGGCAGGCGGGGTGATTCCCCTCCTGCCCGGCTTTGCTCTTCCCGGTTGGCAGCGGTGGGCGTACCTTCACGACCAACATTGACGGGACCTAGGCGCGAAACGCCGGGCCGGGTGGTCCCTGATGGGCTTTTCGAGATGAAAGTGGGTGGTGGCGGTACACGGGTGAGGGGCCCGAGACGCTTAGTTCGGCCATCCAAGCCGCTCCAGCCGGCTGCGGGCCGCGAGTTCGCTGGGGCCGCGCCGGCCCAGGGCCAGGCGCACCATGGCGAGGGCCACTTTGGCGGCCGGGATCGCGGGCAGCGGGACCGGGCCGATCCGGGCCGTCTTGAGTCCAAGCATCTCCCGGTACTCCGGTTCGAGGCTTTCGACGGCGGCCGCGAAGAGAATGCGGTACCCCGGCCGCAGCAGGGGGCTCAGTGGCGGGTGCCGGATGAAAGCCACGGTCTCGGCCAGCCGTTCGTCTGAGCGGAGGACCCCGGAGGCGCGCCACTCGTCGATTTCGCGGCGGACGGAGGCCTCGGTGAGGGGCGGATACTCGACGCCCATGAGCCGGCCCGCCGAGGCCCACTGACGGACGTACGCGTCGGGTCCGCCCGGAATTGGCCGCCCGAAGATGCGGTGCGCCGTGAGGAAGGACTCCGCGTAGGTCACATGGACCCACCGGAGGAGTTCGGGATCGTTGGCCTGGTACTCTCGCTGGACCCCGTTCCCATCCACATACGTCCCCCTGACGTGTTTGTGGATCTTCCGGACCCGGCCGCTCGCCTCCTCCGCCGCTTCCGTGGACCCGTAGGTCACCGTGAAGATCCAGCGGATGGTGGTGGCGAGGCGGCCCAGGGGATCTTCCTTGAAGCCGGAGTGCTCGTACACGCCGGCGAGTGCTCCCGGATGCAAAGCCTGCATCAGGAGCACCCGGATTCCGGCAACGATGGTGGACATTGAGCCGTGGACAGCCCAGACCGCCGACCCCGGAAGGTGATATCCGGCGTCGTTCCCTTCGGCAAGGCGCGGCACCCACTCCGGCGGCGTTCCGGAGGTTCCCGTGAACGTGCGCTGGAGCTCGTGCCGGTAGTCGAGGAAAAGATTCCTCATGCCTTACAAACTACACGCGGGCGCGGCCCTTGGCAGGTGCGGCTGCCACCAGCAGGGCGGCAATGGCGACGGCGGCACTCAGGATGAGGCCTGGACGGTACTGGTCAAGCATTGCCTGGGCGCTGACGGTGCCTTCGGCGTGCCCGTGCCCGCTCACCAAAGCCGTGGTGACGGCGAGGACGAGTGCTGCACCTACCTGGGTGCTGGTTTGGATCAGGCCGGCGGCGAGTCCTTGCTCGGAATCGCGGATGCCTTCCGTGGCCAGCACGTTGATGGACGGGAAGGCCAAGGCGAATCCGATGCCCAGCAGGACCACCGAGGGCAGGATATCCAGCGCGTAGTTGGGTGTGGTGCCAACGCGGAGGAACAGGACGTAGCCCAGGCCAAGGGCTGTGAGTCCGGTGAGGATGAGTTGCTTGGCGCCGAACTTTTCGATCAGCCGGTCCGCGAAGGGCGCACTCGTGGCCACGAGCAGGCCTGCGGGAAGGAGTGCCAGGGCCATGCCCAAGGGAGTCCAGCCGAGCACCGACTGCAGGAACATGGTGACGATGAACTGGAAGCTCAGGTAGGACCCGAAGAGCCCGACGGCGCTGAGGTTGGCCCGGGCCACCCAGCCTTCCTTGAGAATGCCGAAGCGGATCAACGGGTGCTTTACCTTGTTCTCGATGACCGCGAAGGCTGCCAGCACGGCGGCAGATACTGCGAATCCGGCGATTGTTGCCACAGATCCCCAGCCCTGCTCGGGCGCGGACACCAAGGTGTACACCAGGCCGAGCATGCCCAGGGCCAGCGTCACGGCGCCCCAGATGTCGTGCCCGCTGTTCTCGGCAGACGGCTTGTCCTTCGGAATGAACTTGATGCCCAGCAGCACCACGATCACCGCGATCGGTACTGAGACCAGGAAGGTCCAGCGCCAGCTCAGGCTGGTCATGAGGCCCCCAACCACCAAGCCCAGGGAGAAGCCGCTGGCACCGAACGTGGTGAAGATGGAAAGCGCCTTGTTGCGGGCGCGGCCCTCGGCAAAGTTGGTGGTGATGATGGAGAAGCCGGTGGGTGCCGTGAAGGCTGCTGCGAGGCCCTTCACGAAACGGGTGGCGATAAGGATGGCGGGGTCGTCAACCAAGCCGCCCAGCAGCGACGCGGCCGCGAAGACTGTCAGGGCGATGAGGAAAATACGACGGCGGCCCAGCAGGTCCGCGAGCCGCCCACCCAGGAGGAGCAGGCTTCCGTAGCCAAGAACGTAGGCGGAGACGATCCACTGCAGGGAATCGGTACCGAGGTTGAGCTCGTGGCCGATGGAGGGCAAGGCAACGCCAACCATGGAAACGTCCAGGCCATCGAGGGCAAGGACGGTGCAGACGACCATCAGCAGCAACCATTGGGCGCGCGTCCAGCGAACGGCTGAAACCAGGGCATCGGCAGGTTTTTGAAGGGTGGTGGGTGATGTCATGTCATTCAATGTAGATGACGCGTCATTGAATGACAAGGAATATGACGCGTCATCTTATGACGTGGATTCAAATGGCGTCATGAACTAGAATCGGACCATGGCAACCACGCGTGACCGCCAACTGGTAGAGCAGTGGCGCACCATCCAGGACTCCTACTTCCGCACGGCGGGAGCCCTGGACCGTGCCCTGGAAGCAAAGTTCGACATCGGCCTGAACGAATTCGAGATCCTTGACCTCGTGGCCGAATGCGCGGACGCCGCGTGCCGCATGAAGCAATTGGGGGAGCGCACCCCCATGACCCAGAGTGCCGTGTCCAAAGTGGTGGACAGGCTGGAAAAAGCCGGCTTGGTTTCACGCCAAACGTGCGCCGATGACCGCCGATCCCTCTTCCTCGAACTAACCGAGGCAGGCCGGGCACTGCATGCTTCGGCTGCTCTTGAGCACCGGGCCCTGCTCAAGGAAAACCTGGCGTGAGCCGACCCTCCCGAATGCTCAAGGCGTCTTGAGGAAAAACTGAGCCAACCTTTCACCAGCGGGCAACCTGGAAGACTTTATTTTCGCCCTGAGAACGGCAACAATGGTGCTTGCACGCCAGGCTGGGGTTTGGTGCCGCTGGCTTTTGGGGAGTGTTTTTGTGGGCAAGCATCATGAATCAGACCGGGTAGCAGTCCTGGTGCGCACCGAGGGTTTTCGCCGCGTCTTCTTCGCCGCAACCCTCGCAGTGGCGGCGTTCTTCGCTTTCGGATTCCAACCGCTGACGTCCGCGTCCTCAACGTCCCTGAATGGAGCCTCGGCCCAGGGCGTGGTGGGACCGAATTCCTTGGGCAGCCTGACGCCGCCCGAGGCCCAGACCCTGGTGATGGACAACCTGCCCGAACCTCCGCAGCAAACGGCCGGCACGCCCATGGTGTACTTCGACCGGGCACTGGTCCACGCTGTAGGTGCCGACGGGTCAGGCGCCCTGAACGTCGCATCCGCCGGGCTGCCCCGTCCGCCTGCCGGATACTTGTACGCACCCCTCGAGGTGCTCAACCCCAGCTCGCCCTACGGCTACCGCTACAGCCCGCTGACCGGCCTGCCCGGTGAGTTCCACTGGGGACAGGACTACGCCGCGGCCTGCGGAACCCGCGTCTACGCTGCCGATTCCGGTGTGGTCAAGGCCGTGGGCTGGCACATCTGGGGCGGTGGCAACCGCGTTGAGATCGAGCACGGCAACGGTCTGGTGACCACGTACAACCACCTTCAGGCCATTGGAGTGACCCAAGGCCAAAGCGTCCGGGTTGGCCAGGTCATCGCCGAGGTCGGAACCACCGGTTGGTCCACTGGCTGCCACCTCCACTTCGAAACGATCGTCAACGGCCTCCACACCAACCCCAACCAATGGCAACTCCTGCCCACCAAGCAGGTGGATCCGCTGCAGCCGATCACTTTTGTCAACTACCAGCCCGGAGTTGGTACGGGTTCCAGCGCGCCGCAGTGGGCCGTCCCCGTTTCGGACGGCACCAACCGAGCGGTTATTGGCGGTGAACACGAGGAAGATGTTGCTCCGCCGGTGACCGTGCCCAGCACTCCGGGCAGCACCCCCGGTGGATCCACCGGGACGCCTTCGCCTTCCGCGACGGCTACGCCGAGCCCGACGGCGACTGCGACGCCTACGCCGACGGCAACCGCCACGCCAAGTCCGACGGCGACCGCGACGCCCACGCCGACGGCAACCGCCACGCCAAGTCCGACGGCGACTGCGACGCCAAGTCCGACGGCGACCGCGACGCCTACGCCCTCCGCGACGACGCCGGTGGCTCCCGCGACCACGCCTGCTGCGACCACGGCCACTCCGGCCAAGTCAACAGCCCCGGCACCCGCCGCAGTGGCACCCGCTCCGGCTCCCGCTGTGGTGGTGCCTCCTGCTCCGGCTCCCGCCGTCGTCGCTCCGGTGACCGTGGCACCCGCGCCGGCTCTCGCCGTCGTCGTCCCCGCTCCGGCCGTGACCCAGCCGGCGGCGCCGGTGACACCGGCCGCTCCTGCCCCCGCCCCGGTCACGACGCTCGCCGCGACCCTGCCAACGGTGGTCCTGCCGCCTGGATACGTCCTGATTGCTCCGGACCTGGTCCGGAAGCCGGACGGCACCACGGTGCCGTTGTCCAGCCTCATTCTTCCCACCCCGTAGCACGGCGAAACGCGGTCACCCCGCGTTTCGTGGCCCTTACGAAGCTCCCGTAAGCTCGATGGCGGCAACCCCGCCAGCCGACGTCGTCAGGAAGCGATCCATGAGCACCCTCTACAGCATCCCCCTCACCTTCAACGATGGCACCGAAGCTGATTTCGGCCGGTTCGAGGGCAAGGCGGTGCTGGTGGTCAACGTCGCTTCCAAGTGTGGCTACACGCGCCAGTACGCCGGCCTGGAGGAGCTCTACGGGAAGTACCGCGAGGACGGCTTGGAGATCCTCGGTGTTCCGTGCAACCAATTCGCGGGCCAGGAGCCGGGTTCGGACCAGGAAATCGCCGAGTTCTGTGAGCGCAATTTTGGCGTCTCCTTCCCCCTGACCGCCAAGGCCAACGTCCTGGGCAAGGAGCAGCATCCCCTGTTCTCGGAGTTGACCCGGGACCAGGACGGCCAACCGGTCAAGGTGAAATGGAACTTCGAAAAGTTCGTCATCAACCGCCAGGGAGAAATGATCGCACGGTTCCCATCCGCCGTTGAGCCCGACTCCGAAGACCTTGTAGAAGCAGTGGAAAAGGCATTGGCATAAGCCTGGAATTCCAGAAAAGGAGGAAAGTAATTTTCCAACATTCCGCCGGATATTAGCCAAGTGTTGGCTTCCCGTCTGGTTGGATTGGTCCTACTGGGGTTACACGGGAGGCGCCGTCTCCCACCTAACGCTAAGGCAGCTATGGAGCTCATCGAGGCCGAGTACCCGAAACCAGGTCATGTGCTGTTGCACTTGAGCGATCTCCACCTGGTGGGTGGACCCGGCACACTCTACGGATCGGTGGACAGCGCTGCCAGGCTGCAGGAGATCTGCGATCAGATCATCGCTTCCAAGCTGAAGCCGGAAGCCATCATCTTCACCGGAGACCTTGCCGACCGGGGCGAACTCGAAGCGTACCGGCGGCTGCGCGAGATGATCGAGCCCGTGTGCGATGCCCTCGGAGCCAAGGCCATCTGGGCCATGGGCAACCATGACGACCGCGCCAATTTCCGGTCTGCTTTCTTGGACGCCTCTGAAATCAGCAGGCCCCAGGAGCCAATGGACCGCAGCTACTTCGTCAACGGCCTGCGGATCATCACCCTGGACACCACGGTTCCCGGTTTCCACCACGGCGAACTGTCCGAGGAACAGTTGGTATGGCTCGCGGACGAACTCTCCACCCCTGCGCCGGACGGCACCATCCTGGCGCTTCATCACCCGCCCGTGCCGTGCGTCCAGGACCTGGCAGTCCTGGTTGAGCTGCGTGGCCAAGCCGCGCTGGCCGCCGTCGTCCGCAATACGGATGTTCGATCCATCCTGGGCGGGCACCTGCATTTCTCCACCACGGCGAGCTTCGCCGGCATCCCTGTCTCGGTCGCTTCCGCCACGTGCTACACGCAGGACCTGGGCGTCACGGCCGGCGGCCAACGCGGGCGCGACGGTGCGCAGGCCTACAACATGGTGCACGTGTACGAGCACACGATTGTGCACTCCGTGGTGCCGATGTCCGGCGGCGTGACCGTGGGCGAGCCCGTGGATGCCGAGGAGGTTCAGCGGCGGCTTGCCGCAGCCGGGATCACCATCCCGAAGCACCCGCGGACCAGCCGGCCGCGGCAGCCCCGGGTGGCTGCGGCTCCGCGCAGTGCTACTTCTCCCAAGGTGCCTTGACCGGGAAGTACTTCTCCAGGAAGTCGGTGACCAGCCCGGCCCGTTCGTCGGCGTGGACCTCGGGGAAGCTGCCATCGTTGAGGCAGAAGAGGTCCATGTTCCGCTTCGCCAGGAGCTTGGGCAGGTAGTGCAACCCGGACCACAGGGTGGTATCAACGTACTTGACCTTGGCGTTGGTCTGGGTGACTGCACGGCCCGTCAGGAGCGCGTAGTAGTGGTAGAACGAGTTGGTCACCGAGATGTTGTCCGCGGCCCGGAAACGGCTGGCCGCAGTCTTGGTGAACTCCTCCGGGAACTCCTGCTCCATGCGTGCCACCACGCTGCGGCGGATCGGGGCGGCGGTGTGTTCCAAGTGCCGGGTGGTGATCCTGCCGAAGCGCTTCCAGAGCAGCTTGCGGTTGACGCGGGCCGCATTTTCAAAGCCGCTGCGTTCGGCGTCGTTCTCACCCAGTCCGATCCTGGTGTCGGCTTCGATGAACTTGGTGATGCCTCCGGGGGTGAAGAACATGTCCGGGCCCACGGGACGGCCGAAGAACATGTCGTCGTTGGAGTAGAGGAAATGCTCCGAGAGCCCATCGATGTGGTGGAGTTGGCACTCGACGGCCTGTGAATTGTGCGTGGGCAGCACCGAGGGGTCGGCGAAAAACTCCTCGCTGCGGACAATCGTCACCTTGGGATGGTCCGCCAGCCAGGCCGGGGCGGGGGAGTCCGTGGCGATGAAGATCCGGCGGATCCATGGCGCAAACATGTGCACCGAACGCAGCGCATACTTGAGTTCGTTGATCTGGCGGTAGCGGGCCTCATGGTCGTCGCCCTCGCCCAGGACGGCGTCCGCCTGCTGGGCCCGCCGCGCCGCGATGTAGGCGGGGTCCGTGCCGTCAACCCAGGAGAAGACGATGTCCACGTCGAAGTCGATATCGCTCGCGTGGTCCGCGAACATGTTCTCGATGGTGGGCCATTCCAGTCCGTGGCGTTGCACCGAGCCGCGGACGGCGTCCTGGCGCAGCAGGGTCCGGCGGGTCAGTGAGTTCTCCACCGGCAGTTCCAGCCGGTCGCCGTCGAAGCGCCACAGCTCCAACTGGACACCGAGCGCGGGGCCGTACCAGAGGCCGCCTTCGGTCTCCACACGGGGCCGGTACAGCCGGAAGATCCGTGACTTGCGGTTGGCGGACAACTCGCCGTCGGCCACCAGCACCGAGGCCTTCGTCTTGGCGTCTACGGTCATCGAGTAGAAGGGTTCGTTCCTGAATGCTTCCACCAGTGCGTCCCGCACGGCCTTGCGGGACTCCCAATCCACGGCGATGACAGGCCGTTCGTCGTTGCCGCGCACCAGGATGAAGTCGACGCCGGCAGCGTCCAGCGCCGCCCGGACGGCCAGGAGGTCGGACACCATGGCCTGTTGCGGTGTGAGGTCCGCATTGACCAGTGCGTACCGCCCGCGGTGACGGACGACGTCGGACCTGTGTTTGAGGTGCGCGACGACGGCAGGCGAGGACGCCTCGACGATCGCGTCCTCTTCGACGGTGGGGCTGCCGTGGTAAACCGGATCGACCTGTGCTTCAGTGATGGCTGCTTCTCCGTACTGTTCGTGGTGCGTGAGGGGGCCGGCTTCTAGATGTCCAGTGCTTCGCGCCAGCTGCGCAGGAAGGCGCCGCCGGCGTCGTCGTGGATGACGTCGTCCGCCAGCTCCAGGTCGGCTGCGGTGAGGATGGTGTAGGGCTTGACGGGCACGCCGTCCGCGGGACGGACGTCCACGTGCTTGACCTCGTGGTCGTTGTGGTGGAGCCAGTCTGCCATGGCGTAGTCCGTGCGGGAATCGCCCACCGTCCGCCAAGCCAGCGGTGTGATGCCCTGGGCTGCAAGAAGTTCGACGGCGCGGCTGGCGCCCAGGTCCTTGCCGAGGCGCACGGATTCGATGTCCGTGGAAATGATGGTGGGGTCCAGCCGGTAGTCGGCAGTGTCGTCCGATTCCGGTGCATGGTGGTCCAGGAGCGCTGCGTTGAGGCCGTGCCGGTTCAGGATATCCAGGGCATCGGCGTCAAAGAGCTTCTGTTCTTCGAGGTAATCGGCGCTGGCAACGTCCAGATGCTGTTCCACGGAAACCATGGCCCGCTTGGTCTCGTCGAAGAACATGTGCGCAGAGTAATCCTCGGCCACCAGCCGGCGGATATCGTCCCCGTAGGCCTTGGGCACGGCGAGCTCATGGTCCACATGGATGGGGCCCGGTCCGGCGGCGGTGTAGCTGAACCAGACCGCGCCCTTTTCGCAGATCGCGTGGATGACGGTTCCGGCAGGCATCCCGGCGGCGATCATCGGTTCCATGACCTGCTCGGCGATGAAGGCGTCAGAGCGGCCGGTATTGAAGATGACGGGAATTCCCGCGGAAGCCAGCGCCACGAGGTCTGCAATGATGTCCGGCTTGACGTCCCGCGTCACAGGGCTGGCAATGGGACCATCGACGTCGAGCAGCAGCGCGAGGGCCGGGGCTTTCTGGGCAGCGGTCCGGTCAGTGCCGTGGAGCGGTTGAGTCATGCCCCTATTCTGTCAGTCCGCGGCGGCTCCTCCACAGCTGTGACGCAGCGCGAAAGGATAGTCACCATTTGGCTACAACCTGCGTGTGCTGCGGGTCACAAGTTCCGTTAGGGCGGCAACTTCCATAGGCTTGCAGGGTGATCTTCAAAGCTGTGGGCGAGGGACGCCCGTACCCTGACCATGGATACTCTGCGCCGCGTGACTGGGCGGCCCTCCCGCCGCGACCCGTCCGGCTGGACGAATTGGTGACCACCAAGCGCACTTTGGATTTGGAGGCATTGTTGGCCGAGGATTCGACGTTTTTCGGTGACTTGTTCCCGCACGTGGTCCAGTACCAGGGCGTCATGTACCTGGAGGATGGCCTGCACCGGGCAGTCAGGACTGCGCTCCACCAGCGCACCGCCATCCACGCACGCGTGTTGGTGATCGATGGCTAAGCGGCCCGCGGACGCCACCCGGCTCCATGGCCACCACGTGGTCACGGGGGCCGAGCTCCGTGCCACGTTCGCTGAAGACGCCGAGGTTCCCCGCTCCAGGTTCGGGAGACGACTCTTCCACGGAATTGTCCTGGTCCTGTTGATTGGCGTCATTGCCGCCGGAGCAGTCGGTGCCTGGGCCGTCATGAATGGCGTCATCAAAGTCCCTACGGCCGTAGCCAGCAAAGCCCCCAGCAGCCTGTGTCCCAGCACCACGTTCGATTACATCCCGAACGAAACCGTGAACCTCAACGTCTTCAACGCCACCTCCCGTGGTGGATTGGCCCGCACCGTCGCTGACCAGTTCACGTCGCGCGGCTACAAGGTGGCCTCCGTGGATAACAGCGACACCGCCTACTCGGGCGTGGGCGTGGTGATTTCCGGTGTCAAGGGGCAAGCGGCAGCCTTCAACATCCAGCGGAACCTTGCAGGGACGGACTACTACCAGGACAACCGCGAGGACGAGTCGGTGGACGTCGTCCTCACGCCGGGGTACCAAGGCCTGGTTGATGCGCAGCTCGTGGACCAGACACCCGGGAAGCTCAGTTGTCCGCGCGAGGACCAGCGCGTAGTGGACGGGACCAAGTGGCCCATCATCCCCACCAATCCCGCAGGACAGTAGGGAGCTAACTGGCCAGCGTGTCAGCCGCGCCGTTGCGCACTGGCCGTCCGGCGTCGTCGAAACGCGCGCCCGCACCCAATTGGATGAACCGCACCGTCTGCGCCGTGGCGGTTTCGACGTCGGCGAGCGGGGCCGGGACCTGACTGTCGCCGTCGGGCGTCCGGTTGCGGCGTGCGGCGCTGGCGGAGAGCGTGCCATGGATGAGTCGCGCCAATTGGGCAACATCGATGTCCGGCAGGTAGCCCTGCTTCACGCCATCATTGAGGATGTCCTCAAGCAGGATGTTCAACTCGCCCACATGGTCCGCGAGTTTGGAGAAGGAGCCGGGGGAGAGGACTGCGGCCATTGCTGGACCTGGTGGGAGGTGCCGGCGGCTCAGGTCCTCCACTTGCGCGCGGACGTAGAGCGCCAGGCGGTCCACGGGATTCTCCAAGGCCGCGAGCGACTCGCGAAGGTCCACGATGAAGCGCTCGGTCTCGTCCAGGGCGTACGCGATCAGCAGTTGCTCCATGTCCGCGTAGTAGTTGTAGACGGCCGTGCGGCCTACGCCGGCGTGTCGGGCCACGTCCGTCATGGTGAGCCCGGGGAGCCCATGGGTGAAGAGCAGCTCTCCGAAGGCGGTCAGTATCCGTCGTTGGGTCTCGGCGCGTTGGGCAGCATTCGTGGCGGCCGTGATCCTTGGCATATAGACACTTTACAGGGATCTGTCAGCAAGTTGGGCAGCTTCGAATCATGCGTTCCTTCTTTGGCACCATCACGGATGCGCAGGGCTCGCCACTGCTTAAAAGAAAAACTCCGGGTCACCCCCGGTAGGGCGGCATGATGCCTACCAGTCGTTCAGCTCGCTCAACAATCGCGCGGGCGGCGGGGATGGCTTGGTCCACGTCATCGACACCGGCTGTTGGACGATCTACGTCGGGGTATTGGGTGTCGTTCCGCAGGCGGCGCATCCAATCAAACTCGCGGATTTCCTTTTGCCGCGGCGGTTCCAACTGAAATATCGCCACTTCCAAGAGGACGGCATGAGCACCCTCTCCTCGTGGCCGTAATCCTTGAACGACGAGGATCGAGGCCAGTGACAGACGAGCGGCATCATAAGCAAGTGTGAATGCACCGGCAGGATCCTGCTCACGTAGGGTCTCCGCGGCTTTGAGGTGGGTGTGTGCCTGGCTGATATAGTGATCGGCCAACTCCGGGTTCGGCGTAACCTCGGTGAGCCTCGATTGCTCAATTAATTGGTCGACTTCAGCGCGGCCGCGGTCCCATCGGTCAATCATTCAGCATTCTCCTTCAACTCGAGTTTCACAAGCGGACGCTTCTTCAGGGTCTTGGTGAAGGGGTCATTCGCGGCCGCCCATGTGGCCGGACTCAGAATACGCACGTTAACTTCCCTGCCCAGCGCAGAACCCGCGCGCTGGGCTATGTCATAGGCTTCAGCGCGGGACGGGTTACCGACCAACAAGACGTCCAGGTCATTCGGCGCGCTGCCCTGTTCGCCCTCTCTGCGGGCGGCCCATGAACCATAAATGTAGGCTTCATCAATGCCTTGGACCTGGGCAAGGAACCTAGGCAGGATGGCGGGAGGACCATAGGTAAATCGGAGTATTTCGGCCAGCGGGCGATACAAAGGCGAGTCTGTTGAAACTCGGATATCCAGGGACTGTCCGCGTTTTTCCGATTTCGCCAAGCCCATCTTCACGATGCGGGCCACTTCGCGATGAGCGCTGGCGTAGGGGGTGCCGGCAGCGCGGGCAAGTTCAGCAACCGTGAAACTGCGCTCGGGATTCAGGAAGATCCTGGCCAGGATCTCGCCCTGCGCATTCGAGCGAAACAGGGGTGAAAGCGCTGAGGCTTGAGTATTCACATACGCGATAATATTACCCGCTATCTGGATAAACAACCTTCGCGCGCCGGATCCTGGACGACAGGGGACTGGCCTGGTGGACGCGGACACCCTGCCGCCGCAGCGGGGTGGGGCGCAAACTCGCGTAGCATCGATCCAACCGGACAAAATTCACAAGGGGGACTGTTGCGGGCAACGGTCAAGGACGTGGCGCGCCGCGCGGGGGTGTCGCCGAAAACCGTCTCAAACGTCATGAACGGGATCGTGCCGGTGAGCGAATCGACGCGGCTCCGGGTGGAGCAGGCCATGCAGGAGCTGGACTACGTTCCCAACTTGTCCGCGCGGGGTCTCCGTAACGGCCGGTCCGGGGTCATCGGGCTGGCCCTGCCGGACCTGGCTACTCCCTTCTCTGCCGAGATGGCGCACCATCTGGTGGAAGTCGCGCATGAGCAGGGTTGGAGTGTCCAAATCGAAGAAACCGGTTCGGACCCGCATCGTGAGCAGGAACTCATGACGCGCGCCAGAACAAACCTGATTGACGGGCTCATTCTGAACCCAGTGGTGTTGCAGGAAAGTGCTGTGAAGGTTGGGATATCCCTTCCTCCCGTGGTCCTTTTGGGTGAGGTAACCCAGCACTTGGCCGACCGCGTGTATGTGGACAGCTTTGCCGCGGCCCGGGACATGACTTTGGCGCTGGCGAAGAATGGACGACGGCGGATTGCGGCCTTGGGCATCAACCGCGGACGGCATTCGGCTACTGCGATCCACCGGGCGGCCGGTTATGAAGCGGCGTTGGAATCACTCGGCATCGACGCTGATGACGAGCTCCTGATCCGCTGCGAAAAGTGGACTTCCGAGTCGGCTGCGCGGGCGCTCACGGAGTACCTGGAGTCCCATCCCGTGCCGGAAGCCCTGTTCTGCTTTACGGACTCCATGGCGCTGGGCGCGCTCAACGCCCTGTGGAAGCTCGGAATCCGTGTGCCGGACGACATCGCCGTTGCCGGATTCGACGACGTTGCGGACGGTCGCTTTGCCGTCCCGCCGTTGACGACGGTGTCTTTCGACAAGCGCACCATCGCCTCCGAGGCCATCCGGCTGTTGACGGAACGGATGGCCAGCAGGCATCAGGAGCAGCGGGTGGTCCAGGTGCCTTATTCGATCGTGGAGCGGGCCAGCACCGGCGGTTGACCACTCGGCCGCCACGGTTCAGGTGGGGGTTGACCTGTCAGGGGAAACAAATTGTTTGCGCTAACAATTTTGTCTTGCCCTGTCTATTACATCGATGTAATGTGAGACCTGCATCACTCGCCGGGCCACCACTAACCCGCAACCGTGAAGCGCCGGAACCGGACTTTTTGCAATGAAGCAGTGCCCTTTCAGCGGACCCATCCAAAGGAGTGACGGGTGAAGCAGTTCGAATCTTTGACCGGGAGACAGTTATCCCGGAGGCAACTCATCGCCGGGTCGGCGGCCTTGGGAGGCCTCGCCCTTGCCGGCAGCCTCACCGGTTGCGGCGGCGCGGCCCAGGCAACGACGGTGCAGGACATCGACTTCTGGCACCTCCTGTCCGGAGGTGACGGGATCAAGATGCAGGCCATGATCAACAGTGCCAACCAAACCAATCCCGGATTCACGGTGCACCCCACCGTCCTTGCCTGGGGACCGCCGTACTACACCAAGCTCGCCATGGCTTCGGCGGGAGGACGTCCGCCAGAGGTCGCCATCATGCACGCAAGCAGGGTGCCCGGCTACGCTCCCGGCGGCTTGATCGATCCGTGGGACCTGGATCTCCTGGCCGAGAACGGCATCACGGGCGAGCACTTCGCGCCGCGGATCTGGGAGAAGAGCCAGCAGGGCGGCAAGGTTTTCTCCATAGCCCTGGACTCTCACCCGTTCATCATGTTCTACAACAGGGACGTGGCGGACAAAGCCGGGGTCATGGCAAGCGACGGCCAACTCCAGGACGTCACGTCGCCGCAGGACTTCAAGGCCATGGCGGTGGAGATGCAGAAAGTCACCGGAGCCCATGGCCTGTCCTTCGGCTACCTCGGCAGTGGTTCCCAGATGTGGCGCCTCTTCTACACGCTCTACAAGCAGCACGGAGCGGACATGGAACTGACCCCGGGCCAGCCCATGAAGGTGGACAGGGACGCCGCGATCGAGTCCTTGGAGTTCATGGCATCGCTGTTCGACGACACCATCGCGGCCAAGAGCGGTGACATCAGCACGGGCATAGCCGAGTTTGCCCGGGGCGGTTCCGGAATGCTGTTCAGCGGTGTGTGGGAACTGCCCACCATGAAGAAGGCCGGCATCCCCGTGGATGCCGCCACCATCCCCACGCTCTACGGCACACCTGCGTCGTACGCGGATTCGCACTCCTTCGTCCTTCCCCGGCAACTCAGGGTCAATGAGGAGAAACGGCGGGACGTCTACAAGTTCGTCAGCGACGTCCTGAAAGGCTCGCTGTCCTGGGCCGAGGCCGGCCACATTCCCGCATACCAGCCAGTGGTCCAATCCCAGGCCTACCGCGAGCTGACGCCCCAGATCCACTACGCCAACGCGGCCGACATCATTGCCTACGATCCTGAGGCCTGGTTCAGCGGCTCAGGCTCCGACTGGCAGACGTATTTCGCGGAGAACGTCCAGAACGTGCTCCTCGGCAGGGACAAGGCAGCCGTTGGATGGGATGCCTTTGAACGCCGCACCAACACCCTTCTTTCCCGACCCAACCCGGTGTAACGGGCCAAGCCCCGAGCGACAAAGGAGTCCTTAGATGAGTTCCCCTACCTTGTCCCGGCGAAACCCCGGGACCCCCACCATTCCTGCCGCAGGTGCTGCCTCGTCCCTGCGACGCTCCCGCGATAACCTCAGCGGCTGGGGTTTTGCCACCCCGTTCCTGGTGTTCTTCCTGGTGTTCCTTGTGTGGCCGCTGATTTACGGGCTGTACATGAGCTTCACCGGTAAATCCCTCACCGGGGCCAATGACAGCCTCATCGGTTTCGCCAACTACGCCGAAGCCCTGGCCGACGCAGACATGTGGCGGTCCCTGGGCAATACCGTCTACTTCACCGTGATCAGCACCGTTCCCTTGGTCCTGGTGGCCTTGGTGATGGCGGCCCTGCTCAACATCGGGCTGCCGGCACAGTGGCTCTGGCGGCTCTCTTACTTTGCGCCGTACCTGTTGGCCTCCACGGTGGTGAGCTTGTTCTTCACCTGGATGTACAACCCGCAGTTGGGCCTGATCAATGACTTCCTAGCGAAGATCGGCCTGCCCAAAGTGGCCTGGCTCAACGATCCCAACGTGGCCATGTGGGCCATAGTCATCGCCACGCTCTGGTGGACCGTGGGCTTCAACTTCCTCCTATACCTGGCAGCCATGCAGAACATTC
The DNA here is from genome assembly GCF_044769205.1 of Paenarthrobacter sp. NPDC090520. NCBI lineage: Bacteria > Bacillati > Actinomycetota > Actinomycetes > Micrococcales > Micrococcaceae > Paenarthrobacter > Paenarthrobacter sp. NPDC090520. The sequence goes on from NZ_JBIVXM010000011.1 coordinate 73,688, forward strand.
CTGCCCAGCACTATGAGGCGGCATCGCTTGACGGCGCGGGGGCCTGGCGGCAGTTCTTCTCCATCACCCTGCCGCAACTCACGCCAACCACGGTGATGATCGTGCTCCTGCAAATCCTGGCCTCATTGAAGATCTTCGACCAGGTGTACCAAATGACGGCCGGTGGTCCCGGCGGATCAACCCGTCCCGTGGTGCAGTACATCTTCGAATCCGGGTTCACCGGTTACCGGCTGGGCTACTCCGCAGCCATCTCCTACATCTTCTTCGGACTGATCGTGTTGGTCTCCGTCATGCAGTTCGTCATCACCCGCCGCAGGAGCGCATAACCATGGCAACCACAACCCTTACCCGGCCCGCGGCATCGCAAGCGGCCGCGCAGCAGCTCCGCCAACCCCGCAAGAAGCCGACCATCGGCAAGATCGCGGCGATCGTCGTCGCGGCCGTGATCGCCGTCTTGTGGCTGATTCCGTTCGCCTGGGCCACCGCCACCGCCTTCAAGACCGAGACGGACGCCGCCGCTCCAAAGGTGACCTGGGTGCCGCCGTCGGGCTTTACGGTGGACGCGTTCGTCAAGGTGTTCCAGGACGGCAACATCCCGCTCTGGACCTGGAACTCGCTCTACACGTCGGTGGCCATCACGGCAATCACGCTGGTGATCTCGGCACTGGTGGCGTATGCCCTGTCCAGGATCGACTTCAAGGGCAAGAAGGTCCTCATGACCGTGATCATTGCCTCGATCATTGTCCCGCCACCGGTGCTGATCATCCCGCTGTTCTACCAAATGCTCGCACTGAACATGATCGACACCTCATGGGCCATCATCCTGCCGCAGGTCATCCACCCTGCCATGGTGTTCGTACTCAAGAAATTCTTCGACCAGATTCCCCGCGAACTCGAGGAAGCAGCGGTGATGGACGGTGCCAGCCGCCTGCGGATCTTCACGCAGATCATCCTGCCCTTGTCCCGGCCCATCCTGGCCGCCGTCGCGATCTTCGTGTTCATCGGCGCGTGGAACAACTTCCTGTGGCCGTTCATCGCCACCAACGACGATTCATTGCTGACCCTGCCCGTGGGACTGCAGACCATCAAGAGCGCCTACGGCATCCAGTACGCGCAGAACATGGCATCCGCTTTGCTCGCGGCCCTGCCGCTGATCCTCGTCTTCCTGTTCTTCCAGCGCCAGATCATCAAAGGCGTGGCGACGACGGGACTCGCCGGAACCTGACCCGGCACCTTTTCCAGCAATCACCCAGACTTAAGGAGAACCATGTCCCGCGCCCGCATTACCCTCGACCGCGATTTCACGGTGGGAGAAGTACCCCGCCGCCTCTTTGGCTCCTTCGTGGAGCACATGGGCCGCTGTGTCTACACCGGCATCTACGAGCCCGGCCACCCTGAAGCTGACGAGCATGGCTTCCGCCAGGACGTCCTGAAGCTCGTCAAGGAACTCGGGGCTACCGTGATCCGCTACCCGGGCGGCAACTTCGTGTCCGGCTACAACTGGGAAGACGGCATCGGACCGCGGGAGAACCGGCCCCGCCGCCTCGACGGCGCGTGGCACACGGTGGAAACCAACGCGTTCGGCCTGCACGAGTTCGTGGACTGGTCCAGGCAGGCCGGCACGGAGATCATGGAGGCCATCAACCTTGGCACCAAGGGCGTCGAGGAAGCCCGTGCCATCGTGGAATATTCGAACCACCCCGGAGGCAGCTACTGGTCCGACCTCAGGGCGAAGAACGGCCACAAGGACCCGTTCGACATCAAACTCTGGTGCCTCGGGAACGAGATGGACGGGCCGTGGCAGATCGGCCACAAGACCGCCGATGAATACGGCCGCCTGGCCCAGGAAGCCGCCAAGGCCATGCGGTACGTGGATCCGTCCATTGAACTCGTGGCGTGTGGCAGCTCGAATTCCAGGATGCTCACGTTCGGTGACTGGGAGCAGACGGTCCTCACGCACACCTATGACGAAGTGGACTACGTTTCCCTCCACGCCTACTACTTCGAAGAAGAAGGCGACGTGGGCAGTTTCCTGGCTTCCGCCGTCGACACCGATTACTTCATCGAGTCGGTCATAGCCACCGCGGATGCGGTGCGGGCGAAGGGCAAGCACAAGAAGCACATCAACCTGTCCTTCGACGAGTGGAACGTCTGGTACCAGCGTGGCCGCGATACCGAGGACCAGCTGAGTAACATCGTCAAGGGACCGTGGCGCGAGCATCCCCGCGTCATTGAGGACAAGTACAACGTGACGGACGCCGTGGTGGTGGGCACGCTGCTCAACTCGCTGCTGCGCCATGGCGACCGCGTGCACATTGCCAACCAGGCGCAGCTGGTCAACGTGATCGCGCCGATCCTGTCGGAGGAAAACGGTCCGGCATGGAAGCAGACCATCTTCCATCCGTTCGCGCGCATGGCCGAATTGGCCAAGGGACAGATCCTGCGCTTGTCCGTGGACTCGGACAAGTACTCGAACAACCGCTTCGGTGACACGGACCTGGTGGACGTCAGCGCCACCTGGAACGAGGAAACCGGAAGGGTGGCCTTGTTCTTTGCCAACCGTGGGCTGGAAGAAGCGGCCGACGTCGAGGTCGCCCTGCGCGGTTTCGACGCCCGCCAAGTGCTGCGCGCCGAGGTCCTGGAAATGCCCGACGGCGGCGACCGCTTCACCATCAACAGCCAGTCCCAGCCGGACCGGGTCGGATTGGTGCCGCTGGAGAACGTCAAGGCCAGCGGCTCGGAACTGCGCCTGACGCTGCCCGCGTTGTCCTGGGCCGTCGTCGAGCTTGACGTGGCGAAAGCCTAGCGCCGCACCCAGCCGCGTGGCACCCAACTGGGTCGCAGTTAAGCGCGTTTTGACGGCTCAAAACGCGCTTAACTGCGACCTACTTGGGTTAAGGTACGACGGCGGGTGGCTGGCTAGATGCTGCAGCCGTCGGGGCCGCAGGCCTCGGCGTCCGTGGCGCCCACCTGGATGAGCGGATTGGCTTCCTGCCAGGCCTGGTTGAGGGCCTGGCTGAAGAGCTCGGCCGGCTGGGCGCCCGAGATGCCGTACTTGCGGTCAATGACGAAGAACGGGACGCCCGTAAAACCGATGGCGCGGGCCTCGTTGATGTCCTGGTTGACCTCTTCGGTGAACTTGTCCGTGGTGAAGAGCTCCGCGATTTCGCTTTCCGGAAGGCCCAGGGAAGCGCCGAGTTCGCTGAGATAGTCCTGGTTGCCAATGTCCTTGCCGTGCTCAAAGTGGTCGCTGAGCAGGCGCTCCTTGGCAGCATCCTGGCGGCCATGGGTGGCGGCGAGGTGGATGAGGCGGTGCGCTGTAAAGCTGTTGGCGACCACCACCTTGTCGAAGTGGTAGTCGAGGCCTTCGCCCTTGGCGGTCTCCGTGACGTGGGCGAACATCTGCTTGACCTGTTCCGGTGCCATGCCCTTGCGCTTGCTCAGGTAATCCAGTTCCGTGCCGTCGTAGTGCTCAGGCACGGAAGGGTCCAGCTGGTAGCTCTTCCATTCAACGTCCACTGCTTCACGGTGCGGGAACTGTGCCAGGGCAGTTTCAAAGCGGCGCTTGCCGATGTAGCACCAGGGGCAGGCGACGTCGGACCAGATCTCAATCTTCATGGTTTCGTCAACCGGAAGGAACGGGGGAGCATTCCGGAAAAGCCCTGTTAGATTCCTCACGGGGCTTATAGCCTTATTGAGGGTTGTGCAGTCAGCTCCTGGTTTGGGGGTTTTTGCGCGGAGGCCCCAGCATGCGCATCGGACTCATTGTTGGACCTTGGTTCACCGTCCCGCCTGAGAGATACGGCGGCACCGAACGGGTTGTTGATGCCTTGGCACGGGCCCTCGTGGATGCCGGGCATGAGGTCCTCCTTGCGGCGGCTTCGGACAGCACGTGTCCTGTGCCCCAGCTGAATGGCTTCGGCCCCAGTGCCCCGGAGGCACTTGGGTGCACGCTGAGCGAGCTAAGCCACGTGGTGCAGGCCTACCAAGGGATGCAGGGCATGGACATCATCCACGACCACACCTTGGCGGGTCCCCTCTATGCGCACCGCCCGGCCGACACCCCCGTGGTGACCACCATCCACGGCCAGCTCACGGGGCAATCGGCAGGGCTCTACCGCGCGATGGCCGGGGACACTGCCATCATCGCGATCTCCCACGACCAACGGTCCATGGTTCCCGACCTCGACGTTGCCTCCGTCATCCACCACGGACTGGACCTCTCTACAGTGTCGGTGGGCGACGGAAGCGGTGGCTACGCCTGCTTCGTTGGACGCATGTGCCCGGACAAAGGCCTCATGGAGGCGGTGCGCATTGCACGGGAGGCAGGTGTCCCGCTCCGGATCGCCGCCAAGATGCATGCCAAGGACGAAGTCCGGTTCTACCAGGAAGTGGTACGGCCTTTCCTTGGCCCGGACGAAGAGTTCCTCGGCGAGCTCTCCGACCCGGAAAAGTATGAACTCATGGGTGGAGCCGTAGCCCTGATCAACCCCCTCCAGTGGCCCGAGCCGTTCGGCCTGGTGATGATCGAGGCACTCGCCACGGGTACCCCTGTGTTGGCTACCAGGATGGGTGCAGCTCCCGAGATCGTGAGGCACGGTGAAACCGGTTATCTCGCCGGCGTGGGAGAGCTGGCCGACTACGTGGAGGCCGCGGTTTCCTTGTCAAGGGCAGCCTGCCGTCGAGCTGTGGACGAGTATTTCAGTGCCACCCGGATGGCTGAGGAGCACGTGGCGTTGTACTCGCGGGTGATCGAAGAGTTCCGTTCGAGGGCCTTTCAGGCGGCTCCCTCCGCCTGACTAGAGCCGGTGCTCCATCACGAAGTCGTGCTCCACGGAGTCGCCGAGCTTGAAGGACTTGGTGCCCACCCGCTGGAAACCGGACTTCTCGTAGAAGCGGATGGCCTTGGCATTCTCGCTGTTGACGCCCAGCCACACACCGGCGGCACCCTTGTCCGCGGCATCGGCCAAGGAGGCCCTGATCAGGCGGGACGCTGCACCCTGGCCGTGATGGTCGGGGTGCACGTAGCACTTGCTGAGCTCAGTGGCGGGCAGCGCCGAGAGGACCGAAGCGACGTCCGGGTCGCTTGCCGGTTTGGCGATCAGCATGGTGTACCCGTTCAGCTGCCCACCGTCGTCGAGCACCAGGATGGTGATGTTCGCATCGGCGAGGTACTCCGTGAAGTTGGCCTCGCTGAGCGTGCGCTCAAGGTGGGCCTGGATGTCTGCCGGCGATGCTCCGGGAGGGCAGGCCAGCGGAAAGGTGACGGCGGCCAGTTCGGCGAGTTTGCCGGCGTCGTCCGTGCGCGCTGTGCGGATGGTTTCGGTCATGCGGTCCCCCTGGGAAAGTGTGTACGGAAAATGCCCCTAAGAACGCATCTTAGGGGCATTTTCTGGATGGACTCCTAGTCCGCCTTCACCGCCAACACCGGGCAGTCGGCCTCGAGGAGGATCCGCTGCGAGACGCTGCCCATGATGAGCTTGCCCACGGGGCTGCGCCGGCGGAGGCCGATCACAATGAGTTCCGCGTCGTGTTCGTCGGCAGCGTCCAGGACCTCAGCCGCGGCATCGTGGCCACGGACCGGTTGTTTGATGGTGTGCTGGATGCCCTCCTGCGCCAGGCGGTCCTCCACGGTCTGGATGTCCGGCTCCTGGGCGTAGCGGTTGTCCACCAGTGCATCGCCCTTGGAGGAATTGATGACGAGCAGCGTGTCCTTGCGGTTCTTGGCTTCGGCGATGGCCTGCGTCAGGGCTGCTTCGCCCTCGGGTGTGGGGACGTATCCCACCACGATGGTCATGGGTTCTCCTGTTTCTGGTGGTTAGTCGCTGTAGTCGGCAGCGCCGGAGTTGGCGGGGAGCAGCGGGTCCTTGGCTGGCCGCTTGGGTTTGATGAGCTTGTAGGCAAAGGGCCACACCAGCACGATCGCCACGATGACGTAGACCACGATCGCGATCGGCTCGCTGAAGAGTCCGGCAGGGTCGCCGGCGCTCAGCTGCAGGGTCTTGCGGAGCTGGCCTTCAATGCGCGGGCCGAGGATGACACCCAGGATCAGCGGCAGGACGGGGAGCCCGAAGCGGCGCATCATGAAGCCGAGTGCACCGAGGACCAGCAGGATCACCAGGTCGAAGGCCTGCAGGTTCACCGAGTACGCGCCAAGGGTGGCGAAGAACAGGATGCCCGCGTAGAGGTAGGGCCGGGGGAGTTGCAGGAGCTTCGCCCAAAGGGGAGCCAGCGGAAGGTTGATCAGCAACAGCAACAGGTTGCCGATGAACAGGCTGGCAATGAGGGCCCAGACCAGTGGTCCCTGGCTGGAGAAGAGCTGTGGTCCCGGCTGGATGCCGTAGGTAGTGAAGGCAGCCAGCATGACGGCGGCTGTTGCGTTGGTGGGCAGGCCCAGCGCGAGCATGGGGGTCAGGGTGCCTGCCGCTGCTGCGTTGTTGGCAGCTTCCGGCCCGGCCACGCCTTCGATGGCCCCCTTGCCGAACTCTTCCTTGTGCTTGCTCAGCCGCTTTTCCGTGACGTAGGAGAGGAACGTGGGAATCTCCGCACCACCAGCAGGCAGGGCTCCGAAGGGGAAACCAAAGGCGGTGCCGCGAAGCCACGGCTTCCAGGAACGGGCCCAGTCCTTCCGGCCCATCCACGGGCGGCCCACGGGGATGATGTGGAGCGGGCTGCGGCGAAGGTGGGCAGCAACCCAGAGGGCTTCGCCCACGGCGAAGATCGCCACCGCAACAACAACAATGTCCAGGCCGTCGGCAAGCAGCGGCTGGCCGAACGTCAGGCGGCGCTGGCCTGTCACGGAATCCATGCCCACCAGGCCGATCGCCAGGCCAAGTGCCAGGGAGGCGAAGCCGCGGAGCCGCGAGGAGCCCAGGACAGCCGTGACCGCCAGCAGGGCGAGGATCATGATGGCGAAGTAGCTTGGCGCCCCGAGGCTGACGGCGAATTTCACCACGATCGGCGCAAAGACGGCCAACAACGCGGTGCCGATGGTTCCGGCAACGAACGATCCGATGGCCGCGGTGGCCAATGCCTGGGCTGCGCGCCCGGCCTTGGCCATTTTGTTGCCTTCGATGGCCGTGACCACCGAGGACGATTCTCCGGGGGTGTTCAGGAGGATCGAGGTAGTGGAGCCGCCGTACATGCCGCCGTAGTAGATGCCAGCGAACATGATGAAGGCGCTGGTGGGTTCCAAGGCGTACGTGACAGGGAGCAGCAAGGCCACGGTCATGGCCGGGCCAAGGCCGGGCAGGACGCCAACGGCAGTGCCCAGGAGCACGCCGATCATGGCGTAGAGCAGGTTCATAGGGGTCAGGGCGGTGGCAAAACCGTCCATCAGGGAGGACAGGACGTCCATCAGAGGATTCCTTCCAGAAGCCCGGCGGGCAGTGCGATGCCAAGACCGAGGTAGAAGCCATAGAAGGTCAGCAAGGAAAGGGCCAGTGCGATCAGGCCGTCCCGGACATACTTTCGGCTGCCCAGGGCCAGGACGCTGCCCCAGAAAAGGACAGTTCCGGAGATGACCCAGCCGGCCCAGTCGATCAGCAGGATATTGAGGATGAACGCTCCGGCGAGGGGGAGGACGGTCTTCCAGTCGGCGGGGTGGGCGAGGTCCACGTCTTCGCCGCCCTCGGCTTCACCCTTTCCGCCACGGAGGACGTTGATGGCCAACAGCACGGCACAAACCACCAGGAGTCCGGCCACGATGAACGGCACAGTCTTGGGTCCAACCGGGTCCGACTTCGAGTACGGGGTGACCAGGCCATTGGCATCCAGGAAGACCAGGACCCCGGCCGCGCCGAGCAGGAGGGAGACCCCCAGCTCGGCGCGGCCTTTGAGGGCTTTTACTGCAGTGCTCACGCCAAGCCAAGCTTGGTCAGGACATCGGCAACGCGCTTGTCCTGGTCAGTCAGGAAGCTCTGGAATTCGTCACCGGTGATGAACGCATCGGTCCAACTGTGGGTCTTCAGGGCTTCCTTCCAGCCGGCGGACTCATGCATCTTTTCCAGCGCGGCGATCATCGACTTCTTGTCGTCCTCGCTGATGCCCGGAGGGGCCACGATCCCGCGCCAGTTGGTGAAGACCAGGTCGATGTTGGATTCCTTCAGCGTAGGAGCGTCCACGCCGTCCAACCGCTTTTCGCCGCTGGTGGCCAGGACCCGGACTTCGCCGGACTTGATCTGTTCCAAGTACTCGCCGGCGCCCGAAGCGGCAAAGCCGAGCTTGTTGCCGAGGATCGCCGGGAGGAGGTCGCCGCCGCCGTCGTAGGAAACGAAGTTGACCTTGGTGGCGTCAATGCCAACAGCGCCGGCCAGTTGCATGGGCAGGAGGTGGTCCGGGCCGCCCGGGGAGGACCCGCCGCCGACGGAGATGGACGCCGGGTTGGCCTTCCATGCCTTCACCAGGTCATCGATGGTCTTGTACGGGGAGTCCTTGCTGACCATGATCGCGCCGGGCTCTTCGATCAGCCGGGCCAGGGGAGTGGTCTGGGTCAGTTTCGACTCGGACTTGTTCGTGTAGCTGGCGCCCACAACGCCCAGGCCCATGAGCATGGCCAGATCGCCGTTGCCCTTCTCGTTGACCACGCGGGCCAGGCCCACTGTGCCGCCGGCTCCGGCCAGGTTGAAGACTTCGGTGTTGCTGGTGATCTTTTCGTCATCCAGGACCTTGGCCGCAGCGCGGGCCGTGGTGTCGTAACCGCCACCAGGGGTGTTGGGGACCATGATCTGGAGCCCACTGATGGGCTTGGCGGCCCCGGAGCTTTCCGTGCCGGTGGAGTTCTTGCTGGTGGCGCCACAACCGGTGGCCATCAGGGCGATGCCGGCTGCTACGGCGGCAATGCGCAATGCGCGGATCTGGCGCATGGTGTTCCTCATCTCAGTGTGAAAATTCTTCGTCGAATTCCTGTGCAGGGTCCGTCGTCGGGTTCCTGCCCTGCCGTCGATGCTAGGACCGTCCGTGACGGGGATCACTCTTGTGTTCGCAGTGATCTTTAAGTTCATTGCGTTCACGCTCCGGCACGCTTCCGGCCAGCACTGGGGTATAGTTCCGGTACTCCATGGCGGACAGCCAGTGAACGCATCGGGGCCCCAGCAGCGTCCGGCAACGTGGACATCATCCAAAGGACCACACCTTGACTCGACCGTCTCGAAGAAGAGGCATGTCCCTGGCGGGACAATACCTTGTGCTGCAGTTGCTGATTGTCCTTGCCGTGCTGGTAGCTGTCGCCGCCATCTCCCTTGCCGAGTCCGCGGCAAACTTTGAACGTACGGAGGGACGCCGGGCGCTCTCTGCTGCCGAGGCCCTGGGGAACAATCCCACCGTGCGCGAACTGCTTCCGACGGCGGAACCCCGCGCCGGCTCGTCGCTTCCGGCAGTAGCGGAATCGGTCCGTACGGTCTCCGGCTCAGCCCAGGTGGCTTTGGCCAAGCTGGACGGCACGGTGGTCACCGCGTCCGACCCGGGGCTGGTTGGCAAGGCCCTCCCGCTCGGTGAGAGCCGGGTGATGGAGGGGCGGGCCTGGACCGGCGTGGTGGCAGGCGGGAACACTCCGGTCCTCTCGGCCCACGTCCCTGTCCTGGACGATGCCGGCAAGATGATCGGCATCGCCTCCATCAGCCGCAACTACCCCTCAACACTGGAAAGGCTGGGAGACGCCGCACCGAACCTGCTCACCTACCTGGGTGTGGCCAGCGTCCTGGGTGTTGCCGGTTCCCTCCTGATGTCCCGCCGGGTGAAACGGCAAACCCTGGGCATGGAACCGCACGAGATCACCGGCCTGGTGGAGAACCGCGAAGCCATGCTGCAGGGCCTGAAGGAAGGCGTGGTGGCTTTGGATCCCCACGAACGGATCACCGTGGCCAACCAGAGCGCCCGGCAACTCCTGGGCCTGCCGGACGATTGCGTCGGAAAGCGCCTCGGCTCCCTGTCCGTCGATCCTGCGTTGAAAGTGGTCTTGGCGCGGGAGCAGGCGGGTCCGGACCAGTTGGTGTTGGTGGGGGACCGCTTGGTGGTCATGAACAGGGTGGCGCTGACGTCTGGTGGACGGGACATCGGCTCCGTGACCACTTTGCGGGACCGTGCGGAGATGTCTTCGCTGGAACGCGAACTGGGGGCAACCCGCACCGTGACCAACACCCTGCGAGCCCAGGCCCACGAGTTCGCCAACCAGCTCCACGTGATCTCCGGCCTGCTCCAGCTGGAGGAATACGACTCGGTCATCCAGTTCGTCAACGGAGCCACGGTGGACCGCACGCGCCTCAACGACGAAGTCACCAGCCGCATCCAGGACCCCGCGCTCGCCGCTTTGCTGATCGCCAAAACCAGCCTTGCGGCTGAGCGCGGGGTTGAACTCCAGCTCGCGCCGGAATCCGCACTGCCGCGCGTACCGGAGGAACTCTCCCGCGACCTCGCCACCGTTGTGGGGAACCTGGTGGACAACGCGTTCGACGCCGTGACGGGCCTTCCCGGAGCATCGGTCACTGTGCTGGTGGTGGACATGGAGGACGGGGTAACGGTGACCGTGCGGGACAATGGTCCCGGTGTGCCGGATGATGCCGTGGATGAAATCTTCCAGCAGGGCTTCTCTACCAAGGATCCGGATCCGGGTGAGGCGCGTGGTTTCGGTCTGGCCTTGTCCCGGGTCATTTGCCGGCGTGGCGGGGGAGACCTGTCGGTCTCGAACGAGGGCGGTGCCGTGTTCGCCGCCCGATTCAGGAAGGAGGCAGTCCGCCCGTGATCAAGGTCCTGATTGTCGATGACGACTTCATGGTGGCCAAGGTGCATGCCGGCTTCATCCAGCGGACGCCGGGCTTCGTGGTGCTCGGAGTGGCGCACACCGGCGCGCAGGCCGTGCTGGAAACGGAGCGGCTCCAACCGGACCTGGTGCTGCTGGACATCCACCTCCCGGACATCAATGGCCTGGACCTCATGCACCAATTGCGTGAGGTGGCCCCGGACCTGGACGTGCTGGTGATCAGTGCCGCGCGGGAGGTGGAGACCGTGCGCAAGGCCCTGCGCGGCGGGATTGTGCACTACCTCATCAAGCCCTTTTCCCAAGCAGATCTCCAGGAACGGCTTGAGCATTACCTGAACGCGTACCACGGCCTGGATGGCTCCAAGGTGGAAGCGGAGCAGTCCGACGTCAACAGGGTCTTCGGCCTCGGTGCCTCGGAGCGGAGCCTGCCCAAGGGGTGCAGCGTGGAAACGTTGGAGCGGGTTGAGGAGACGTTGAAGGCGGCGTCGGGAGACCTTTCAGCAGCCGAGGTGGCCGAGCAGCTGGGGACCTCGCGGGTCAGCGCACGGCGTTACCTGGAGTACCTCCACGATGCCGGCGCTTTGGACGTGAAGCTGAAGTACGGCGTCGGACGTCCGGAAAGGCGGTACGTGCTCAAGGCGCGGTGACTGCTGTAATTCAGTTGCTTGCCTTGGCGATGCGGATCAATTCCGCGGCGCTGCCGTCGGGCCTGCGTTCGGGGAGCCAGACGGCCCGCAGGGAACGCGTGAGATCCAGTCCTTGAACAGGGACGGCGACGAGTTGCCCGGTGGCGAGTTCGGCCGTGACGGCGAGCTCGCTCAGCACGGCCACGGCCGCGCCCTCGGCCGCTGCTGCTTTGACAGCCACGGTGCTGGCGAGCTCCAGGCGTGCCTCGGGCAACGGCGTCCCTGATCGTTCCAGGGCCCTGACCAAAGTGTCGCGGGTTCCCGACCCTACCTCCCGGAGCACCAGGTCGGCGGCGGTCAGTTCTTGGGGGTCCACCGGTGTACGCCTGCGCGCCCAGGGGTGGGTAGTCCCCACCACCACAACCAGCTCATCGCGGGCCACGGTGGTTGAAGCAACAGTGCGCGGCAGTGCGGGCGTTTCCACGAAGCCCAGGGGAACCTGCCGGGCGGCTACCTGTTCCAGGACCTCCCCGGAGTTGCCCACGGCCAGGCTGACGTGCAGGTCCGTGTGTGCCCTCCGGAAGCGTGCCAACCAGCGCGGGGCCAGGTACTCGGCAATGGTGAGGCTGGCCGCCACGGTCAAATGGGCAGCTTGCTCCTCAGCCAGGGACCGTGCGCCCAGGATCATCCGGTCCATGGCGCCGAGGGCCTCGCGCGCCCAAGCCGTCACCACCTCGCCCTCGTTCGTGACCCGGGAACCCGCGGGGGTACGGATCACCAGGGTGAGCCCAAGTTGCCGTTCCAGCCGGGCGAGGGCGCGGCTGGCATTGGGCTGGGCCATGCCCACCCGGCGGGCCGCAGCGCCGAGCGAGCCTGTCTCGGCGACCAGGACGAGGATTTCCAGCGCGGTCAGATCGGGGCGACTGCTCATGCTTGGAAGATATGCCTAGGGTTCAGCTCATGTCAATTAAGCATGGGTTCAGGCCGAAGTGAGGGCTATCGTGGGCTGCGGTTTCGGGGGGATCGTGGAACCATGAGCACCATCAGGCCGCGTACGGCACCCGTTTCGGAGACGCCGAAGGCACACGCCGCGGCAGCTATCCGGGCTCTTGCTCCTGGACTTGCGGCCTGCGTTGTTGCCGTGGGCGTAGCCTTCGGACTCCATGCCCTGCTGCCGTCCCTGCCGGCCATGACCATCGCCGTGGTCCTGGGGATTGTGGCCGCCAATGTGCCCGGCGTTTCCGGCTGGGTAGAAGGCCCCTGGCGAGCGGGGCTGCGCTTCGCCGGCAAGCACTTGATGCGTGCGGGCATCGTCCTGCTGGGGCTGAAACTGAGCCTGGGAGATATCGCTTCGCTGGGCTGGCAGGCTTTTGGGCTCATCGTCGCCGTGGTGTTGCTCGCCTTTGCCGGGACCTACGTACTGGGCAGGCTCTTCAAGCTTCCCGGCGATGTCCCGCTGCTGATCGCCACAGGGTTCTCCATTTGCGGAGCCTCGGCGATCGGTGCCATGGCTGCCGTGCGGGGAACCAAGCATGAGGACACCGTGCTGCCGGTGGCCCTGGTAACCCTGTGCGGCACGTTGGCCATTGGCACCCTGCCCCTGCTGATGCACCCGCTGGGTTTGGACGTCGTGACCTTCGGCCGCTGGGTGGGAGCGTCAGTACACGACGTGGGACAGGTGGTGGCTGCGGCCCAGACCGCCGGTGCGGTTGCCTTGAGCGCTGCGGTGGTCATCAAGCTCACGCGGGTGGTTTTGCTGGCACCCATCGTCGCGACGGCTGGCGTGTGGGAGCGCCGCCGGCGGGTGCGGAGTGCTGCAGGCACCCCGGGCACCCCAGGTAAGTTCCCGCCGATCGTGCCGCTCTTCGTGCTGGGGTTCCTGGCCATGATCGCCCTCCGCACCTTTGGCTGGGCTTCGCCAGTGGTGCTGGATGTCGGGGGCCTGCTGCAGGAGATCGCACTCGGGGCCGCCCTCTTTGGGTTGGGCTCCGCGGTCCGGGTGCGGGAACTCCTGCACGCCGGACCACGGTCCCTGGTCATGGCCTTGTGCGCGTGGGCGTTGATCGCCGCCCTGGGCTTGGGCGCCGTGTGGTTGATGGCCTAGAAATTCACGTCCCTACTGTCTTCAGGTAGTTCCGGATGCCATCCACCACCAGCTGGTGGTCTTCATCGGAGGCCAGTCCGGACACAGTGATCGCGCCGATGACCCCGGCACCCTTTACCCGGATGGGGAAGGAGCCGCCAGCCAGGGTGTAGTCGTCGTGCGAAAGCCAACCCCCGCCGAGCGGGCTGTGGCCAGCGGCGGAAAACTGTTCGGACAAGAGCGCAGTGCTGTGCTCAAACCGCAGCACTGAGGCCGACTTCCGTCGGATCCATTCTTCCTGGTCGGACGTGGCTCCGGGCAGGACGCAGCGGAACAGCACGATATTGTGCCGGCGGATATCAATGGCCACACCGAAACCGGACGAGATGGCGTGGTTGGCGATGAGGGAGCCGAGCCGCCAGGCATCGTGGTGGTCGAAGCTTGCGAAGACCAGTTCCTCTTCCTGGGCCCGGAGTTCCGCGAGCCGGGGTGTTTCGCTCATGACTTGTCCGCCTCGTAGCTCAGCCCGATCTGCCGGCGGATCTCGTCCATCGCGGCCATGATCGCCACCGTTTCCGCGGGTGGGAGGATGGTGCCCGCCGTTTCCCCAGCGGCCACGAGCCGCTCCAGCTCGGCGGCCTGGTACTGCATGCCGCGGCTGGTCACGGGCTCATCGAAGCGCTCCACCACGGAGCCATCCACGGCATGGACCGTGAACGGTACCGGGTTGTACCAGGTGTGCTCGATGTCGATCCACCCCTCTGTCCCGATCACCATGGCGCGGTTGGCGCACGCAGCGTCCAGTTCGCAGTCCACCAAGGCCTGCGCACCGCCGTCGTAATCGAAGATCGCCGCGGTCTGGCGGTCGACGCCGGTGGCCGTCATCGATGCGGTCGCGGTGACCCGCGACGGCGTCCCGAGGATGTCGATCGCGAAGGAGACCGGGTAGATGCCCAGGTCCAGCAGAGCACCGCCGCCGAGCACGGGATCGTTGAGCCGGTGCGCGGGATCGGTGGGAAGGCTCTGGTTGTGGCTGGCCACCACCTTGCGGACCTCGCCGATGGTGCCGGCGGCGATGATCTCGCGGATCCGGATCATGTGGGGCAGGAACCGGGTCCACATGGCCTCCAGCGCCACCAATCCCTTGGACGCAGCCAGGTCGGTGATCTCTCGGGCCTCCCGGGCGTTCATGGTGAACGATTTCTCCACGAGGACATGCTTCCCGGCGTTCAACGCCAGCAGCGCGTTGGCGTGGTGCATAGGGTGCGGGGTGGCGATGTAGATGACGTCCACCTCGGGGTCCGCGGCGAGGTCCTCGTAGCTGCCGTGCGCGGTGGGAATGCCGTGCTGTTCGGCGAACGCCTTGGAGGAGTCCAGGGAGCGGGAGCCCACGGCCTGGACCGTGAAGCCGTTCTCGCGCAGGTCCGCGGTTTGCAGTCCGGCGATGAAGCCGGTGCCGAGGATGCCCCAACGGATGGTGCCGTCGGAGGTGCCATGGTTGTGGGTCACGTGCTTAGTCCTTTGATGGGTCAGTGAGCGGGTACGCGACGAACGCGAACCGTGAGGAGTCCGGCGACCAGCCGTTGACGTTGAGCGTACCTTGGCCACCAAACAGCGGCCAGGTGTGCAGCGGAGTGTGCCAGTCGCCTGTTGAGACGAGCACGACGGCGACGGGCAAGTCCGCTGGGTGGCCTTGGGTTCCGCTGGGGAACCGGATGTAGGAGGCGTGCTGGGCATCCGGGGAAAGGTGCGGGAACCAGTCCACCGTGTTTGTTTCCAGGAGTTGTTCGAACCCTGTCCCGTCCACGCGGATCCGGGCGAGCTGGGCATGGCCTTTGTCCGTGCTGAAGGATTCCGTGTTGAGGTAAAGCCACTTTCCGTCCGGCGAGTACTCCGGGCCGTCGCAGTGGCCGTCTCCAACATCGACGCCGGCGGCAGCACCGCCGTCGGACGCTATGGTCATGAGGCGGCCCGGCTGCGTGAAATCCCCGTCCGCGATCCCCACGTACGCGAGCTCCTTGCCGTCCGGGCTGACTCCGTGGAGGAAGTGCCAGGAGCCGTCGTCCCCGGTGATCCGGGTGGCGTGGCCGCCGGTGAGCGGTGCCCGGTAGATGTGGCCGTCGTTGGCGGAGAGGAAGATGTTCTTCCCGTCCGGATCCAGGACGTGATCGTTGTTCAGGTCGGGTACGCCGGTGAGGGGGATGTGGGTGAGTTCGCGGCTGGCCACGTCCAGGCGCCACAGTTTCCCGTCGCCGTTGAGGATCAAGGACTGCCCGTCGAGGGTCCAGTTGGGTGCTTCGAGGAGGATGCTGTCCGTGCTGTAGAGGAGTTCGGCTTCGCCGGTGACCGAGGCGATCCAGACTTCGCTCCGCTGGCCGGGTTGGAGGGTGCGGTTCACTCAGTGTCCTTCCCGCCGTCGCCGGCGAGTTCCTTGATCCGGATGTTCCGCCAGCGGCATTGCGCGCCCTTGCCCCAGCGGGCTTCGCCGAACATCGAGTCGTTGTCGTGCACTTCCAGCGCAATGTGGCCCCGGTTGCCGAGTGTTTCGAGGACGTCGGCCGCGTTGTAATTGGGTGAATCGAGCGTGGCCGTGTCCAGCTCGGCGATCTTCACGCCATTGACCCAGGTAGTGATGACCGGCAGGGCACCCACGCAGCGGATGCGCAGCTCGTTCCAGTCGTCCCAGCGCCAGGCGTTGAGGAAATCCTCGACGTCGGCCGCGTAGCTCAGGCGGGCACGCTTCTCTTCCGTGACTGGCTCCACCGACGTCGCTGGGTCATCGGCAATCAGTCGCGTGGGGCGGCCGTCCTCATCGAGGGCGACGTCCACGGCGAAAGGTACCGCCGAGAAACTTGCCAGCCCGTTGCCGAAGAAACCGCCGATGCCGCCGGAGGGCCGGTGGTCCACCAGCACCTGGAAGCCTTCCCAGGAATCCGGACGGCGGCGAAGCATCACCCCGGTGTCGGCAGGCCAGTCCGGGCGCATTTCCAGCACCAGTTCGAAATCGCCGAAGGCCTGCTCGCTGACCAGGTAGCCACCGTAGCCGCTGCCGGGGGAGTCCTGTTCGCCGATCAGCACGCCGTCCTGCACGAACCAGTGGGCGGGGTGCTTCTCCGGCTCTACCGGCGGGGTCAGGCCCAGGGCTTCGAAACGCTCCAGGAGGAGGGGCCCGCCGGGGTACTCCGTACCGTACACGCGAGGTACGGAGTACCAACCGGCCAAGGAGGTGCCGTCGAACAGCGGGTCGAAACCGTCGCCGTCGTCGTTCTTTACCGTTTCCGCCACGGGCCTAGTCCTGGCTGAAGGCGGCGTCGAAGGAGGTTTGGGAGGCGGGGAAGTCGAAGTTTTTGAGGGCTTTGAGGGCTTCGGGGGCGCCGTGGAGGCGGTCCATGCCGGCGTCTTCCCATTCGATGCTGATGGGGCCGTTGTAGCCGATCGCGGTGAGGGCGCGGAAGGAGGCTTCCCAGGGGACGTCGCCGCGGCCGGCGGAGACGAAGTCCCAGCCGCGGCGGGGGTCGCCCCAGGCCAGGTGGGAGCCGAGGACGGTGTTCCGGCCGGTTTGGCGGACCTTGGTGTCTTTGCAGTCCACGTGGTAGATCCGGTCTTTGAAGTCCCAGATGAAGGAGACGGGGTCGATGCCTTGCCACATCATGTGGGAGGGGTCCCAGTTCAGGCCGAACGCTTCACGGTGGCCGATCGCTTCGAGGGTGCGGACGGTGGTCCAGTAGTCGTAGGCGATTTCGGACGGGTGGACTTCGTGGGCGAAGCGGATGCCGTTTTCGTCGAAGACGTCCAGGATGGGGTTCCAGCGGTCGGCGAAGTCCTGGTAGCCGGCGTCGATGACTTTTTCGGGGACGGGCGGGAACATGGCCACGTATTGCCAGATGGAGGAGCCGGTGAACCCGACCACAGTGTCCACGCCCAAAGCCTTGGCGAGGCGGGCGGTGTGTTTCATTTCCTCGGCGGCGCGTTGCCGGACGCCTTCGGGTTCCCCGTCGCCCCAGACTTTGGAGCCGACGATGGCTTCGTGGCGGAAGTCGATGGGGGCATCGCAGACGGCTTGGCCTTTGAGGTGGTTGGAGATGGCCCAGACTTTGAGGTTGTACTTGTCCAGGAGTTCGAGTTTGGAGTCGACGTAGCCGGGTTCGTCCCAGCGCCAGGCGTCGAGGTGGTCTCCGGAGACGGCGATTTCCAGGCCGTCGTAGCCCCAGCCCGAGGCAAGCTTGGCGACTTCCTCGAGGGGGAGGTCGGCCCACTGGCCGGTGAACAGGGTGTACGGGCGGGGCATGGTCAGGCTCCTTCGGTGGTGTTGGACAGCTGGATCAGTGAGCTTTTGGCGGCGGCGGACTCTTCGACGGCGGCCAGGACGCGCTGGATTTGGAGCCCGTCTTCGAACGACGGCGACGGCTGGCTTCCGTCGCGGATGGCCAGCAGGAAGTCGCGGACCTGGTGGGTGAAGGTGTGTTCCCAGCCAATGACGTGACCCTGCGGCCACCAGGCTTCGAGGTAGGGGTGTTCGGGTTCGTTGACGAGGATCCTCCGGAAGCCCTGCTCCCGGACGGGAAGGGTGGCGTCCAGGAAGCCGAGTTCATTCAACGATTCGAGGTCGAAGAGGATGGTGCCTTTGTCGCCGTAGATTTCCAGTTTCAGGGAGTTCTTTTGTCCGGTGGCGACGCGGGAGACTTCCACGGAGGCGATGGCTCCGGAGGTGAGGGTGAGTGTGGCCCAGGCGGCGTCGTCGACCGTGACGTCTTCGGGGCCGTCGGGGCCGGGGCGCTGGTCCACGAAGGTGTGCAGGCGGCCGGTGACTTCGGTGACGGCGTCGCCGAGGAGGTAGAGGATCTGGTCGATGGCGTGGGAGGCGATGTCGCCCAGGGCTCCGGAGCCGGCGGTTTCCTTGCGGAGGCGCCAGGTCATGGGGGACCCGGCGTCGGAGAGCCAGTCCTGGAGGTAGGCGGCGCGGATGTGGCGGATGGTGCCGAGTCGGCCTTCGGCGATGAGTTCCTTGGCGAGGGCGAGGGCGGGGACGCGGCGGTAGTTGAACCCGATCATGGACTGCACGCCGCGGGCGCGGGCCTTGGCTGCGGCGGCCGTCATGAGTTCGGCTTCGGCCAGGGTGTTGGCGAGGGGTTTTTCGACCAGGACGTGTTTGCCTGCTTCGAGGGCGGCGATGGCGATTTCGGCGTGCATCCAACCGGGGGCGCAGATATCGATGATGTCGATGTCGTCCCGGTGGATCACGTCGCGCCAATCGGTGGCGGATTCGGTCCAGCCGTACTTTGCTGCGGCTTCCGCGACCTGGGTGGCGTCCCGGCCCACGAGCACTTTCTGCTCGAAGGCCGGGACATCGAAGAAACTGGCCACATTCCGCCACGCGTTCGAGTGGGCCTTCCCCATGAAGGCGTAGCCGATGGCGGCCACGCCGAGTGGACGGTCGGAAGGCAGGGACGAGTGGGCGGGGGTGGTCATGTTCTTGTTCCTCGCTGGTTGCTGCGGATTTAGAGGGTAGCGGTTTCCGGTGCCCAGTCCTCAGGGACGGCTGCCGAAGCGGGTGCGTTGCTGGTGACGTCCACGAACGAGCCGGACTCGACGGACTCGGAGATCGAGACCATGGTGTCCAGCACGTGGTAGGCCAGATCGCCCGTGGCGCGGTGCGCTGAACCGGAACGCAGGGCACGGGCCATGTCCAGCACACCGAGGCCGCGGCCCTGGGCCGGACCGGTTGCGGGGATGATCTCCGGTTCGTCCGCGCCGGGACGCCAGAGCTTGAGGTCGCCGTCGAAGTAGTTCGGGTCAGGCAGCGACAGGGTCGCTTCGGAGCCGGTGATTTCCACGAAGCCCATCCGCAGGCGCGGGGACTCGAAGGAGAACACGCTGTGGCTGGACTGCCCGCCTTCGAACTGCGCCATCGCGGAGACATGGGTTGGGACCTCGACGGCGAATTCCTCGCCTGCCTTGGGACCGGAACCAACGATTCGGGTCTTCTTCGCGGCGGAGCCGACGGCGGCCACCTTCCGGACCGAGCCGAAGGTCTGGATCAGGGCCGTGAGGTAGTACGGGCCCATGTCGAACAGCGGGCCCGCGCCCTGGGCGAACAGGAACGACGGGTTCGGGTGCCAGGATTCCGGGCCGGGGGTCTGGAAGGTGGTCATGCCCGTCAGTGGGGTGCCGATGTCCCCGCGTTCGATGATCCGGCGGGCGGTCTGCAGGCCGGCGCCCAGGAACGTATCCGGGGCGGTGCCCAGGCGGATGCCCGCGGCGTCGGCGGCCTTGAGCAGGCCGAGCCCGGATTCGCGGTCCAGCGAGAACGGCTTCTCGGTCCAGACGTGCTTGCCCGCGTTCACTGCGGCCGTGGCCACCTCAACATGCGCGGCCGGGATGGTCAGGTTCACGATGATTTCGACGTCGGGATGGTTCAGTGCCAGCTCGGGGGCACCGAACTCGGCAATCCCGTATTCCTTGGCCCGGGCCTCGGCGGCCTCGACGAAGAGGTCCGCGATCACGTGGACTTTCAGGTCCGGGAACGTGGTGAGGTTGTCCAGGTATTGCTTGGAGATGTTGCCCGCGCCGATGACGGCGACGCCAACGGGGCCCTTGCGAGTGGACGGTGCGAAGCTCATGCCTGGGCACCTTCCTTTGCCGTGTTGAGGTAGTTCAGGGATTCGGTGATGCCCTGGAAAATGTCGCCGGAGTAGTCATCGAATTCCACGACTCCCACTTCCAAGGACTTGGCTGCGGCGATGACGTCCAGGACCGGGATGGTGCCTTGGCCGGCGGGTTGCTGGGCCTTGATGTCCGTGGTGGCCGGGCCGTCCTTGATGTGGATGAACTTCACGCGGTCACCCAGGCGGGCCAGCAATTCCACGGGATCCTGACCGCCCACGGCTGCCCAGTAGGTGTCCACTTCCAGGACCAGTTCCGGGTCCAGGAGGGATTCGAAGTACTCCAGCGCCGTGGTGCCCTCGATGGTGGACTCGAGCTCCCAGGCGTGGTTGTGGTAGCCCACCCGGATGCCGTATTCGGCGCCCTTCTTCGCGGCTGCATTGAGCTTGGCCGCGGTGGCCTGGATGTCCTCGACGTTCTGCCAGTGCTCGGCCGGGAGATAGGGATCGATCACCGTGCTGATGCCCAGTTCCTTGGCTGCAGCGAAGATCTCATCCTGGTCCTGGGACAGCAGCGGCGCGTGGCCGGAAGGGGCCGTGAGTCCGTTCTCCTTCAACGCCGTGCCGAGCTCGGAAGCCGTGGCCACGAAGTTGTACGGCTCAACCTGCGTGAAACCGATCTCGGCGACCTTCTTGATGGTTCCAGGCAGGTCCTCGGCGATCGCGTTGCGGAGGGTGTACAGCTGGAGTGAGTAAGACATGGGATTCCTTTACAGGGAGTGGGTTTTTCTTGACGTTACGCTTCGGGTGCAGTGAGCGGGAGGGACCTAGCGTCCGGCGAGGGATCCGCCGATTCCGCCGACGCTGAAGTATTTGTTCAGGGCGGCAAAGACGATGATCGGCGGGAGCATCATGATCACGGCGAGGGCCATGACTCCGGACCAGTCGGTGAGGTTTTGCTGGAAGAAGGACTGGACACCCATGGGGAGGGTGAAGATTTCGTTGGAGCGCAGGAACACGATCGCTACCAGGTAGTCGTTCCAGGCCAGCAGGAAGGCGAAGATCGCCGTGGACAGGATGCCCGGGAGCGAGTTGCGCAACACCACTTTGGTGAAGGAACCGAAAACGGAGCACCCGTCGATCCAGGAGGCTTCTTCGAGGCTGATCGGGATGGAGTCGAAGTAGGCGGCCATCATCCAGGTGGCCACGGTCATGGTGGAGCCGACGTAGATGATGGTCAGGCCCATGAGGTTGTCCACCAGGCCCATAGCGGCGAAGAGGATGAACAGCGGCACCACCGAGGTGATGATGGGCAGGGACTGCATGACGAACAGCAGCAGCGAGTAGCCGGAGACTGCCTTGGAGCGGCCGCGGGAGAGCACGTACCCAGCCGGTGCAGCGACGGCGACGGAGACCACGACGGTGGCCAGGGTGGTGATGAGGCTGTTTTGGAGCCAGATCCCGGCGAGGGTCTTGGAGAAGACCCCGGTGATGTTCTCGAGGGTGAGGCCGGTGGCGGTGCTGTTCGGGGCCGGGGTGAGGGCCAGGATGATGGTGACCATGATCGGCACCAGGACGATCGCGGTGATGACCAGGATCAGGGCAAACCGCCACCAGCGTCCGCGCATGCCGGCTTCGGACAGGACGCGGCGGGCTTTGCCTGGTTCCGCGATGCCCAGGGCGGGGCCGGACTCGGGGTGGGCGTGGAGTACTGCGCTCATTATTCGACGCTCGACTTTCGGATCTGGCGGTACAGGATGACCGAGACGACTACCAGGGTGATGGTCATGAGGAAGGCGATAGCGACGCCGGGGCCGGTGGCGAAGTCCTGGAAGACGGTGCGGTAGGCCAGGACCACCAGGGAGGTGGTGGCGTCAACAGGGCCGCCGCCGGTGAGCAGGTAGATGGTGGGGAAATCGTTGACGCAGAAGATCGTCATCAAGATCCAGGAAATGTAAGTGGAGCGGGCGATCAGCGGGAGGGTGATCTGGGTGAATTGCTGGAAGCGGGAGGCGCCGTCCATGCTCGCTGCTTCGTAGACGGTGTCATCCACCGAGGCCAGGGCCGCTGAAGTCATCATCATCATGAAGGGGAAGGAAACCCAGACCTTGAAGATCATCACCGTGACCGCTGCGAGGGTGGGGTCGGCCAGGAACAGCGGGGTGCCCAGGCCGAGGCCACGGAAAATCGAGGGGATCAGGCTGTCCGGGGTGGCAACCAGCCAGTTCCAGGCGGTGGAGGACACCACGATCGGGACCACCCAGGGCAGGAGCAGCAGCACTTTGAAGGTGCCGCCGGCGGGGATCTTGGTGCGGAGCAGCAATGCCAGGCCAAGGCCCACGGCCCAGGACCCGAACACTCCAACAATGGTGAACAGGAGCGTGAACTGGGCGGCCTTCCAGAACGCCGGGGAGGACAGGACCTGCTGGAAGTTCTGGATTCCGACGAAGTCGCCGGTCTGGATCAGGTTGCCGTCGTGGGTGGCCTGGACGCCTGCCTGGAACAGCGGGTAGCCGTGGATCAGGACCAGCAGGATCACCGAGGGGAGCAGGAGCCAGAAGAACGTCCTGGAGGCCTGTGCGGAGAGCTTGCTCTTCCGGTTCAGGTTCAGGGACCCGCCCCCGGGCCCGCCGGGGGCAAGCCCCTTGCGGGCCCGGGCCAGGCCGGACTGCGCTGTAGTGGAGGACATGGTGCGGGCGCCTACTTCTTCAGGACGGACTTGAGGCCCGTTTCAAAGGCCGTCAGCGCGGACTTGGCGTCGGTCTTGCCGGTGAGGACGGTCTGGGTGAACTGGTTCAGTGCCTGGCCGCCGTCCAGGGCTGCGAGGTCGGCGCTGAGCGTGGTGCCCTGCGAAGCGAAAGTCTTGGCGATCGGGACGTATTCCTTGACGATCTTGACGTTGTTGGCGTCGGCCGTGAATTCGGGGAGTTCGGTGATGGACTTGAACACGGGCAGGGCGTTCATGAGCTTCTGCTGCCACAGTTCCTTGAGCTTGCCCAGGTAGTAGACCACGAACTCTTCCGAGGCCTCCTGGGACGGGGTGTTGGTGTACATCATGATGTTGTTCGGGAAGATCAGCGCGGCCTTGTCCCCGTGCGGGCCGGCGATGGGGCTTGCTACGACGAGGTCGCCGGAGGTATCGCCCACGCGCTCGGGAACACCGAGGGTCAGCATGCCGTAGGCCGCCTTGCCGTCTTTCCACTGGGCATTCAGGTTGTCCGAGGTGTAGCTGACGGCTGCTGGGTCGATGACGCCGTTGGAAACGAGTTCGAGCATGAACTCGATGGCTTCAACGTTGCGGTCATTCATGACGTCCAGCTGGCCGTCCTTGGTGAACACGCCGCCGCCGTTGTTGATCATCATCATGATCATCAAGTGGTTGCCGATGTTGTTGCCCGCACCGGAACCGGTGGCGAAGCCGACGGCGCCGAGAGACTTCATCTTCTTGCCCGCCTCGAGCAGGGAAGCCCAGTCAGTCGGGACCGCGACGCCGGCCTTGTCGAAGAGTGACTTGCGGTACCAGAGCGGACGGATGTCCAGCTGCCACGGGACGGCGACGTAGCCCTTGGACGTCTTGAAGGGTTCCACCACACCGGGCAGGAAGTCGTCGAACATGCCGTTGGACTTCAGCTTGTCGATGACCTTGTCCGCGTAGGCGATCTGTCCCTGCTCCTCGAACTGGAACGCCTGGAAGCCACCACCGGTGGAAACGGCCGGGCCGGTCTTGGAAGCGATGGCCGAGGAGAACGTCTGGTAGAAGTTGTTCCACTGGATGATCTGGTACGTGGCCTTGCTGTTGGCCCCGGAGAAACCTTCGGCAATCTTCTTGGCGGCGTCGTTGTAAGCCGGCGTGGCCCACGGCATGTCCCAGAACTTGATGCTGCCGCCGGCACCGCCTCCGCCCTGCGAGGCCGAGCCGCCACCACAGGCGGCCAGGAGCGGAACCGACGCGGCTGCCGCCGTCAGGCCGAGGAAACCGCGGCGGGAAAAGGCTTTGTTGGCTGCGGGCTGAACATTCATGATGATTCCTTTCGGGACCGGTCCACTTTCCTGGTGGCCGGGCCAGCTCAACGTTGAGAAGGGCAAATGCTGTGAATGACTGGTACTGCTTCTTGTGAAAAGGGTTGCGAACTAGGAGAGGGTGGACAAGGATTCCGTCAGCGCCGCGAAGCGATGCAGATCGGTGGGAGCAGTGCCGGTGTCGAGGTGGTCCTTGAGCCGGCGCCACGTGGCGCGGTGGGCGGATTCGTAAAGCGTCGGCAGGAGCAGTTCGCCCTGCGGTCCGGTGACTTTGACCGTTGCCGGCCACGCTGCCAACGGTTCCGGAAGCGCAACGCTGGCGCCGCCGTCGTCGGTCAACAGGCTGAGGTGGACGCCTGCGGGACGGGCGCTGGAGACGATGCCTTGCAGCGCCGCGGGCGCCCCGTTGGCGAGCTGCGCGGACACGGTGTAACCGTGCGTCCCCCGGTTGACGAGCCGGAGGTTCTCCAGCGGCCCGGTCAAACGCACGACGGCGGCAAGATGGTCCGCGAGCAGCCCACCTGCGTCACTGCCCGCCGGGGCGGTGGCGACGCTGTCAAGGACGGCGGCGCGGCCGGCCATGGTGCGGACGGCATCCTCGGCTCCGGCCGCGGCGGGGCTGGAGGCCCAGCGCTGGTCCAGGACGATCGCGGTGCCGTTGGCTTCCGCTGCGTCCTGGAGATCTTCGACGCTTTCGGTCACCGGATTGACGATGATGATGCCGCGGGCGCCGGCGTCGATTGCTTCGATAGCCTGGTCCGTCCAGCCGGGGCGGCCGTTGATGACGTGGACATCGGCCGTGGTGGAGGCGGGGGCAAACGTTTCCGGCAGGGAGGCTACGGCCAAGGCCACTGCCCCGGCTTCCTGTGCCTCCGGAGTGGTATGGACCGAGTAGTGCTTGCTCATGCGTGGGCTCCTTCGCGGACGGCCTGCTGGGCACGGTGGTCCGCGTCCACGGCGGCAACCGTGGCTTCGGCGATGTCCAAGGCGAACGTGAGGTCATCGATCAAGGTTTGGGCCGACGGCGGTTGCTTGGTTCCCGTAGCGATGGCTGCCAGTTCGCGCCATTCGCCTTCGTAGCCGTTGTGGTCGAACGGGCCGTGGACTGTTGTCTCGTCGCGGCGACTGAACGTGGTCACTGCGGACCCTGCCTGCACGTAGGACGGGGTGAAATCGATGCGGACAGCCTCCTCGTCGGAGAAAGCCTCAAAGCTCCACTCCGGCTTCCAGGTGTTGTTCATGGCTGCGCGCAACTCGATGGTCCGGGTTGGTGTGCGCAGGGAGATGACGTAACCGAACGGGCGGACATGCCGTGCTTGGAGGACCTCGACCTCGGCGAAGTCGGGGGTGAAGCGGCGGACCAGCGGGAGGTCGTGGATGGCCAGGCCCATGATGCCGCCCCGGAGCATGCCCTTGATGACCTCGACGTCCTTGTAGTCCGGGGTTCCACCGGCAGGACGGGTGATGATCTCCGTGGCGAAGTCCTCGAAGCGGGCATTCGGCGGGAGAACGATCGAGGAGCGGATGGTATGCGCAGTTTCGGGAAGGTCACCCCAGTTGGCTTCCGCGGCCAACCAGCCGGGATCGAAGGTGTGCATGGCGCCGACGATGATCGGCACGCCGGTTTCTTCGCTGACGGCCGAGATCTGCGCTGCCTCCTCGGCGTTCCAGGCGAACGGCTTCTCGCACAGCACGGCCTTCTTGCCGGCACGGCATGCCGCGATGACCTGCTCCGCGTGGAACTGGTGCGGGCTGCAGATGGCAACGATGTCTACTGCGGGGTCGCCCAGGAGGGCGTCGATGCTGGTGCTGTGGGTAGCGCCCACCCGGGCGGCAACGGATTCCGCAACTGCGGGGTCCACGTCCATGATGTGGCGGACGGTCAGGAGATCGCCGAGGCGGGCGAGGGAGGGCAGGTGGATTGCCTGGGTGACGGGGCCGGCGCCGAGGATGCCGACTCCGAGTGTTCGGGCAGCGTCTGTGTGGCTGGACAAGTTCAGTTACCTCTTCGTAAGCAGAATCAGAACGGTAGATCGACGCCGGCGATACCGGACATCGTTAGTTGTGATGTGGTGCTGCTCACAACCTATGGGGACTTTTGCCGAGCGTCAAGCAAAAGTTGAAATATTCCCGACAATCTTTTGGTGCGTGACACGCATAACCATCCGTGCTTCACTGTTTCCATGACCTCAGCACCCGGAAATGACGCTGGTAAAGACGCCTCGGCGCAGGACGCCGGCAGTCTTTCGCGTGCTGGAGATCTCTTCCAACTACTCCGCGACGGACAGGCCAGGACCCGCGCCGAACTCGCGCTGACTACGGGCCTCGCACGTTCCACCGTCGCCTCGCGCATTGACGCGCTCATCAGCTCCGGACTCGTTGGACCCGCCGGTGAGGCAAGCTCCAGCGGCGGCAGGCCGCCGTCGCGCTTTGCCTTCAACCCGGCCGCGCGCGTAGTGCTCGCAGTCGACGTCGGAGCCACCCACGTGATCGTCGCCGTCACGGACCTCGGCGGAAAAGTCCTCGCCGAACGGCGCCTCAAGCAGGAAGTCGCCGACGGGCCGGAAGTTGTCCTCGGCAGGGTCATCGCGGCGGGCAAGGAACTGCTGACCGAAGCCGGACGCGACGTCGGCGACCTCGCAGGCATGGGCATCGGCCTGCCAGGTCCCGTGGAACACGACACCGGACGCCCGGTCAAGCCGCCGATCATGCCCGGTTGGGACGGCTTCGACGTCGTTCCTTACGTTCAGCGCTCACTGCCCGTTCCGGTGTTGGTAGACAACGACGTGAACATCATGGCGCTCGGCGAACGCACCGCCTATTGGCCCGAGCACGAGAACTTCCTGTTCATCAAAGTGGCCACCGGCATCGGCGCGGGCATCATCAGCAGCGGTGACCTGCAGCGCGGCGCCAACGGTACGGCCGGCGACCTCGGCCACGTCCGCGTGCCGCGGGGCGACGATGTCCTCTGCCGGTGTGGCAACCACGGGTGCCTCGAAGCGCTTGCCTCAGGTCCCGCCGTCGCACGACAGTTGGCGGCCCAAGGGCTGGAAGCCGTTTCCGGCGCTGATGTGCTGCGACTCGTGGCGGAGGGAAACCTGCAGGCGATCCAGGCGCTCCGCCAGGCCGGCAGGGACGTCGGCGATGTCCTGGCCACCGTGGTCAACCTGCTTAACCCCTCCATGATCGTCATTGGCGGCAGCGTGGGGGAGGCCGGCGAGCACCTGGTGGCCGGTATCCGCGAGGTGGTTTACCGCCGCTCGCTGCCATTGGCCACCACGCACTTGCGGATCGGCATCTCCATGGCAGGCGACCGGGCGGCCATCCTCGGCGCAAGCCAAATGGTCACCCAGCACGTGCTGTCGCCCGCCGTGATCGAAGCCACGCTCCAAGCCACCGGTTAGGAACGACTTCCGGCGCCTTGGTGGCTGCAAGCGTGATAGCAATGAAAGTGATGAAAACGCTTCCTGTCATGTCCCGGCCCGTCACCGTTCGGCCCGTTCCGTGAGTCAGTTCCTTGCCAAAGTCCCGCGCGGTTGGCTGATCCTCGCTTGCATAGGCCTCATTGCCCTCAACATGCGTGGGCCGTTCGTCGCCGTTGCTCCCGTGGTGGATTCCCTGCGGCAGGATCTCGGGTTCTCTCCCGTTGAGCTCGGCCTGCTGACCGGCATTCCGGTGCTCTGTTTCTCCCTGGCGTCGCCGCTCGCGTCCATGGCCGGGCGCCGCTTCGGGGCGGAATTCGCCATCATGCTCACCCTGCTGGGCGTCCTGGCAGGCGTGGTGATCCGTTCCAGCGGTGGCGGCGTTCCTGTCATGGTGGGCACGGTGCTCATCGGCGTGGCCATCACGATCGGCAACATTGCGGTGCCGTTGATCATCCGCAGAGACTTCGCTCCGCGCCGGCAAGCCACCGCGATGGGCGTGTACACGGCTGCGTTAAATATCGGCTCGTTCCTGACATCCGTGGTGACTGCGCCGCTCGCCGACCTCGTAGGCTGGCGGCTCTCCCTCGCGGCGAGTGCGTTGCTGGCCTTGGCGGCGATCGTTTTCTGGCTGCCTACCGTTGGCGTGCGACGGGCCCTGGTTCCTTCGCCGGTACCGCCCGTGGCTGCGTCTGCTTCCGGTCCGACGCGCGGAGTTGGCTGGCTCGTTGCCGGGCTCACGCTGGGCTTTGCGGGCCAGGCGTTCTCCTACTACGGCGTCACAGCCTGGCTGCCGAGCTTCCTTTCCGACGAGCTCGCCATGGGCACCGCCGAAGCAGGTGCGGGATCGTCGCTGTTCCAGATCTTCGCGATTGTCGGCGGCTTGGGCGTGCCACTGCTGGCCCGCTTCTCGAGTACGACGACGGTGGCGGTCACCTTGAGCGTGCTGTGGTTGACCGTTCCCGTTGGCTTGTTGTTCGCGCCCGGCCTGTGGTGGCTGTGGTCCTCGCTGGGTGGGATTGCCCAGGGCGGCGGCATCACGGTCATCTTCATCGCCGTCATCAAGTTCGCCCATTCCCAGGCAGCGGCGGGAAAGATGTCCGCCGTCGTCCAGGGGGTGGGCTACTGCTTTGCTGCCTTGGCTCCGACGATTGTTGGCTACGTCCACAGCGTGTCCGGCGGCTGGACCGTTCCCTTGCTGGTGATCCTGGGCTCGGTGCTCACGTTCTGTATCTGCACCACGCTGTCCGTGCGCTGGGTCTCCCGCCAATCCTGAGCCGCCCGCAAGGTGAGCCGCCCGCAAGGTGAGCCGCCCACACAAGGCGAGCCCCGCCGTCGTGCGTACCCAACTGGGTCGCAGTTAAGCGCGTTTAGACGGCTCTAAACGCGCTTAACTGCGACTTACTTGGGTGCGGAAAAGCCCCGGTGCTGGGCTGCCTCCCCGACCATCGGGGTCACTTGTTGCGAAGAGTGCAGGCAGCCCAGCGTCGGGGCTTCGGTATGGCCGTTCGCTAGGCGGCGACCAATTCTTCTTGCGTGGCTTCTTCCTTGGCTTCGGTGAGGAAGCGGGCGTAGGCCGGGATGGTCAGGAAGGTGGGGAATTCTTCGGTGAGGGTGACTTCTTCGAAGATGCTGCGGGCGTCTGCGAAGCGGTCTCCGTCGAAGCGTTCCAGCCGGGCGAATTCCTCGTCCAGCATGTCCTGGACCCATTCACGGGAGATGATGTCGCCGTGCTCGGTGATGGCGTGGGCGTGGATCCACTGCCAGAGCTGGGAGCGGGAGATCTCCGCGGTGGCGGCGTCTTCCATGAGATTGTGGATGGCCACGGCCCCGTTGCCCCGGAGCCAGGACTCGATGTAGCGGATGCCTACCTCGATGTTCAGGCGGATGCCGGACTCTGTGATGGTTCCCTCGGTGGTGGAAAGGTCGATCAGGGCGCGGTCGTCCGGGGTGACGTCCTCGCGGGTTTTGGTGAGCTGGTTCGGCTTGTCGCCCAGTACTGCGTCGAAGACTTCGCGGGCCACGGGCACCAGGTCCGGGTGGGCCACCCAGGAACCGTCGAAACCGTCGTTGGCTTCGCGGGTCTTGTCGGCGCGGACCTTCTCGAAGGATGCCGTGTTGGCTGCCTCGTCCTTGCGGTTGGGCACTGCTGCTGCCATGCCTCCGATGGCCATGGCCCCGCGGCGGTGGCAGGCCCGGACCAGCTGTTCGGTGTAAGCCCGCATGAACGGCTGGGTCATGGTCACCTGGCCGCGGTCCGGGAGGACGAAGCGTGGGCCACGGATGCGGAAGTTCTTGATCAGGGAGAAGATGTAGTCCCAGCGGCCGGCGTTCAATCCGGACGCGTGGTCGCGCAGTTCGTAGAGGATCTCTTCCATTTCGAAGGCGGCCGTGATGGTTTCGATCAGCACCGTGGCGCGGATGGTGCCCTGCGGGATGCCGAGCAGGTCCTGGGCCAGGATGAAGATGTCGTTCCAGAGGCGTGCTTCGAGGTGGTTCTCGATCTTGGGCAGGTAGAAGTAGGGACCCTTGCCCTGGGCCAGCAGGCGCCGGGCGTTGTGGAAGAAGTAGAGCCCGAAGTCCACGATGCCGCCGGCGATCGGCTTGCCGTCGATCAGCAGGTGCTTCTCCGGCAGGTGCCAGCCGCGGGGACGGACCACGATGGTGGGCAGTTCCTCGGCGGGCCTGAGCTTGTACTCCTTGCCCTCGGGGGAGGTGAAGTCGATCCGGCGCTCCAGGGCATCGGTGAGGTTCAGCTGGCCTTGGATGACGTTACGCCACGTCGGAGTGGAGGAATCCTCCATGTCCGCGAGCCACACCTTCGCGCCGGAGTTCAGGGCGTTGATGGTCATCTTCTTGTCCACCGGTCCCGTGATCTCCACGCGACGGTCCTCCAGGCCCGGAGCCGGGGGAGCCACCCGCCACGACGGATCGTTGCGGATGCCCTCGGTCTGCGGCAGGAACCGCGGGTCCTGACCACTCGAGATCGCGTTGCGCCGAGTATGCCGCGCCTGCATCAGCTCCTGCCGGCGATCGGCAACGGCCCGGTGCAGCTTGCCGACGAACTCAAGGGCGTCGGGAGTGAGGACCTCGTTCTGCCGCGAAAGGGGCTGCGCGGTCAACGTGATGCCATTAATAGTGAAGTTGTCGGTGAAGCTGTTCATTTCGAGACTCCTAAGAAAATGTTCGACGGCGGCACTTGCCTGGGTGGGTTGGGGCCGGAATGGGAAATCCTCCGCGTGCTATTCCCCATCCCGGCCGCGTGGCCTCGCGGGGCTCGGCCGGCGTCCGGGACAGGGCCCCTTTTACGCACGCTTCCGGATCACCCGACCCGACAGTTCCGAACGCTCCGCCACTGGGGCGAGTGCCGCCGTCGTGCCTTTGGTGAGCGAAGCGAACAGCTCACCTTTGGGCGGGTGGTGGTTAGTGGAACTGGCCCTCTTCGGTCGATCCGACCAGTGCGAGGGTGGAAGCGTTCGGGTTGAGCGCTGTGGCGATGTCGTCGAAGTAGCCGGTGCCGACTTCGCGTTGGTGCTTGGTGGCGGTGTAGCCGCGGGACTCGGAGGCGAATTCCTTCTCCTGGAGTTCGACGTAGGCGCTCATGCCTTCGCGGGCGTAGCCGTGGGCGAGGTCGAACATCGAGTAGTTCAGGGCGTGGAAGCCGGCCAGGGTGATGAACTGGAATGTGAAGCCCATGGCACCGAGTTCGCGCTGGAACTTGGCGATGGTGGCGTCGTCCAGGTGCTTGCGCCAGTTGAACGACGGCGAGCAGTTGTACGAAAGCATCTGGTCCGGGAACTCGGCCTTGACCGATTCGGCGAACTTGCGGGCCAGTTCCAGGTCCGGGGTGCCCGTTTCCATCCAGATCAGGTCCGAGTAGGGGGCGTAGGCCTTGGCGCGGGCGATGCAGGGTTCAATGCCGTTGCGGACCTTGTAGAAGCCTTCAGCAGTGCGTTCGCCGGTGATGAATTCCTGGTCGCGCTCGTCAACGTCCGAGGTGATCAGCGTTGCGGCTTCGGCGTCGGTGCGGGCAATGACGACGGTGGGGGTACCGGCGACGTCGGCTGCCAGACGGGCTGCGTTGAGGGTCCGGATGTGCTGCTGGGTGGGGATCAGGACCTTGCCGCCGAGGTGGCCGCACTTCTTCTCCGAGGCGAGCTGGTCTTCCCAGTGCACGCCCGAGGCGCCGGCGGTGATCATGGATTTCATGAGTTCGTAGGCGTTCAGCGGGCCACCGAAACCGGCTTCGGCGTCGGCAACAATCGGAACCAGCCAGTCCTCAACGGACTTGATGCCCTCGGCGTACTCGATCTGGTCGGCGCGGAGCAACGCGTTGTTGATGCGGCGGACAACCTGCGGGACCGAGTTGGCCGGGTACAGCGACTGGTCCGGGTAGGTGTGGCCCGACAGGTTGGCGTCGGCGGCAACCTGCCAACCGGAGAGGTAGATGGCACGGAGGCCAGCCTTGACCTGCTGCACGGCCTGGTTGCCGGTCAGTGCACCGAGGGCGTTGGTGTAGCCGCCGGTGGGTGCTTCCTCGGTGAGCTGCTTCCAGAGCTTCTCCGAACCACTGCGGGCCAGGGTGTGCTCTTCGGAGACGCGACCACGGAGGCGAACGACGTCGGCAGCCGAGTAATCGCGGGTGACGCCCTCCCAGCGCGGGTTGGCGGACCATTCAAGTTCCAGCGCTGCGGCCTGCTCTTCTGCGGTCAACTCTGGTTCAAACGATGCGGTCATTGCATGTCTCCTTGGTGGTTCCCGGGCCGGCCTCGGCTGCGTCGTTGCAACGTCGGCCGGCTACCGGGGTCTGTATTTCTTTTTCGTGAGAACTACTTTTCTGCAGTTTCAAGAGGCTTTCTAGAGGAAAACCATGGAAAGAAATGCAGTTCTTCGCGTATTCTCAAGAAATGTCGCCTGTGAGTTGGAGCCGCGACGTCGCGCCGCCGTCGTCGTCCCCCGTAAACCCCGAACTGGACGTGATCAGCCTTGGCCGCCGCGTGCGCCATTTGCGCAAGCAAGCCGGCCTGACGCTCGATGACTTGAGCGCCGCCGTCGGGACCGCACCCAGCCAGCTAAGCCTGATCGAAAACGGCAAACGCGAACCCAAACTGGGCCTGCTCCAACAGCTCGCGGCCTCGCTCAACGTGAGTATCGACCAGCTGCTCGGAGCAGAGCCGCCGAGTCGTCGCGCGGCGCTCGAAATCGAGCTGGAACGGTACCAGCGCGGGCCGCTCTACGAGTCGCTGAACCTGCCCAAAATCCGCATCAGCTCGCGGCTTCCACTCGACGTACTGGAGTCGCAAGTGGGGCTGCTGCAGGAGCTCGAACGCAAACTTAACGAGCAAGTCGCGACGCCGGAAGAAGCCCGCCGCGCGAACGGCGAGTTGCGTGCCATGATGCGCGAGCGCGGTAACTATTTCCCCGAGTACGAGGCTGAGGCGCAGAAGGTCCTCAAAGGGGTGGGCTACACGTCGGGTCCGCTGAGCCAGCACGTCATCGCGGACATCGCCGAGAACCTCGGTTTCTCGCTGCACCACGTGGGCGATTTGCCGCACTCCACCCGGTCTGTGACGGATTTGAAGAACCGCAGAATTTACCTCACGCAGAACCAGCGGCAGGACCACGACCCCCGTTCGGTGCTGCTGCAGGCTCTGGGGCACTACGTCCTGGGTCACGGAACGCCACGTAACTACGGTGATTTCCTGGCGCAGCGGGTGGCCACCAACTACTTCGCGGCCGCGCTCCTGTTGCCCGAGCAGGCAACCGTGGACTTCCTTCAGAAAGCCAAGACGGCCAAGGAAATCGCCGTGGAAGACATCCGGGATGCGTTTGCCGTGTCCTATGAAACAGCCGCCCACCGCTTCACCAACCTCGCGACGCAGCATCTGGGCATTACCACTCACTTCCAGAAGACCCATCAGTCCGGCATCATCTACAAGGCCTACGAGAACGACGGCGTCGCCTTCCCCCAGGACCACACCGGCGCCATCGAGGGGCAACCGTCGTGCAAAGCGTGGACCTCCCGGGCCGTGTTCGACGTCCCGGACAAGTTCAGCGCCTACAGCCAGTACACGGATACTCCCTCCGGTACGTACTGGTGCACGGCCCGCACGGAGCGATCCGCAGCGGGCGAGTTCTCGCTCAGCATCGGGGTGCCGTACCAGCACGTGAAATGGTTCCGGGGACGCGAGACGACTGCCCGCGCAACCTCCACCTGCCCGGATCCGAACTGCTGCAAGCGGCCGCCGGCGGCCCTGGCGAACGAGTGGGCCGGCAATGCCTGGCCCTCGGCCCGCGCCCACTCGCACCTGCTGGCGGCCATGCCGCCGGGTGCGTTCCCCGGTGTGGACGAGACCGAGGTGTACTCCTTCCTCGAGGCCCACTCGGGGCGCTGAGCCCACCCCAGGAATCCAACGCTCTATCACCTTCCGGCCTCTTTTCGCGATCCCTCTATCACCTTCCGGCAACATTCGGGCATCGCTCTCTCACTTCGCGTGAATTTGGACTGCTTCCGGGGCACCATGAAGCCATCACCGTTTCACAGGGGGGAAGTGTCATGGCCCGGACCTTGCTGAGGTTTGCTTCAGTATCTTTGGTGGGCGCGCTGGTAGCCCTGGCTGCCTGCGCGCCCCAGCCACCCGCCGTCGTGCTGTTGAAGGCCGACGGCGTGAGCCGGCTTTCGGTGCAAGCGGGGGACTACGACGCGCAACTGGAGGCCCTGAACGTTTCCGCGCGGAAGCTCGGGGACGCGCTCCTGACCGATGGAGGCGACGCAACGAACGGCAATGTGGTGGTCTCGCCGGCCAGCTTGCTCATCGCGCTGGGCATGCTGCGGGCGGGGACCTCGGGGGCGACGGCGGCGGAGATGGACGCGGTTCTCGGCCTGCCTGCCGAGGGCCGCGACGAGGCCATGAACGCGCTGCTCACCTCGCTGGAAAAGTACGACGGCGATCCCGGCTCGGTTGACGAGGGCAACCCTCCGCGGAAGCCTGTGATGCACGCTGCGAACGGGCTGTTCGTGGAGCGCTCGACTCCCACCGGGCAGGATTTCCTGGCGACCCTCGGACGGCACTACGGAACGGGCGTGTACCCGGTGTCGTTTCAGGACGAGGCTGCGACGAAGCCTGCAATTGACCGCTGGGTCAGCGACAACACCGGCGGGCGGATCAAGGAGGCTCCCGCCGGATATGACCCCAAGAACACGTTCAGCCTGGTCAATGCGCTGTACTTCGCGGCCGCGTGGCAAACCCCGTTCAGCGCGAACGACACCTATGACCGGCCCTTCACCAAGGCCGGCGGCGAGGTGGTGAACGTGCCCACCATGGGTGAAACGGTCAGCATGAAGTACGCAGAGGCTGCTGGCTGGAAGGCCGTGGACCTGCCGTACGCTGAAGGTTTCGTGATGCGCCTGGTACTGCCCGACGCCGGTACGCCGGGTTCGGATTCTCCGGCTGCGGTTTCGGCGGAGGTGCTTGCCGGTGTTGAGAAATCGTTGGCTGAGGCTCCATCGGACGTGGTCACCATCGCGCTCCCGAAGTGGGACCACAAGACCACCTTCGACCTGCGGAGGGTGTTTGCATCCCTGGGGCTCAAGGAGATGCTGGCGACGGAGAGCGATTTCGACGCCATCCAGGGCGGGATGAGGCTCACCCAAGCGGCCCAGGCTGCAAACATCAAGGTCGCCGAAAAGGGGACGGTGGCGGCTGCGGTCACCCAGATCAACGCAACGGATTCTGCTGGCACGGCTTCCGAGCGCGAAATCATCCTGGATCACCCGTTCCACTATCAGATCGTTCACTCGGAGACGGGGTTGCCGTTGTTCACAGGGTGGGTTGCGGATCCACGGTGAGGGCAGCTCGGAGACTGGGGCACGGGCGAGTTCGCGGCAACCGCGCGGTGACGCTGAAAGTTTCCGGGGGCCTTCGGCGGTTTCCCGCGACCTTGGTGCAGGCCTACTAACCAGCCAGCCGCGCTACCAGGATCGCCGCAGCGTTGACGACGTCGTCCGCTTCCCGTTTGGTGGCACTCAAGGCGACCTCCTGGCCCGCAACGGTGATGATGTCCGTGATCACCGCGACGGTAAGCCGTCCCAAGGTGTCCTCGCTGGTTCCGAGGAGGACCGAGTTTTGCCGCACCCATTCGCGGCCGCGTTCGCGTCGAAGGACCTCGAAGCCCGGGGGAGTGTCGCCCTCGATGAAGACGCGTTCCAACGCCCGGTGTTCCCAGGTGTAGTCGAAATAACTGCGGCTGCCGACGTTGAACAGCGCGAGGGGGTCGCTTTCGCCGGACCTCCGGGCCTTGGCCACTGCAGCAGCGACGAGCCGCTCGTGTTCATTCCGGTAGTCGTCCCACAAAGCCAGGAAGAGCTCAGTCTTGCCGCCGAAGTGGTGATACAGGCTGCCAACGCTGGAGCCGGAGCGCGCAACAATGTCCGAGATGCCGGCGTCAGTGAAGCCCTGCTCGGAGAAGACCGCAGCAGCGGCATCAAGGAGGTTCCGCCGCGTTCCGGCAGTGCGCGACCATTGCCAGGAACCGGAATGGACGGCGGCGTCGGACGTTTTACGAACCATCGGTCCCCTTGGTGCAGCGTCGGTGTGTCGTTGGGCTGAATTCTGGAACGTGGCCCACTGGAACCTCCCGGCAATGCCACAGAATCCTTGACCCAGCCCCAAGCTACAGGAAATAATTCTGGAAGTCTGTTCTAGAAATATGTATTGCAGTATGTCACCAAATGCTGCGATTTTTGACGCCGAACGCCCCAAAACCCGGGTGCCGTTTTCACCGTCGGGCAGCAACTGGTTGAATCGCTATGAGAGAGCGCCAACTGGTCGCACGCCAACAAGCCAGAGAGGAACGCGGCCAAATGTCCGTTTCAAGCAAGTCGTCCGGGATCACGTCGAACAGGTGGTTCAAACCCGTCGTCGTTACCGCAGGGGCTCTGGTCGTCGCACTGATCCTGGTGCTCGTCGCCATCTGGCTGCGCACCCTGGATCCCGTCAAGCAGTTCCTGGTGGACTACCCTGGACACTCCGCCATCCCCGAGGGCACCCCCACCGGCTTCCCGGCGTGGCTCGGCTGGCAGCATTTCCTCAACATGTTCTTCCTGGTCCTGATCATCCGCTCAGGGTGGCAGGTGCGGACCACCACTCGTCCACCGGCGTACTGGACCCGTAACAACAAAGGCTTCATCAAGACCAAGAACCCGCCGTCCAAGATCAGCCTGGACCTGTGGTTCCACCTGACGCTGGATGCGTTGTGGGTGCTCAACGGCATCATCTTCATCGTGCTGCTCTTCGCGACC
Source organism: Paenarthrobacter sp. NPDC090520 (assembly GCF_044769205.1). Lineage (NCBI taxonomy): Bacteria > Bacillati > Actinomycetota > Actinomycetes > Micrococcales > Micrococcaceae > Paenarthrobacter > Paenarthrobacter sp. NPDC090520. The sequence continues at coordinate 110,498 of NZ_JBIVXM010000011.1, forward strand.
GGCCAATGGCTGCGCATCGTGCCCACCAGCTGGGACGTGTTCCCGAACGCCGTCTCGGCAGGACTGCAGTACGCGTCGCTGAACTGGCCTGTGGAAAACGGCTGGAACAACTACAACTCGTTGCAGCTGCTGACCTACTTCATCACGGTCTTCATTGCCTCCCCGCTGGCCATCATCACCGGTCTGCGCATGTCAGGTGCGTGGCCCAAGAAGGCTGCGGTCAACAAGGTCTACCCGATCGAGCTCGCCCGCAAGATCCACTTCCCCGTGATGATCTACTTCGTGGCGTTCGTGATCGTCCACGTGACGCTGGTCCTGGCAACGGGCGCGCTGAACAACCTGAACCACATGTACGCCTCGAACAACGACGTCAGCTGGTGGGGCTTCGGTATCTTCGCAGCGTCGATCGTGTTTACGGCCGCGGCGTGGTTCCTGGCCCGGCCGCTGTTCCTGCGCCCCATTGCTTCGTTGATGGGCAAGGTTTCGCGCTAGCTCAGCGCGCCCCACCCTGCCACAGCGCATCGAACGGCGCCCCCGACGCTACGCGGTTCCGGATACCCGCAGTGACGAACGCCTTGGCCGTGCGTGCTGCCTCCAGCGGCGACGCACCCTTGGCCAGTTCGGCAGTCACGGCTGCAGCAAGCGAGCAACCGGCACCGGACACGGCAACCTCGCCTACCTTTGGCGCACGGAGGACTTCCAGGGTCTCGCCGTCGTAGAAAACGTCGACGGCGTCAGCACCTTCCAGCCGCACCCCGCCCTTGGCCAGGACTGCTGCGCCGCTGAGCTCGTGGATGCGGATGGCGGCGGCCTTGAGGGATTCTTCGTCCGTGATGGCGAGCCCGGACAGGGACTCGGCTTCGAAGTGGTTCGGCGTGACGAACGTGGCGAGGGGAAGGATCTGGGATTTCAGCGCCTGGTCGGTATCCAGTGCGTGGCCCGGCTCTTGGCCCTTGCAGATCAGAACCGGGTCCAGCACGACGTTGGCAAAGGAGCCGTCGGACAGCGCCTTCTCAACCGTGCTGATCGTCGCGGGGCTCCCGAGCATCCCGATCTTCACGGTGTCCAGAACCGAAGGTGCGCCGGAAGCGGCGCCATAGGCCGCCGTCGTGGCTTCCAGTTGGTCCGCGATGACCTGCTGGTCCACCGGCACAAAGCGGTGGTTCCACTGGTCCTTGGGATCGAACGAAACGATGCAGGTGAGGTTGACGATGCCGAAGACTCCCAGTTCCTGGAAGGTCTTGAGGTCGGCTTGCGCACCGGCGCCGCCGGTCGCTTCCGAGCCGGCGATGGTCAGTGCAATGGCAGGGGAAACGGCTGAAGTCATGGTTTCCATTTTGCCAGTTTCCTGGCGGTGCCCCGTTCGCTCGCAGACCCGCCAGCCATGCAATTAGCCGTGCAGCGCCTGGTACGCAGCCGCCGCAGCAGGGTGCAGGGGAACGCCGGCCGTGTTGATGAGCGTCTCCGGGCTGAGGAACTGGACACCGGCACTGGAGGCGGGTACCAGGTCCCGGGCATGCTCCACGAGCAGTTCGACCGTGCCCGTCGCCAGTGCATCAGGCAGGTCGCGCCGGCAAAGCAGGAGGTTGGCCACCCCTACGGTCCAGACCGCGGGGGCCTGGCCGTAGCTGTTGGCGGGGATCAGTACGCGGTCGTAGAAGAAGCCGGACTGCGCCCTGGTGGCCGGGATGATGCCGGAGAGGTCCAGCAGCCGCAGTTCGGTTTCCTTGGCGGCAGCCACGACCGGTGCCGTGGGTACGCCCCCGGATTGGATCATCACGTCGATTGAACCGTCCTGCAGCGCCGCGAGGGCTTGGTTCAGGCCAAGGTTTACTTGCTTCAGGGCGCTGTCCGGAGCCTGTTCCGACCCCAGCCCGGCAGCGGCAATGATCCTTGCGGCGGTGAGGGTGGTCCCCGAGCCAACCTCACCTACGGCTGCGGTCCTGCCGCCCAGCTCGGAAAATGATCGGATTCCGCTGTCTTCCCGGACGATGCAGTGGACGTAGTTTTCGTACACCTTTCCGAGAGCCACCAAGCCGTCGCCCCGCTCGTGGGCAGCAGCTTCGACCACCGCGGTATCAGCCAAGGCGACGGCGAGTGTCGCCTCTCCGGACAGCACCCGCCTGACGTTGTCCAGGCTTCCTCCGGTGACCACGGGTGTCGCGGTCCCGGCGATGCCCTCGCGTTGCAGCAGCCCGGCCAACAGGGTGGCGAACTCGAGGTAGAAGCCCCCCGACTCGCCGCCGGCAACGGTCAGCTGCTGAGGCTTCGGCTCCGGAGTGCAGGCGGCCGCGGGCAACAAGAGCCCGCCAGCGCCGATTATCAGCCCGGCCCGCAGCACGGCCCGCCGCGGCATCAGTTCACGCATCGGGTCCGCCTGTGAATTCCAGCCGCGCGGCCAGTCCTCGCGGCTCCCGGGCATCCAGGAACAGCATGCCGTCGTTGGCCTCGGCCAGGCGTTCCACAATGGTCATGCCCAAGCCGTTCCCGGGAATGTTGCTGTGCTGCGGCGCCCGCCAGAACCGCTTTGTGGAAGCGTCGCGCTGTTCGGCGCTGAGGCCTGGACCGTCGTCGGAAATGACGACGGCGACGCCTCCTTGGGTGGGCCGGGCCGAGACGGCGATGCGGCCGCCGGGAGCGTACTTGATGGCGTTGGCCAGGAGTTCGCCCACCATTTGGCCCAGCTCTTCCGGGTCGCAACGGATGGCCAGTGGCTCACCCGGCTGTGCCAGGGTGACGGTGCAGCCTGCCCGTTTCGCCGCGGGTTCGGCACGTTCCACTTCGCCTTGGAGCACGGGTATGGGGTCAATCACGCTTTGCCGTCGGTGCTCCGGCTCCTGCGCTGTTCCAGCAGCCCCAGCGGCGGCGCGGTGTTCCGCCGCAGCCAGCTTCAGCACGCCGTCGAGCATATGTTCCACGCGGTCCAATTCCGCAACGACTCCCGCCGCGGCGGCCTCCCCGGGTGTGTTATGCAGTTCGAGTTGCAGCAGGTCGATCCGCAACCGCAGGGCACCCACCGGGTTGCGCAGTTGGTGGGAAGTATCGGCGATCAGTTGGCGCTGCGAGGCCATGCTCGCGCTGACCGTGTTGGCCATTGCAGTGAACGAGCGGCTGAGCTCGCGCAGTTCCGGCGGACCGGCCTCGGGGAGTTGGCTGGTTTTCCCCGTTTCTTCGAGTTCGTGGACCGCCTTGCTGAGCCTGTGCACCGGCCGCAGCACCCAGCCGGTGACCCGCGCCGCCGCCATCAGCAGCACTGCGAACATCGCCAGCGCCGCAAGCCCGACGACGAACCACCGCTCCCGTAGTTTCGCCCTGGCAGCGCTGGGGTCGACTTCCAGGACGGTTTCGCCGAGAACCTGGCTGGCCGTGCCGAAGGACCGCGAAATGGTTTCCGTTCCGGTCTCGAAGGGACGGACCGTGCTGACTGTGGTGTCGCTGAGGTTGAGGCTGGCCCGGCTGATGGCCTCTTTCACGTCCGGCCGGTCCTCATCGAGGTTCCCGGACCGCAGCGTTCGTTCCTGCAGCCGGATCAGGATTCCTTCACCGTAGAGCTCGGAGTACCGGTCCATTTCGCGCTGGAGTTGGGTGGTGTCATTGTCAGCGGAGGCGTCGTTGGCCAGCTGGGCGAAGCGGTTCAGGGCGGCCACGCGGTTGATCTGGACCTCTTGTGTGAGTTCGCGGCCGGCCGAGCTCAGGATCACGCTGGACACTGTCACCACAATGAGCACGGCGATCACACTCAGGATGCCCAGGACGCGGACTTTCATTCCTGCTCCACGCGATAGCCCACGCCTCGGACGTTGATGATGAAGCCCGGGATTTTGAGCTTGGCCCTGAGCCCGGTCAGATGGACGTCGAGCGAGCGGGAGTGCGCAAGGAATGCGTCACCCCAGAGGGCGTCGAGGATCTGCTCGCGCGTGACCACGGATCCTGCGTTTTTTGCCAGCAGGGCGAGGAGGTCGAATTCCGTGGCGGTCAGCGACAGTTCGCGGTTCTCGACGGCGGCTACCCTGCGGTCGAGGTCTACGGCGAGGGGCCCAACCACGATCTGCTGTGGAGCGCTGGGGCCGGAACGGTTGGTGCGCCGTGTGACCGCTTCGATCCTCGCGAGCAGTTCGACGAGCTTCACGGGCTTGACCAGGTAATCGTCGGCTCCGGACCGCAGGCCCAGGACCACGCTCCGCTCATCGTCCCTCGCCGTGAGGATGAGGATGGGGGCGTGGGTGACCTGGCGGAGCTTGCGCAGGACGTCCAAGCCGTCCAGGTCCGGGAGGCCCAGGTCCAGGAGGATCACCTCGTGGTTGCGATGATCGAGCAGCGCGTCCTCGCCGCGGGATACCCGGGTGGGCTTGTGTCCTGCCGAAGCAACCGCGGCACCGAGGGCCGAGGCCATGGCGTCGTCGTCCTCGACAATGAGCACGTGCACGGTGGGTGTTCTCCTTGTTGCGGCGATTGGTCCGTCTTGGAGGTTACTCCTTTCCCGGAGCGTCCGCCCCTCCGACGGGCACGCCCGCCCCTCCGACGGGCACGCAAGGCACCCAACCCCGGCAGCCGCCGTCGTACATCCCCAACGCTCTCTCACCTTTAAGCGTCTTTTGGGCAACGCTCTCTCACCTTTTGGCGTCTTTATCGAAACCCTCTATCACCCTTTGGCGTCTTTATCGAAACCCTCTATCACCCACCCGCGCCACTTAACGTTGCCAGGCCCGCTCTGCGCCCTTCCCAACAAACAAAGGGCGCAGAGCGGGCCTCACAACGGGGGGGCTTTAGGCGTCCACGAGGTCCTTCTTGTCCCCGCGACCATCCCACGCGTGGCCCTGTTCCGTGTCCAGGTGCGTCGCCTTCTTGTTCCTCAGCGCGAAGACGTACACCAGCAGGGAGATGAAGATTGCGGCAGTGACGTAGGTGAAGAAGAGATTCTCCTGGCCGGCCTTCTGCAGCGCAGCGCCGATCAGCGGAACCGTGCCGCCGAACAGGGAGTTGGCGATCGCGTAACCCAGCCCAACGCCAAGTGCGCGGGTGGACGCCGGGAAGAGCTCGGCCTTCACCAGGGCGTTGATCGAGGTGTAACCGCCGACCATCAACAGTCCGCCCATCATGAGCAGGAAGGCCATCAACGGATCCTTGGTGCCGGCAAGCATGGAGAGCAGTGGCCACGTGAAGAGCACGCCCGTCACGCCGAACCACACGAGCAGCGGCTTGCGGCCGATCTTGTCCGAAATCATGCCGTAGACCGGCTGCAGGAGCATGAAGATGAACAGCGCCCAGAAGTTGATGACGGAGGTGTCGGTCTTGGGGATGCCGGACGTATCGTTCATGAACTTCAGGATGAAGTTGGTGTACGTGTAGAACGCCACCGTGCCGCCGAGCGTGATGCCAATGCAGATCAGCAGCGGCTTCCAGTGCTTGGTGAACAGGAGCTTCATGGTTCCCGGCTGTGCCTCGCCCGCAACCTTGACATGGGCTGCGCGGAGCTGATCTGCGGAAATCGTTTCTTCCATGGACCGGCGAAGCCAGAGCACCACGAGCGCAGCGACACCACCTACGGCGAATGGAATTCGCCAACCCCACTCAGTCAGGGCTTCCTTGGTCATGGTGTTCTGCAGGATCACGAGCACCAGGAGGGCCAGCATCTGTCCGCCCACCAGCGTCACGTACTGGAAGCTCGAGAAGAAGCCACGCCGTTTCGCCGTTGCAGCCTCCGACATGTACGTGGCGCTTGTCCCGTACTCACCGCCCACGGAGAAGCCTTGGACCACGCGGACAAAGACCAGCAGAATCATTGCCCACAGGCCGATCACGTCCTGTGTCGGCAGGATGGCGATGGCAAAAGAGCCCGCGGACATCATGGTCACGCTCAGCGTCAGCGCGGCCTTGCGGCCCTTACGATCTGCGTAGCGGCCGAAGAACCAGCTGCCGATGGGTCGCATAAGGAACGACGTCGAGAAGACCGCCATCGCTTCGAGGCCCGCCTGGAGATCGTCCGAGGAATTGAAAAAGTGCGACTGGAAATACGCCGCAAACGCCGTGTAGACGTACACGTCGAACCACTCCACGAGATTGCCCGCGGAGCCCTTGAGGATGTTGCCCACGGCCTTGCGGGTTTGGGCCGCCTCGCTGAGGGGCGCAGCTTGTTGGGTGCTCATCAATGAACCTTCCTGGCCGGCTGCGCACGCGGCAGCCGTGTCTTTCATGAGTTCGTTCTGTCCATGAAGCTCGTGCTCATGGCGTCCTTGCGCATGGCTCTTCGTCGACTAAGAAAGGCCCTCTTGGGGGTGAAGAGGACGTATTCCAAACTATGGGTGATGCACGGCACAGCCAACGCAGGAGGTGATTTCCTAACACTTCCTTAGGTTTCAGGGTCGCGTTTGGCGACGCACGACGGCGGCACGCAGCTTGGGCGCCCGACGCCCTTAAGGCTGTGGTCCCCCCGACGCTCTCTCACGGAATCGCCCTTTGGGGCGGACGCTCTCTCACCGATTGGCTGGTGTGGGCGGTCGCTCTCTCGCTTCGGGCACTCGCCATGGCATTCCTGGAAAGCCAGGAATATGGTTCATGCCATGACCATCGCTCGGAGGGCAGCACTCGTCCTGAAACGGGAGGCAGCCAGCGTCCCTTTGCCACCTGGACAGGTGGTCGGGTTGGTGTTGGATGTCGTGCTCGGTCGGCTTTATCCGACACGCGTCGCACCCATGCGGGGCATGCGCAGGATTGCCGGGGTGATCGTGGTTGCCGCAGGAGTGGGAGTTACCGCGTGGGCCGTTGCAGAACGCCGTCGCCACACAAAGGGCAACTTCGTTTTAGGACGTCCCGAGGAGTTGGTGACCAGTGGTCCTTACGCGGCGAGCCGGCATCCCATGTACCTGGGATGGTGGCTGATCCATGCGGGCGTGGCGATTTTCCGAGGTTCCTCCTGGGCCCTTGCGACGTTACCTGCTGGGATCCTCGTGGAACACCTCGGGGCTTTGTGGGAGGAAAAGGTGCTCCTCGAGGAGTTCGGTCCTACTTACGCCGAGTACATGCAGGCAGTGCCGCGTTACGTTGGCAATCCCGTGAGCAGGCGGATGCGCGTCGATGAAGCACGGTGAGAGAGGGCTTAGGAGAAGGGGTCATTCGGTGAGAGAGGGTTGGGTGGAAAGGGCGGTTAGGTGAGAGAGGGTTGGGGGTTGAGTTTGACCAGCTTCCACACCGATAACCGGCCCATACCCGCCGCCAAAGCAATGGATAGGCTGAATAGGGTTGCGCCCCAGCTTGAGAAGCCGCCGAAGGGTACACAGATCAAAGCGCCGGCAGCGAAGAACGCTGCAACGTGAAACCACTGGTTGCCCACGCGACGAAGCGCCCATCCCAGGACGGCTCCTACCCCGCTGCCGATGAATGCTGAGGGGATGGCCGCGTAGATAAAGAAGATCAATGCCCAACCCGGAGCCTGCGTGGTCAGCAGTAAGCTGAAGACCACATAGGCAACCAGGACACCGACCGCGAGCCCCTTGCCGGTCAAAATTACGCGCTCCCGAGAGTCGTACTGTGTTGGCCGCGGCTCGGCCAAAGCTATCTCGTCGTCGTCCCAGTCGTTCATGACTTTGCCGCCGCGATCTCGTTGAGGGCGCCCGCCAAGGACGGGTGTCCAAAGGCAAACCCTGCGTCAAGCAACCTGCGTGGCTCCACCCAGCGGCTCTTCAAGACGAGCTCCGTCTCCGTGCGGATCATCACCGCGCCCAGCTCCAACAACCACTTCGGCGTCGGAAGCCCGAACGGCACACCGAGGCTTCGTCGAACCAACGACATCAGTTCGCGGTTCTCCACAGGGTAGGGCGACGCTGCGTTGACGGGACCAGTAAGCTCGGGCCGGTCGTGGATGAACAACACCGCCCGGAACAAGTCCTCCACATGGATCCAACTGAACTTTTGTGTGCCCGGACCCATATGTCCGCCCAAGCCCACGCGAGCCAGGTTCCGGAAGGGTCCCATCACGCCACCGGTCCCACCCAAGACAATGGCGATCCGAAGCGGCACCTTCCGGGTGGCCGGCACGACAGCCGCGGCCAGTTCGTCCTCCCACGCACGGGCTACGGAAACCGAGAATCCGCTGCCGAGTTCCCCCGCCTCTTCCGTTTGCGGCCGGTCCTCCGCATGCCGGTAGATGGTTCCGGTGCTTGCGTTGATCCACGTCCGCAGCGGTTCGTCGCAGCGGGACAACGCGACCCCCATTGACCGCGTCGTCAGCACCCTGGATTCCAGGATTTCCCGGCGGTTCCGTTCGTTGTAACGGCAATTCACGGTCCGTCCGGCGAGGTTCACCAGCACTTCGGCGCCGTTCAGCACCCTGGCCATGCCTCCGTCGTCGTTCCATTGCGCGTCAGCCGAAGCATCGCGACCAATGGTCCGCGCCTGCCATCCCTCCTCGACGAACCGCCGCCGAAAGTACCTGCCGATGAACCCCGAAGCCCCAGCGATCACCACCGTCCGTGTCATGAGTCTTCCCTGACGTTGCGGACCAAGCCGAGGACGTCGTCGAACACCTTGCTGACACCCGGAATTTTCGCCAGCGACAGCCCGCGAGCCACCAGCGGCGCCGCGCCGTCAATCAGTTTGCGCGTGCGGCGTTGGTTCTCGGACCGGTCGTACACCCAGAACAATGCGATCCCCATGTGGGCGAGCCACAGCAGTTCCGGGAGGTCGGCGCGCAGCTTCTTCGCGACGGCGGGTGAAGAACCGTCGACGGCGGAGCGGAAGATCGCGAGCGAAGCGTCCCGGGCGGCGGTGGACGCCTCGCCGAACGGATTGACGGGCGACGTCGGCCGGATCGCCGTCGCAATGAAGTCGGAACCGAACTGGTGGTACGGCGTCATGACGTCGATGCCGCTGTGGAGGACTGCTTTGAGGCGCCCGGCCAAATCATGGACGCCTTCGAGGGCTTTCGCCGCTGCGACAGCGTGCTCGTTCTGGACTTGGAGGTACAACTCCTGAACCAGTTCATCTTTGGAGGAGAAGTAGTAGTAGGCGTTGCCCACCGAGACGCCGGCTTCCTGGGCGATGGCTCGCATAGTGGTCTTCTCGAAGCCGATTTCGCGGAACATCTTCAGTGCGACGTCGGCTACGAGTTGTCTGGTTTGCTCGCTTTTGGCGGCCATGGTTCCTCCGAGCAGGTTTTGAACGTGTTCAAGAATGAGTATGCCACGACTTCTGAACGTGTTCAAAAAGGAGGTGAGAGAGGGTTGGGCGGGAACGGTGGTGGGGTGAGAGAGGGTTGGGTGGTTGGGGTGGTTTGGTGAGAGAGGGTTGGGGAGGAGGGGTGGTTTGGTGAGAGAGGGTTGGGCGGTTGGGGTGGTTTGGTGAGAGAGGGTTGGGGAGGTGGGAGAATGTAGCTGGTGACGGGCCGGATGCCCCACCAAACACAGTGCTAATACAGCGGGGCGGCCTCGAAACGAGCGCCTGCGCGAACCACTACGAACGGATGACCCATGCCCTCGCCCTCAGGCTCCAGCACGTTGAGCAAACCAGCTCCCCGCTTTGCCTCTATCGGATCCCCTTACTTCGGCATCATGCTGGCGGTCATGGCCGTGGTGCTGATCCTGTCCAACATCGGCGCCTCCAAGGGTGTGGTGCTCGGCCCGATCATCACCGACGGCGGGTTCTTCCTGTTCCCGCTGGCCTACATCCTGGGCGACGTGATGAGTGAGGTCTACGGGTTCAAGGTTGCCCGCAAAGCCATCATCACGTCCTTTGCGCTGAGTGTGTTCGCGTCCCTCTGCTACTGGGTGATCATCATCCTTCCCGGCTTCGACGACGAGTACGGAACCGCCAAGCAAGCAGCCATCGAGGGCGCACTTGGCCCGGTTCCGCAGATCGTCCTGGCTTCGCTGCTCGCCTTCCTCGCCGGCCAGACCATCAACTCCTGGATCCTCGTGAAGATGAAGGAACGCACCGGAGAAAAGACCCTCTGGGCCCGGCTCATGGGTTCCTCTGTGGTGGGCGAATTCGTGGACACGCTGATCTTCTGCAGCATCGCTGCCTCGGTGATCGGCATCTCGGATGCAGGCTCGTTCGTCAACTACGTCCTGGTGGGCTTCGTCTACAAGACCGCCGTCGAGTTCATCTTCGTGCCCATTACGGTGTTGGTGGTGGGTTGGATCAAGAAGCGCGAGCCGAGCTACGGAGTAGTCGCAGCGTAAGCCCACGCCGGGTTCGCTGGAACGGTGCCCAGCCGCTGGAGGTTTCCCAGCCTCCAAGCACGTTTCCGGCGAACCCGGCGCCCACCAAAGGCTACGAGTAGTACTGCCCCAACGTCTCGGCCTTGAACTCGAAGAAATCCCCGGACTCGATGGCGAGACGCGCATCGTCCACCATCTTCACCACGAAGCGCTCGTTGTGGATGGAGATGAGCGTCGCCGAAACCATTTCCTTGGCCTTGAACAAGTGGTGGATGTAGGCGCGCGAGTAGTTGGCGCACGCGTAGCAGTCGCAGCCTTCCTGCAGCGGCCCGAAGTCCTTCTTGTACTTCGCCCCGGACAGGTTGAACCGGCCATACGGGGTGTAGAAGGCGGAGTTCCGGGCAACACGGGTGGGGGAGACGCAGTCGAAGGTGTCGGCACCGTTCTCAATGGCCGTGAAAATGTCGTCCGGCTCGGAGATCCCCAGCAGGTGCCGCGGCTTGTCTTCGGGGAGCTCCTCGTTGCACCAGCGCACGATCGTCCCCAGGTTCTCCTTCTCCAGCGCCCCGCCAATTCCGTAGCCGTCGAAGGGCATGGCGCCGAGGTCGCGGCAGGCCTTGCGTCGCAGGTCCTCGTACTGCGCACCCTGGATCACGCCGAACAACGCCTGGTAGGGCTTGCCCGTCCGGGAAGCGGTCAAGGAGAAATGCTCGTCCAGGCAACGCAGAGCCCACAAGCGCGTGCGTTCCAACGACTCTTCCTGGTACGCCCGCGAGTTCTGCAGCGTGGTGAGCTCGTCGAAGGCAAACATGATGTCCGCGCCGATCTGGTGCTGCACCTGCATGGAAATCTCGGGGGAGAACCTGTGCTTGTCTCCGTTGAGGTGGGACTTGAACCAGACGCCGTCGTCGTCGATGTGCGCCAGGCGTTCCTTGCCTGGTGCCACGGCGTCATCCGGGCCGGAAGTATCCACATTTTTCATGTCGATGACCTTCTTGAACCCCGAGCCGAGGCTCATCACCTGGAATCCACCGGAGTCGGTGAAAGTAGGCCCGGACCAGTTCATGAACGCGCCGAGGCCTCCCGCGGCGTCGAGGATTTCCGGTCCGGGCTGCAGGTACAGGTGATACGCGTTCGCCAAGACCGCTTGCGCGCCGAGGTCCGCGATCGACTCGGGCAGCACGGCTTTGACGGTGGCTTTGGTTCCGACGGCGATGAACGCGGGCGTCTGGATGGTTCCGTGCGGCGTGCTGATGGTTCCGGTCCTGCCAAGGAATTCGCCGCCGTTGGCGTCCACCAAAGCGTCCGACGGCGACGACGTTTCAGTCAGTCGCTGGCCCACCGAGAAGGAGAAACCGGACGCAGGATCGGAGACGGCAGAGGGAACGGATGAGGGCGAAGATGCGGAAGCTGGCACGTTACCAAGTGTGCCAGCTTTACCGCGGGTAACTTACCCGGCAGACCCGGGTGGGCCCGGCAGCAACCATCAGGACCCGGAGCCTGAGTCCTTCCACTTGTCCCACGAGGACCGGATGTCCGCCAAAGTGTGGGCCCCCAAATCGTAAGTGGAGGCAATCACCATGGCGCCGCCGTCGGGCCTTTTCTCCGGAATCGCGAGTTGTTCGGCGACGATCAGCAGCCCATCGCCGTGTCCGGCGTAGCCGTGCACGGTGACGCCAACCTGGTGGCGGCTCTTGAACCAGACCTTCCCGGAAATCGACTCGCCGGTGGTTAGTGTGAGTGAGTATTCGTCGCCGACCGGCGGAAGATCGCCCAACCCCAATTTCTCAATGGCCGACCCGCCACCGGAGACCGAGACAAAGTGCGTCCGGCGCTTGCCGTGCGGGTGGCGTTCCAGGGTGAAGCGGAGCTGGTTCAGGAAAGTGAGCCAGCCTTGGGTGATGTCCTCGTCCCATTCGGCCCACTCGGAGTCGTGGTCCAGCGCGGCGCGCGTGACCTTGACTTCGGTGCCGCCGGAGACGGGATGGAGCTCGAATTCATCGCCGCCGCGAACGGTCAGGCTGGTGTGGTCCGGTCCTTCCACGACGCTCGGATCAAAGTAGATTTGTTTGATTTCGTCGGTCAGCTCGTCGGTTTCCCAGCCGTGCCATTGGGCCACCAGCGACGGTTCGCGCAGCATCGTCCAAACTTGCTGCGCGTCAGCATTAATCACAACGCTCAGATTGTTCGTCATGGCCCTGAATTTACCGCCGTTTGGGTGCCCATAACAGGCCTTGCACTTCCGCAGGTAGAGGACTAGGCGCGCACCGCTTCGAGTTCGTTCGCGATCCGTCGCCCGAGTTCGTCTTCGGCGATGGTCTTGGAGCCGCCATGTGCCCGGAGGAACATCAACGCTTCGAGCCGCAGGAACCGCCACTCACGCTCGGCGTCGCGGTTCCCGTTGTCCATGGCACGGAAAATTTCCTTGTCGTAGAGGTTGGGCTCGTTCAGGGAACGCTGGCGGACCCGGGCGTTGACGAGTGCCTTGAACGGGTCCTCTTCCTGGGACTCGGGGGCGCGGAGCAGTTTCTCGTAGACGGCGGCCCGCTCCGACTGGCCGGCTTCGCGGCAAATGAAGCTGGACAACGCGAGGGCCCGTTCGATCGATGCCCAGCGGTCCAGGTTCCCGTCGAACGGAAGCACGTTCAGCAGGTCCGCGACTTCAAGGGAATGGTCGGGGTCGCGCAGCACGATGCAGAGGTCGAAGGCGAGATCGCTCAGGTCGCGGAGGCAGCTGCCGGACTTGGTGTTGATGCCCTTGGCCAGCCGCTCGGCCAGCACCTGCACGCCGTTCTTGCCCTTGTGGTCGGCCACCGCGGCGCGCACGACGGCCTCCGGCGTTCCATCCGGTTCGGGAATCAGGGCGAGGTCTTCGGCGGTGGGGCCGGTGAAGGCGGGAGGGTCCGCCGGGCGGGGAGGTACGACGACGGCGGGTTCGGCGGGAGGCTCGGCGTCCTCTTTCGCTGTGGTGCTGGAGTCCGGCTCGCTGCCCGTACTGGCGTCGCCACCCAAGCCGCGCGGAACTCCGTCTCCCACAGGAACACTGGACCCGACAGCGATCCGCACCGTACCGGCGTCGTACGTGGTGACCAGCAGCAGCGCGGCAACGCCGTAATCGTCGTTCTGGACCTCAACGGAGGCGATTTCCTCGGCCGGACCGTCCCCGGGAAGGTACACGAAATCCCCGGTTTGCAGGTCCCCAGCCTGCTTTTCGCGGTATTGCTGTGAGGCTGGGCTGTGAGTCATCGGAAGTCCTTTGGTTCTCGTGCGGTCCGCCGTCCAGTCTACAAAAGCGGACCGCCAATAACCTGAGGACCCGCTAGGCGACGATGCCGGAGAACGCCAAAGCCTGGCGGACCAGGTTCCCGCGGCCGCCTTCGAATTCCTGCTGGACGCCGTCGCTGAGGACTTCCTGCGGGGTCATCCAGGTGAGTTCCAGCGCGTCCTGGCGTGGTTCGCATTCGCCGGTGACCGGGATGATGAACACGAGCGACACCGCGTGCTGGCGGTCGTCGGTGAATCCGGTCTGGGAGGGCGCGGGGAAGTACTCGGCAACCGTGAACGGCACCGGGCTGATGGGCAGCTGTGGGAAAGCCAGGGGGCCGAGGTCCTTTTCCATGTGCCGCAGGAGGGCTGCACGGATGGTTTCGCGGTAGAGGACCCGGCCGGAGACGAGGTAGCGCACCATGTTGCCGTCGGCGTCGCCCTGCAGGAGGGTGCCCACTTCGTTGACGTACCCGAGCGGATCCAAGCGGACGGGGACAGCCTCCACGTAGACCATGGGGAGGCGGCCGCGGGCTTCGAAGAGATCCTCATCGGAAAGCCAGCCTGGATACGGGTCGGGTGTACGTACGCTCATGGTTAAGTTCTACCCCATCACCAGCCGAAGTTCCGTTGAGGCCTTGCCCGGCGCTGTGGCGTTACGCTCTCGGCGGTATTACAACGCAAGGATTGACTCGAGGGGGTGGCCGGAGGCAAGGCGCGCAAGGATGTCCGGCTCGGCCTCGTCCGATGCCAACGCCTTATCCAGGACTCCCCGGGCCGCTTCGGGTGAAAGCACGATCACCCCGTTGTCATCCCCAAGCACCACATCACCGGGGTTGACCTCCACTCCGCCACAGCGCACCGGGACGTTCACCGCCGAGCCCGTACCGTGGAGCCGTTTGGTGGTGAGGCACGTGGTGCCGCGGGCAAAGACGGGCAGCCCGGCCTCCCGCAGTTCCAGGACGTCCGTCGCCATGCCATCCACCACGACGGCGGCGGCACCCTGGGCGATCGCGGCGGCTGCCGTGACGGCACCGACGGGCGCATGGCGGTGGTCGCCGAGCATGTCCACTACGAGCACATCTCCGGGCCGCAGGGCCAGAAGGGCGCGGTTCATGGCGATGGCATCGTGGTCCGCGATCCGGACGGTGACGGCTGGTCCAGCGACCTTCACGTTCTCCAGCAGGGACTGGATGGCCGGATCCACGAAGCCGTCCTCAAGGAAGTGGCCGATGGTGGGATAGCTGACTTTCTGCAGGTCCTGGAGCAGTGTGGTGATCATGCTGCCACCACGGCGACACACTCGATCTCGAGGGACACGCCCCAGAGGCTCACACACACCGTGGTCCGGGCAGGCTTGGCGTCGCCAAAGTACTCCACATAAACGCGGTTGTACTCCTCAAGCTGCTCTTCGCTGGTCAGGTAGGTGTTCACCTTGACCACGTGCTGCAGGCTGGACCCGGCGGCTTCCAGGACGCCGGCGAGGTTTTCGATGGTCTGGCGGACCTGCCCCTCGAACGTGCCGGGTTGATCGTCCAGGCCTGTGATCGCCGGGATCTGGCCCGAAGTAAAGACGAATCCGTTGGCAATGACCGCCGGGGAGAAAGGCCCGACGGCGGGCGCCTGGCCGGGGATGCCGGCCAGGCGCTCGATGGTGGTTGCGGTCATTTGGTTGCCACGGCTTCCGCTGCAGCCTCGGCCGGCGCTTCCTCGACGGAGTCGATGTTGCCGTGCCGGGTCTCGGTGAGGACGAAGAGCGCTGCCAGGGAAAGAATGGCCGCCGCCATGATGTACCAGGCGATCGAAGAGCTCTGGCCGGTCAGGCCAAGGAGCCATGTGGTGATGAACGGCGTGGCGGCGCTGCCCAGGAGCCCGGAGAGCATGTACGCCACTGAGAGGCCGGAGTAGCGGACCTTGGAGCCGAACAGCTCTGCCAGGAAGGTGGCGATGGGGCCATAGTTGGCCGCGAATGCCGTCATCATCGCAAGGTAGGCCACGAACAGCAGCGCCACCGATTTGGTGTCCATGAGCCAGAACATCGGGAACGCGAGGGCGGCTTCGGCAGCGACTCCGGCGTAGATGATGGGCTTGCGGCCGTACTTGTCCGAGAGCTTGCCGAAGAAGGGAATCAGGACGAAGCACAGGGCACAGGCGGCCAGGACAACCCAGAGCATGAGGCTTTCGGAGTGGCCCAGTTCCTTCTTGCCGTACGAGACTCCCGATGCCACCAGGAGCGTGAAGGTACTGCCGGTCGAAAGCGTGGCGACGCCGCCCAGGACAACCTGCTTCCAGTACTTGGCCATGAGGGAGGCAAACGGCATCTTGGCCTTGGCCCCGGCGGTCTTGACGGCCTGGAAAGACGGGGTTTCCTCGATGTTCAAGCGGATGTAGATCCCGACGGCCACCAAAAGGACGGAGGCCAGGAACGGGATGCGCCAACCCCACGAGTGCAGGGCGTCCGTGCTGATGCTTGAGGCCACAATCAGGAAGGCAACGTTGGCGATCAACGTGCCTGCGGGAACGCCAACCTGGACCAGGGACCCGAAGAAACCTCGGCGGGCCGGGGGAGCGTGCTCAACGGTCATGAGCACCGCGCCACCCCATTCGCCACCGAGGGCCAGGCCCTGGATGACGCGAAGGAGGAGGAGCAGCAGCGGGGCCATGATGCCGATGCTCTGGTAGTCAGGCAGCAGGCCAATGGCGAACGTCGCAGCGCCCATGGTCAGGAGCGAAACGAGCAGCATCGACTTGCGGCCAAGCCGGTCACCGAAGTGGCCAAAGATGATGGCACCCACCATGCGGGCGATGTAGGCCGAAGCGAAGGTACCGAAGGCGAGCATGGTGCCCACGATGGGGTCGAAGCTGGGGAAGAAGATCTTGTTGAAGACCAGCGCTGACGCTGTTCCGAAAACGAAAAGGTCGTACCACTCGACGGTGGTGCCAATAACGCTGGCGAGGGCAATCTTGCGCATCTTGGCCAAGTCCAGCCTGGCTGTGGATGCGGAGTCGGTATCTACCGTTTGGGCCATCAGAATCTCCGGATGGGGTGCGGGGACGAGTGTCCGGTGCAAGGTAGCTACAACTATTCTGTGTTGCCGATCACAGCTTCAATGGCATAAATCCCAGCAAAAATGCGCCGGAAATGTGAAAACACACATCGGGCCCCTCTGGAATCAACACGCGGCACTATGCCCAGGCCACCACCAGCCGTGCTGCGCTCACCGGCACCGCGAGGTCGATTCCGGTCAATTCCTGGAAGCGGTTGAGCCGGTTCAGGATGGTGTTCCGGTGGCAGAACAACTGCTCCGAGGTCAGGGTAACGTTCCCTGTGGTCAGGTAGTTTCGAACGGTCTCCAACAGGCGCTCGCGCTCGCCGCCCTTGCATTCGGCCAGGGCGTCCTCGAGTTCGGCGGCAAGGTCCAGTCCGGCGTCCTGCAGGTTCTGTTGCGCCAGCCGAGCCCATGCTGAGCCAGCGGACAGCGGACCTGCATCGCGTGGCCGGAGCAGCGCGGCCAGGCTTTCTGCCGTCCGGGCCGCTGCTGGCAGGGCCCGCAACCCGAGGATCTCCGGGACGTAACCGCACGGGACGTCCACGACGCCGGGCGGCAGCTGATGTCTTTCGGCGTCGGGTCCGTGAAGCTCGCCGCGGTTTACCGGACCCCTTGACCGGAGCGGCGGCAGGGTCCAGAACACGTAGGTATTTCCGCCCGACTCGTGCAGGAACAATCGCTGCCGGGAGTGCTGGTTCGATCCGAACTGCGACGCG
This sequence comes from Paenarthrobacter sp. NPDC090520, assembly GCF_044769205.1. Lineage (NCBI taxonomy): Bacteria > Bacillati > Actinomycetota > Actinomycetes > Micrococcales > Micrococcaceae > Paenarthrobacter > Paenarthrobacter sp. NPDC090520. The sequence goes on from NZ_JBIVXM010000011.1 coordinate 127,682, forward strand.
GCAGCCCGGAGCCGTGCCCCGGGATCGCCGCTCGCAGCCACCAGGGCAAACCGGGATTCCGGGTTGATGCCGAGGGCCGAAGCTACTTGCGCGGAGGTCTCCAGGGACGGCGTGCTCTGGTTGAAGAGCCGTGCGATGAACTCACGCTGGATACTCGATTCTTCCTGGGCCATGCGCACGCGTTCGGTGAGGTAGCTCGTGTGGGTCCGGGTGGCGAACTCGTCCACCACCCGCCACACCTGGTCCACCCTGGTGGCCAACAGGATCGCGTCCTCCGGCTTGGCAATCTCCAGCAGTTCGGCCCACAGGATGCTGAAGTCCAGGCGCACTGCGGACGTCAGTGATTCGGGCGGGATTCCTGCGCGGGCGCGCTTGGAGCCGAGGTCGGAGGCGAAGTCCAGCAGTCCGTCGCTGCTGTCCGTTGTGCCGTTCTTGAGCCCACGGATGAGGCGCCGGAACGTTCCGCGGGCAGTCTCGGTGATCTCCTGGATAGTCACCTGGCTTTCGCCGTATTCGGGGATTTCCCGGACCCTGGCGGTAAACGCGCGGGCCAGTTCATCCAGCCGCCCGTCCAGCTGATCCACCAGTTCCGTCCAGCGCTGGGTATGCCCCGACGTTTCAACATTGTGCATTCACACATCCTAGCGACCCTTTTGCGTGATGTATCGCTAGTTATTTTGGGAAAAACTACTGGCACTATGGAATAAGTCACTGTGGAGTGAACCCCCTCACAAGCATCCACACCACCTTCCGGGCCCCCAACGCCCGGTCCCGTTTTCGCACTTTTGGAGCAACAATGGCAAGCACCGTCAGCGGAGCCACGGGCGTCAGCCCTACGGCAGCACGCGTCGTCGATGAAAGCGTCACCAAGAAGGTGGCCCTCGCTGCCCTGGTGGGCACGGCGTTGGAATGGTACGACTTCTTCCTGTTCACCACGGCTGCGGCCCTGGTGTTCAACGCCCAGTTCTTCGTCTCGCAGGACCCGTTCGTCGCAGCAATGGGCTCTTTCGCAACGTTGGCTGTTGGCTTCGTGGCCCGCCCCATCGGCGGCTTCATCTTTGGCGCCCTGGGCGACAAGGTTGGCCGCAAGAAGATCCTCATGGTCACCATCGTCGGGATCGGCATTGTCACCGGACTTATCGGCCTGCTTCCGAACTACATGACCATCGGCCTGGCCGCCCCCATCCTCCTCGTGGCGCTGCGCATCGTCCAGGGCCTCGCCGTCGGCGGTGAGTGGAGCGGCGCGGTGATCATCGCCGTCGAGAACGCTCCAGTGGAGAAGCGTGCCCGCTATGCGGCGCTTCCGCAGGTGGGTTCGCCGATCGGCACCATCCTGTCCTCGGGCGGTTTCTTCGGCATGCTCTTCCTGGTGGGCCAGACCAACTTCGATGCCTGGGGCTGGCGTATTCCCTTCATCGCCGCCATCCCGCTGCTGGCCGTATCCCTGTGGATCCGCAGCAAGCTCAGCGAGTCGCCCGAATTCGAAGCCCTCATGGAATCCGGCGAAACCGAGCATGCGCCCATCCGCGGCGTCCTGAAGAACAGTTGGCGGCAGATCCTGGTGGGCATGTGCTCGGCGCTCCTGGGCATCGGCGGCTTCTACCTCATCACCAGCTTTGTGGTCTTCTACGGCACCAAGGTCCTCAAGCTGCCCTCCGAGTTGTTGCTCCTGGGCACCCTGCTTGCCGCTGCCCTCGAAATCGGCGCGCTCATCTGGGCCGGCCGCCTGGGCGAGAAATTCGGCGCCAGCAAGGTCATCCTCTGGGGTGGCGTTGCCTCAGCCCTCATCGCAGTCCCGGTGTTCCTGGCCATCGACAGCCGCAACCCCGTCCTGGTTGTCCTGGGCATGATGATCGGCGTCGCGGTTCTTTCCATTCCCTACGCAGTCTCCGGTACTGCTCTGACTGCCCTCTTCGCCACGAAGGTGCGCTACACCGGCGTCGCCATTACGTCCAACACGGCAGGCGTCATCTCCGGCTTCGTGCCGCTGATCGCCACGGCCCTGGTGGCCACCAACAACTCCTTCTGGCCGGGCGCCATCATCCTGCTGGTTGTTTCCGCACTGACCGCCCTCTCCGGATTGTTCCTCCCACGCCTTTCCATCGAAGAAGAAGGAATGAAGCATTGAGCACCACCACTGCGGGCCACCTGATTGTTGGCCAACTCGAACGGGCAGGCATCAAGCGGGTTTACACCGTTCCCGGGGAGAGCTTCCTTGACGTGCTTGACGGACTGCACGGCTCGCCCATCCAGAACGTCGTGGCCCGCCAGGAAGGCGGCGCCGGGTTCATGGCCCTCGCCGAAGGCCGCCTGACGGAACTTCCAGGTGTGGCCATGGTGACCCGCGGTCCGGGCGCAGCAAACGCGTTCATCGCCATCCACACGGCCCACCAGGATGCCACGCCGCTGATCCTGTTCGTCGGCCTGATCCCGGTCGCAGACCGTGGGCGGGAGTCGTTCCAGGAGTTCGACATCAACGCCTGGTTCGGCAGCACCGCCAAGAAGGTGGTCACGCTCGACGACGCCGCTTCCGCAGCACGCGTGGTGGACGACGCCATCTTCACAGCCCTCAGCGGGCGTCCTGGACCCGTGGTCATCGGCCTTCCGGAGGACGTCCTGGTGCACGTCGTCGAGGACGCCCCGGTGGAACCCCGCACGGTCGCCCGCCCGGAGCCGACCGTCGCGGACCTTGCCGCGTTGAAGCAGAAGCTGGAGCAGTCACGCAAGCCGCTCATCGTCGTCGGCGGCGAAGGTTGGACGCAGGAGTCCGGCGAGCAACTGGCCGCCTGGGCGAGCCGCCACAACATCCCGGTGGTGGCGGACTTCCGTGCCTACGACGCCGTTCCCCACCTGAGCGACGCTTACGCAGGCTTCCTCGGATACGGTCGCAGCGACGCGAACGCCCAGCGCCTGGACGACGCCGATCTGCTGGTCTTTGTAGGCTGCGTCCGCGGCGACGTCCTCTCCGACGGCTACCAGCGGGGGCTCAGCGCCGAGACCATTGTGGTCAACGCAGACGCGAACCTGTTGGGCCACTTCGGCCGGGTGGACCAGCACGTGATCGCGGACGTGACGGCGTTTGCGGGTGCCCTCGCCGCCGTTGACGCTGCCGTGGAACCACAGGACGGCTGGTTCGCCAGCGCCCGCGCCGAACAACTGAGGTTCTCCACGCCAACGCCCGACGGCGGAATCGGCGTCGACTTGGGCGTCGCCATGGAGGTCCTCAAGAAAGAGATGGACGACGACGCCGTCCTTACCTTCGGTGCCGGGAACCACGCCCTGTGGCCCGCACGCTACCTGGACCACAACACCGCCAACTCGTTGGCCGCGCCGCGCAACGGCGCCATGGGCATGGGCATCCCGGCCGCAGTGGCAGCGTCGCTTGCGTACCCGGGACGCCAGGTTATCTCCGTGGCAGGAGATGGCTGCTTCATGATGAACGGCCAGGAAATCGCCACAGCCATGGGCTACGGCGCGCAGTTCATCGTGCTGGTAGTGGACAACGGCATCTTTGCCACCATCCGTGAGCACCAGGAAGCGCACTACCCGGACCGTCCGTCCGGAACACACATGACCAACCCGGACTTCGCCGCGCTGGCCCGTTCCTACGGCGGTTACGGCGAGCGGGTGGACCGCACGGAAGACTTCGCAGCCGCGTTCCGCCGCGCCGTCGACTCCGGCCTTCCGGCGCTGCTGCACTTGCCGCAGGACCCCACAACGCGTTCGCCCAAGACGTCAAACTAAGAGTCAGGACCTTTTTCGTGATTCAGCTCCAGAACATCATCAACGGCGAGTCCGTCTCCGCGCCGGAAACTCTCCCGTTCTTCGACCCCACCACGGGCGAGCAGATCGGTACCGCTCCGGACAGCGACGCCGCCACGGTCGACGCCGCGTTCCAGGCCGCTGCCGCGGCTTTCAAGAGCTACAAGCGCACGACGCCGGGCACGCGCCAGTCGCTGCTGTTGCAGCTGGCGGACCTGATCGAGGCCAACGTTGACCGGTTGCTCGAAGCCGAAGTTGCCTGCACGGGCAAGCCGGCGACCCTCACCCGCGAGCTCGAAATTCTCCGCGGTGCCGACCAACTCCGCTTCTTTGCTGGAGCCTGCCGGGTGGTTTCGGGCACGGCACAGACCGAGTACGTCGAAGGATTCTCTTCGACCATCCGGCGGGAGCCGATCGGCGTGGTCGCCCAGATTACTCCGTGGAACTACCCGTTCATGATGGCCATCTGGAAGATCGGCCCGGCCTTGGCAGCGGGCAACGCCCTGGTCCTCAAGCCTGCCGACACCACCCCGTGGTCCACTGTGGTGCTGGCTGAACTGGCCCAACAGGTGTACCCGGCCGGTGTGGTCAACGTGGTGTGCGGCGGCCGCGAAGCCGGGGCTGCCATGGTGGACCACGAGATTCCGGAAATGGTGTCCATCACCGGATCCACGCGGGCCGGTGCCCAGGTGATGTCCGCAGCGTCCAAGACCCTCAAGGACGTCCATTTGGAGCTCGGCGGCAAGGCACCCGCGGTGGTGTTTGCCGACGTCGATATCCAGCGGACCGCACGCGAGATCGCCCTGGCCGCCTTCTTCAACGCGGGCCAGGACTGCACGGCCGTGACCCGCGTGCTGGTCCACCAGGACATCCATGCGGAGTTCGCCGCGGCTTTGGCCGATGCTGCCTCGGCTCTTCGTGTTGGCGAGGACCTTGGCCCGCTCAACAGCGCCGCCCAGTTGGAACGCGTGGAGGGCTTCATGTCCCGCCTTCCCGCGAACGCGCAGGTCCTGGCCGGTGGCAAACGCACCGGAACCGGGTACTTCTTCGAACCCACGGTGATCGACGGCGTGTTCCAGACCGATGAGGTGGTGTGCGACGAGATCTTCGGTCCCGTCCTGACCGTCCAGCCCTTCGCCACGGAAGAGGAAGCCCTGGAGCTCGCCAACGGCACCAAGTACGCCCTGGCCTCCAGTGTCTGGTCCGAGAACCACGGTGTGGTGACGCGCGTTTCCAATGAGCTCGACTTCGGTGCTGTCTGGATCAACTGCCACCAGGTCATCCCGGCCGAAGCGCCGCACGGTGGCTTCAAGCACTCCGGTACCGGCAAGGACCTGTCCGTGTTCGGGCTCGAGGACTACACGCGCATCAAGTCCGTCACCACGTCCCACCGCTAGAAAACGCCATGAAACTCGATCTCCTCCTGCGCAACGCAGACATCATCACCATGGACCCGGACCGGCCCACCGCCAGTTCGCTGGGCATCTGGCAGGGCCGCATCGTGGGCCTCGACGAGGACCTGTCCGGTGTGGAAGCCACCCAGGTTTTGGACCTCGGCGGCGCGACGGTAACTCCGGGCTTCATCGACGCCCACTGCCACACCACGTGGTTCGGCCTGGGACTCGGGGAACTGGACGTGTCCGGTGCCCGGGGCCTGGAGGAACTGTATTCGCTGCTGCGGGACGCAGTCACGGATGGCGGTGGAACCAAAGGCGAGGGCTGGCTCTTCGCTACCGGCTTCAGCCAGACCCAGCACGGCGGTCTCTTCCCGGACATCGAAGAGCTTGATCGCATCACGGGGGAGCGGCCGCTGTTCATGCGCCACAACTCCGGGCACATGGCCGTGGTCAACACGGCCGCGCTGCGGCTGGCAGGTGCCCACTCGCCGTCGTTCCCCGACCCCGACGGCGGTGCCATTGTCCGCGACGCGGCGGGACGTCCCACGGGACTCGTCCAGGAAACGGCGCAGGAACTCATCCAGCAACTGATCCTGCCTTACTCCCTGGATGACATCGAGGCGGCGCTGGAGCGGGCTACGGCGTACTACGCCTCGGAGGGAATCACGAGTTTCACCGAAGCCGGGGTGGGCGGAGGCTGGATCGGGCACAGCCCGGCCGAACTCGCCGCCTACCAACGGGCTGCTGGGAACGGCCGCCTGCACGCCCGGGCGCAGGTGATGCCGGTACTGGATGTGCTGCATACCCTTGATGGACATACCTCGGACAGTCCCGGTGCGGCTCCCGCCGGACTGGACCTGGGGATTTCCACCGGATTCGGCAGCGGCTTCCTGTCACTCGGGCCGGCGAAGGTGTTTCTGGACGGCTCGCTTCTGGGTGAGACGGCTGCCGTGAGCCACGAGTTCTGCAGCCACGGGCACAAGGACAACCGCGGCAATGTGGGTTACTTCCAAGCCGACCCGGCGCAACTCCGGGAACGCATCGAATCCGCCTACGCCGCTGGATGGTCCATCGCCGCCCACGCCATCGGAGACCGCGCCATCGACCTGGCCCTGGATATCCTCTCGGATTGCCAGGCCACCTACGGCCCACGGTGTGTGCCCAACAGGATCGAGCATGCCTCCATGACCCGGCCGGAGCAGCTGGACAGGCTCGCCGAAGCGGGCATCGCCGTCACGCCACAGGCCAGCTTCTTCCGCGACGGCGGAGATGGCATGACTGCTTCGCTCGGGCTGGAGCGCCTTCCGTGGGCGTACCGGGCAGCGAGCTTCCTCGAAGCCGGAGTCACGCTCGCAGGCAGCTCCGACAGGCCGGTCGCCGATGGGAACGTCCTGCGCGGGATGCAGGCGTTCGTGGACCGTCGCACGGAATCCGGCGCGGTCTTCGGCAATCCGGCCGAGCGGCTCACGCCGTTGCAGGCCCTGGCGGCCTACACGAGCGGAGCCGCCGAGGCCACGGGATCGCTGGACGTGAAAGGGACCCTCACACCCGGCAAGCTCGCGGACTTCACAGTCCTCTCGGCCTCTCCTTTGGACGCACCCGACATCAGCCAACTGCGCGTCCTGGCCACCGCCGTCGGAGGCCGTTTCACCTACCAATCAACCGACTTCCACACTGCGCCGGCGTCGCTCGTTCCAGCCGGCCAGTCGCACCACAGCCTTTAGGGGAGACCATGACAACCACAGCCAGCTTCACCGCCCAGGACACCGCTTTCGTGCAGGACTTCCGGACCATGAGCGTCTTCGGAGCCACTGAGAACGGCGGCGTGGACCGCCAGGCCGCCACCGTCCCCGACGGCGAACAGCGCCGCTGGCTCACCGGCCTCCTCGAGGAGCACGGCTTCACCGTGAAGTTCGACCACGCAGGCAACCAGTGGGGCCTCTACGAAGCCGTGCCCGGTGCGCCGTTCGTGGTAGTCGGCTCGCACATGGATTCACAGCCGACGGCGGGACGTTACGACGGTGCGTACGGCGTCCTCGCTGCCGCCCACGCTGCGTTCCGATTGGTGAGCCGCTGGGAAGCCGGCGCCGAGGCACCCACTTTCAACCTCGCCGTCGTCAATTGGTTCAACGAGGAAGGCAGCCGCTTCAAGCCGTCCATGATGGGCTCCTCCGTCTACACCGGAAAACTGGAACTCGAGGACGCCCTTAACACCAAGGATGCCGCAGGGGTCACCGTGCGGGACGCGCTGGATGCGATCGGCTGCCGCGGCTCGTATGAAGGGCCGGAGGCTGCCTACTGCGCCGAGATCCACATCGAGCAGGGCCGCAGCATGGAACGCGAGGGCATCACCATCGGCTTGGTGAGCTCCAACTGGGCCGCCAACAAGTACGAATTCGTGGTCCACGGCGAGCAGGCGCACACCGGATCCACCGTGATCGCGGACCGTAAAGACGCCCTGCTCGGGGCTTCGATGCTGGTGGTTGCTGCCCGTGAACTCGCCGACCGTTTCCCTGGCGTCCTGCACACCTCCGTCGGCCAGCTCAACGTCTACCCGAACTCGCCCGTGGTGGTTCCGTCCCGCGTGAACCTGCTCCTTGACCTGCGCAGCGCCGACGAAGCCGTGCTGGCCGAGGCCGATGCGTTGCTGCACCAACGCATCGCGGAGATCGAACAGGCGGCCAACGTCTCCGTGGAGCAGCACCACTCGCACTCCTGGGCCGTGACGCCGTACCAGCCCGAGGGCGTGGAACTTGCCGCCAAAGTTGCAGCAGACTTGGGGCTGTCCAACAAGGAAGTCATGACCCTCGCCGGTCACGACTCCACCAACATGAAGGACCTGGTTCCCACCGTGATGCTGTTCGTGCCCAGCGTGGACGGGATCTCGCACAACGAGCACGAGTACACCACGGACCAGGACATCGTTGCGGGGCTGACCATGCTCACCGAGGTGGTCCGGCGGCTTTGCGACGGGGCGTTGGAGGACTAGGTACCCGTCACCACGATCGACGCCGGCGCGGAGCCGGCAGCCGCGTCCGGGTTGGCGACGTACAGCACATCGTCCTCGATCCTTGAGTCGATGCCCGCCCCGTGGAGCCTGTCCAGCAGCGGTTCCAGGCCGCCGTCGTACTCGAAGGCCAGGTCGCCGGACGCGGGCTCCGCGCCGTGCACCACCCGCAGGATGCCGCCGTTCTTGGTAGTGAAGGTAGCCGACTCGTCGGTCGAGGAGCGCGGCCGCGCGCCAATGTTGCGCAGCTCCTGGGCGGAACCCACGACGTCGGGACTCACCCACGTGGCCACCACGGCGAGTGCCGGGTCGGCTTCGTCCGAGGTTGACCAGGTTCCGTCCGCGGCGCGTTGGGCCGGGTCGGCAAGGAAGGTGAAGCCATCCCGTGCCGTTACTTGGACGGTTTCCCCGTGGGCTGCCTCGGTGACGTCCGCGATGGTTCCGTCGTCCCTGGTCCGCCGGGCGAACTCGTCCAGCACGCCCACCTCAACGCCGAACATGGTGGTGCCATCGTCCGGCTGGGTGGATTCGTGCGCCACCCTGTGCAACGCGAGGCGGCCCGATCCGGCGTCGAACTCCCACCAGTCCTTGTCCGCTTTGGTGACCACCAGGCCAAGAGCCTCAAGCAGTTCGGCCCACGGTTCCGGCCGGGAGGTGAAGTGGATGGGGCGTGCTCGCAGCATGGATCCTCCTGGGCTGGTTCCCGGCAATTCGCGGCTTCCGCTCCCAAGCCTATGCCGAAAGCACGGATTCACAGCAGAATGGGGCCATGCCCATCGAACTTGCAGAACTGATCGTCAAAGACGCGGACCAATGGCGCGAATGGTTGTCCGATCACGCGGCAGAGAGCCGCGGCGTGTGGCTGGTCCTCCACAAGAAGGGCGGCAACGTCACCGAACTCGATTACGACGCCGCCCTGGACGAGGCCCTCTGCTTCGGGTGGATTGACGGGCAGGTGAAAAAACGCGACGCCGAGAGCTACTTCCAGCGTATGACCCCGCGCGGCGCCAAGAGCATCTGGTCCGCCCGGAACGTGGGGCACATTGCCCGTTTGGACGAGGCCGGGAGGATGACCGCCTCCGGATGGGCCGCCGTCGACGCCGCCAAAGCCGATGGACGCTGGGAGGCAGCTTATGCCGGGCCGGCCACCATTGAAGTGCCGGAGGATCTGGCCGCGGCCATTGCCGCCGTTCCGGAGGCCCAGGCGATGTTCGAGGTCCTGACATCGCAGAACCGCTTCGCGCTGATCCACCGGACCAACTCGGTCAAGCGCGCCGAAACCCGGGCAAGGAAGATCGCGGGCTTCGTGGAAATGCTGGCCCGGCACGAAGCCCCGTACCCGCAGAAGAAAAGTCCCGCCTCCCCGCCCAACTAGGTCGCATTTGTGCGCGTTTTGACGGCTCAAAACGCGCACAAATGCTACTCAGTTGGGTGCAGGGTGGCTGCTGCCTCGAACGCCATCCACGCCTGCAATTGGGTGGAAAGTTCGACGGCGGTACCCGGCGGATACGTCTCGCCCGCCGGGCGCAGGGGGTCGGGGGAGAACACTGGTTGAGTTCGGGCTGCGTTGTCATCCCCGGCGGTGGCTGCGGCCCCTGACTCTTGGGCACTGGGCTCGTGGCGGCCGGCCCACAAAGCCTCAGCGGTAGCCAGCACCATCTCCTTTGCCGTGGCGCGGGCCCCTTCAGGGAGTTGCCTGTCGCGGGCGGCCGCAGCCAGGTAGCGGACCAGGATGCCCGTGAACAGGCCGCCATCGCCGGTCCCTTGGCCGCGGATGATGGAGGTGCCGTCCACGGTCAGCCCACGCGCTGTTGCCTCGACGAGTTCCGCTGCCCTGTTGATGTTCGCGTCGCCGCCGAGTTCCAGCAGTGCTCCCAGGACCGGGCCCTGGTTGTAGGTGTAGATGGCGTTTTCCAGCACGGTTCCGCCATTCCGGATCCGCAGCCCATCCATGTAGAGGCCGTTGTCCGGGTTGAGCAGCTTGGTGTTGAGCCAATCCACCAGGACCTGGGCCTTATCCCGGTGCCCGGTACGGGCGAAATACAAGGCGATGGGAGCCGTGGCGGGGGTGTTCTTGAAGTCCCTCCCCGTGCTCCAGAAGGTGCCCCCGCCAAGGTCTTCCGTGGCGGCGGAGTTGAATTGCAGGGTGAGGGACCTGCGCACGTAGGCGTTGCGGCGGCGTCCGGGCTTGCGGGTTTCCTCCGCCAACTGGTCCAGCCTGAGCGTCGAAAGGGCCAGCCAGGCCATGTCGTCGTAGAAGTGGTTGACGAACCTGAAGCGGTTCCTGATCCGGACGGAAGTGACCAGCCGTGACGCGAGCCGTCCGGCGCTGGGGCGAGAACCGCCGTCGAACTTTGCTCCGGTGGCGAGTTCCCGGCGGCCGGTATCCACCAGGCAGTCCACGTAATGCGCTTGCCACCAGTAGTGCCACGGGCCGAAGAGACTGCTTGCCTGCCACGGGACCTTGATGGCGCCAATGTGTGTGCCCGGGAGGAGGAACAAGCGCCTGCCGAAAGTGCGGGTTACCGAGTGGGCAGCGTGGTCGGCGCGATTCGCCCACTGGCTCGGAAGGGCAGGTGGCTCGGCGTTGCTCGGCATGGTCCCAGCCTATCGGCGGAGCCCCGGCCTGGCGTTAGGGTCCCGGCGGGCCTTGGGCCTATCCAACGTGCGCTGGGTCACAATTCCAGTTAACATGCATTAACGGATTTTGGTCGTCGAAGGACTGCATCGCGTCTGCATCAAGGAGGATGGATGGACATCAAGGGCACAGTTGCACTGGTCACCGGGGGAGCGTCAGGGCTGGGTGCCGCTACCGCCAAGCGGCTGTTCGATGCCGGGGCGTCGGTGGTGTTGGTGGATTTGCCTCAGTCCGCCGGCGAGGCCTATGCGGCCGGACTCAACGAAAGCGCAACAGGGCAACAGGCTGTTTTCGCCCCGGCGGACGTCACCGACGAGGCCCAGGTCCAAGCGGCCGTCGATGCTGCCGCCGCGCTGGGAGTCCTGCGGATCGTCGTGAACTGCGCAGGCATCGCGACGCCGGGCAAGGTCCTGGGGCGGGACGGTGTGCTGCCCCTTGAAACCTTCAACAGGGTCATCCAGATCAACCTGGTGGGCACCTTCAACGTGGTCCGGCTCGCCGCCGCTTCGATGGTGCAGAACGAGCCCGTCAGCACGGAACTCGGCGGGCCGGAACGTGGAGTCATCATCAACACGGCGTCCGTGGCAGCATTCGAAGGCCAGATCGGGCAACCGGCCTATGCCGCCTCCAAAGGTGCAGTTGCAGCGATGACGCTTCCGCTCGCCCGCGAATTTGCCCGCTCCCTGATCCGGGTGGACACCATCGCCCCCGGGATCTTTGAAACGCCCATGATGGCGGGCCTGCCCCCGGCCGCCCAGGAGTCACTGGGACAGCAAGTACCGCACCCCGCGCGCCTGGGCCGGCCCGAAGAGTATGCCAACCTGGCCGCGCATATCGTGGAAAACGCCATGCTCAATGGAGAGACCATCCGCCTCGACGGTGCCATCCGGATGGGGCTCAAGTGACGGCCACTTTGACGGACTTGCCCGCGGCAGATTTCTTCGACTTCGAGTCGCTCCTCAGCGTCCAGGAGCAACGCAAACTGAAGGAACTCAGGGCATTCCTGGCCACCGAGATCGCCCCGTATGCCGGCCAATGGTGGGACAAAGCGGAGTTTCCCGAGCACATCCTGCCCAAGCTGGCAGCACTCCGGCTCAGCGCACCCGCCCAGCGCGGCTACACGCACCTGTTCGCGGGCTTGGTCATCGCCGAAATGACGCGCGTGGACACCTCCATCGCCACTTTCTTCATGGTCCACCACGACCTCTTCGTCGAATCGCTCTACGATTTCGGCAGCGACGCCCAGCAGGACCGCTACCTTGATGACGCCTCCAACCTCCGCACCACCGGAGCCTTCGCACTCACCGAGCCGAACCACGGCTCAGACGTCGCCGGCGGTATGGAAACAACGGCGCGGCGCGTCGCCAGGGACCAGTCCGACGGCGGCGACTACTGGGTGATCAACGGTGCCAAGCGCTGGATCGGGAACGGGACGTTCTGCGACTACATGCTGGTGTGGGCCAAGGACCAGGCCGACGGAGCGGTACGGGGGTTCATTGTCGATGCCTCCCTGCCGGGGATCACCCGCAGCCGCATCGAAAACAAGGTGGCGTTGCGGACCGTGCAGAACGCCGACATTCTTTTCGACGATGTCCACGTGGCCGAGGCCGATCGTTTCGCCGGGATCAACAGCTTTGCGGACACCAACCACCTCCTGCGCGGCTCACGGATCATGGTGGCCTGGCAAGCGGTAGGCCAACAGTTGGCTGCTTTTGATATTGCGCGGCAATACGCCGTGGAACGCCTCCAATTCGGCAGGCCGCTGGCCAAGTTCCAGCTGATCCAGCAGCACTTGGTGGACATGCTGGGCAACGCGGTGGCCAGCATGGGGATGATGGTCCGGATTGCCCAATTGCAGGAGGACATCTTCACCGACGCTGCCGGGATGCGGCACGGTGGTGCCGATATGGCCCAAGTGGCACTGGCCAAGGCCTACTGCAGCGCACGGATGCGCGAAACAGTGGCCCTGGGCCGGTCCATCCTGGGCGGAAACGGAATCGTGACCGACTACGGGATAGCCAAAGTCTTCGCCGACGCCGAGGCGATCTATACCTACGAGGGTTCCTACGAGATCAACTCACTCATCGTGGGCAGGGCTGTCACGGGGGTTTCCGCCATCGCCTAGCTACAGGTCTTCAGGGAGTTTCTCGCCGGCCTCTACCCGGACATCGATCGAGTTTCCGCGCACCGGCATGGGGCACGTCCCGTAAGGAGTGAACGCGCTGGGGTAATTGATGGCCCGGTTGAAGTCGATGACTACCGATCCGTCAGGGCGTGGCTTGGGGATGAACACCTTCCGCCATTCGTCGGTAGTCTCGCCATTGGTCTCATCATGGAAGGTCACGTTGAGGGCACCCAGTTTCTCCTCTTCCGCGTGGAGCCTGATCTCGTGGGAAATACCCGGAGCATGGAACACCACCTCGCCCACCGAGCGGTGCAGCCCGTCCACCAAAGGGTTGGCGGTGCCGATGGGCACGTCCACGGGATGGTCATACGCCTCGAACGTGCCTGTGATCACCCACTGCGGATCGTAGGCGAACGTTGGCACGCTGGTGAAGCCGGTGTAAACGGGCGAGCCGTTGTCCCTGGTACGGATTGCATATTTGTCCGCACGGACGGCCAGTTCCACCACCACTTGGTGTCCCTCCGGGCCGCCGTACTGCACCCACATGAGCGATTCTTCGTCCTGGAGGGCTTCGGTGAACGTACCCACTGCAGGTTCGCCAGTGGCTACGAAGCTCAGCCTGTCGTCCACGGTTGCTGTGAGGACGGCGCTGCTTCCGTCCGTTGACCACAGCCCGGGGGCAAGCTCCACGGCAGCCGGTTCTTCCTCAAGCCACTGGAACGAGGTCAAGGTCAGCCAGCCGTGGTCCGATGCCAAGGCCGAATTCCGTCCGCTGCGGAACCTCTCCCAGCGGGCAAGTTGGGCATCCGTAGCGATGGGACTCATGGTTCTCCTTGGTTCTCGAGGCTCCGCTTGTGGCGGCTGTTCCTTCCCGTCAACCATGCGGGAAGGACAGGCATTCCCGCGGTGGAGCGGCTCACGCTGGCCCCCAACACATGCCAGCGCGAGCCCGTCTTAAGAGCGATGCGATGTGCCAGGGGGACGGCACATCGCATCGCAGTTCGTGTAGCCGGTGTTCCTAGTGGGAGCGCCGACGTGCTGCGGACCTGGTTGCAACGAAAGCCAGCAGCGAACCCACAGCGAGGAATGCAGCGGCCACGAAGATGTACACCGGACCGTTGGCCCCCGTGGTGGCGAGCTGGCCTTCACTGCCACCTGCTGCGGGAGTGGTCTCCGTCGGTACCACCACAACCGGGGCGGACGACGTGGTGCTGGCCGTGGACGTGGGCATCACGGTTGGCGTGGCCGTGGCGCTGGGTGTGGGAGTCACTGTGGGTGTCACAGTCGGTGTGGGTGTCACTGTGGGCGTGACGGTCGGTGTGACGGTGGGGCTGGGTGTCACCGTGCGTGTGGGGGTGGGAGTTGCCGTTGGCCCGGAGGTGGCGTTGCCGTTTCCGTTGGCGTCAGTCCGCTTGGTCTCGGCGCCGATGTCAGTGGTAACGCCGGAGATGGTCACTGTTCCGGTGTTGGCGTAGGAGTCGAGGCCGGGGTCGGTCACTGCGGTGACCACAAAGAGTTCCACGCGCTCGCCCTTGGGCAATCCCGTCCAGGTGGCCGTTACCTTCCCGGACGTGCAGTCGACTACTGCCGGGTATTTGTCTGTATCCATGGGATCGATGATGTTGCCGTTGGCGTTCAGAACGGTGCCGACGCGGGGCGTGATCTCATCGCAATCGATCTCCATGCCTTCGGCAGGCGTATCAGTCACTACTACGTCGTTCGTGTCCGACTTCATGGGCGGCATGTAGATGATCGATTCGAGGCGCGTCTGGTTGGCATCCGCCCACCACATGGCTTTGCCGGGAGTGAGGGGGACTGGTGCGCAATTGCTGGTGCATGGCGTGATGTCCACTGGTACGCGGAGCACAGTATCGCCAATGACGAAATCAAGCTGGCTGTGGCTGTCTGCGCCGGGAACCTCGGAGTACTGGGTAGTGAAGGAGCAGGTGCCGCCGATACCGAACGGGTGGGACTTCACAAAGTCGGTGAGGGTGAAGACCACAAGTCCGGAATCGTTGGCCTCAGCCTTGGCGACAGTCTCGCCGTCGGGGTTGTCCAGATCGAACGACGCACTGCCAAACCAGCGCAATTGGGGAGGCAGCTGGAGTTCGAAGGTGTCGCCGGGCTTGGAGTGGTCCGGCACGCTCCACTCGCAGGAGATATCCATCTGGTCCCACTGGCTTGTCACCACGGACTGCGTGCTCAAAGTGATGCGGGCATCCGAAATCACGGCGGCGTGGGCGGGGGCGGCGGACCAGACCACGCCCGCCACCAAAAGCAGTAGGGCGAGTAGCGCGGTGGCCGCGGAAGCCGCCTTGAGACGTAACTGATTGTTCATAGGGAAATGGATCCTTCGTTGGTAAACCGTGGGCCGTCGAAAGATCAGTGACGCGGTGCCTGCTTTCGTGACGCCCTTGCACGGATTCCCGTCAATGCAGTTCAGGCCACCGCTCGGAGGTTCCGGCATCCTCCGAAAGCGGGTAGAGGCGCATCCGCGAAGGACTCAAGGAACCGGCTCCCAGGGCTTCCATGGCCGCCTTGCAGGCGGCCAGCCGTTCGAGGTTGGCTTCGCACACCTGGAACACCACGTGGATCGCGGAACTCCGGTAGGTTGCCATGGCGCCTGTCCCGCTGAGCTGGCGCTGCACCAGGGCGCCCAGTTGGACCAGCAACGTCCACCCGTGGCTTCGGCTGTCCGGAGGCTCGGGGAGTGCGATGACGGCCAACGCATGATGCCGGGAGTACTCGGGACCTGCGTTGTCCAGCTCCAGGAGATGGCGTTGGAAATGGGCCTGCGTGGCGAGGCCGGTGTAGACGTCCGTGCAGGAGATCGGCGGGAGCGCCTCGGCGCCTTCCACCCAACCCTCGGCCAGTGACTGGAGTGCGTCCACGTCGAGGTTCTGGTCTGCCGCGTCGAACAGGGCGCGGAAGTCCGTGATGGTTTCGCTGATGCCCACGCCGTTCCTCGCCCGGGCAGCGCCCAGCGACTTTGCCGTGGGCGCCGGCACCGTGGAGCGGGTTGTCAGCGACGTGACCACCGTACGGACTTCGGGCAGCAGCCAGTCGGATTTGAACCGCCATCCCTGCTGGTAGCTGGTGGTCTGCCATCTGCGTAAGAGGAGGTGCCGCGAGAACGTACAGTCGGCGATCGATTTTGTCCGGGACGAGGTCATACCGGAAGAGTGCGGCCATGCCGCCATTCATGACGACGTGCCGGGCAACTCTAATTCCTAAAAAGATTGTAGAAACGAGCGTCATGAGTTTGTCCTGCCATTCACTGCGTATGTATGGGCAAGATTTATTCGCATGTGGGGACGCCGTAAATGGCGCGGAGGACGCAGCACCCGGAGGAGGCCAGCGACGGGCAGCTTATTGCGTTGGTTCGGGGTGGGGACACGGCAGCCTTCGACGGCCTGTATGAGCGGCACATTTCCATCGCCTCTACCGTGGCCCGGCGCAACGTGGACAACCCCAGCGACGCCGAGGACATCGTGGCGGAAGCCTTCCAGTCCGTGCTGCAGAACCTCGTTGCCGGAAAAGGCCCGGATACGTTCTTCCGCGCCTATCTGCTGTCCACTGTCACCCGTCTGTCCCACCATCGGAACCGCAAGGCGGGCAGGACGCTCCCAAGCGGCGACGACTCCACCCTGGATCATGCAGTGGGCGAGCCCGACGCCGTCGTCAAGGCCTTTGAATCCCATACGGTTGCCAAGGCATTCCGCATGCTGCCGGAGCGTTGGCAGGCAGTGCTGTGGTACCTCGACGTTGAACGCATGAAACCGGCCGCAGCCGCACCCTTGCTGGGTCTGTCGGCCAACGCCGTTTCGGCGTTGGCCTTGCGGGCAAGGGAAGGCCTGCGCCGCCAGTACCTGCAATGCCATGTGTCGGAAGGCCCCACCCGGGAATGCGCCGAGTATGTTGCCAAGCTCGGCAGCTTCATCCGGGGTGGCCTTTCCGGGCCATCGGCGCGGAAGGTCCGTACCCACCTGGAGGGGTGCGCGAGTTGCACGGCCGTGGTGGCAGAACTCCGGGACGTGGAGGGGAGCATGAAAGCTGTACTCCTGCCCTTGGTCACGGGGATTCCCGTGGCTGCGTGGGCAGCCAGCGGTTCCGGGCTCGGCATCATTGGAAGCCTCGCGGCTCCCGCCAAGGTGGCAGCCGTCGCGCCCCTCCTGGCCCAGCCGGTGGCCGCAACCATCATGACCGCCGCGGCAGCGGGACTCGTGTTGGGGGCGGCCGGAGTCATTGACTACTTTTCCCAAGGGACTCCTCCCGAACAACGGACCGTCCAGACCGCTGCCGTTCCCAGCCAGGCCACCGTAGTCCCACCGCCGGAGACCCCTGCTCCGTCGCCCAGTCCAAGTGACATTCCGTCCGTGCCGGTTGTTCCGGCTACAGAGGAAGCGCCGCCACCGGTTGCTGAGCCTGAGCCCCAAAGCACCGCACCCGCCGTCGAACCTCCCGTGCCATCTGCCCCTGAAGTGACGCCCTCTCCCACGCGGACTCCAGACCCACCACCCAAGCGTGACGCCCAGCCGGCAATGGTCACCTCTTCCGTGGGGACCACAAAGGATGGAAACCCCTTCACCACGCCTTTCACCATCGAGTTCACTGTCTCTGGCACGGCACCGCTGGGCCGGGGGACTGCAGTGTTCTCGGCGCCGGATGGCGCGAGGATCGTTGGCGGGTCGCTCGAGGCTCCGGACGGTTGGCAGTGCTCCTTGGAGAACGAGTCCAAGGCCGTGTGTTCCACCGAATCGGCCAAGCGCCGGAACCTGCACTTTCACCTGACGGTCGAATCACGGCATCGAAGCGCGGAATCGCTGAGCTACGGCCTCGATGGGACTGGTATCCAGGAACGGCATTTCGTCCATAACTACTGACCAATTTTTGATGCGTGGATCACAAACCGATCCACATCATGAACTGGCCCTTGCATTCACTCATTCATGGCAAGACCCGGACGCGGGTTGGTACGCATCATCCACGTTATTTAGGGGAAGTATGAAGGCAACGGTGTTTGCCGTGGCAGGCTCGCTTGGCGCGCTTGCTGTGGTTTTGGCCTTGGTCCCGGTCGGCCGGAATTGGTTTGTTCGCAGGTTCAGGTCCCCGCATCGGCTGCGGTGGATCACGGCGGCATTGGGAGCGCTGCTGATGGCAGCCCTGTTGGGCTGTGTTCTGAGTCCCGAGCATTTGGGCTGGTGCGCAGTGGTGGTGCTGTTGTGCGGTGCTGCCTTGGTGGTCGGCTTCCTGGTGGCACCAACACTACGGATTGATCACGCCATGGCCGCCCAACCCAGGCGGGTGCTGGCCATCGGAGCCCATCCCGACGATCTGGAGTTGGCCTGCGGCGCCACGCTCGCCAAGTTGGCGGACGCAGGACACGAAGTCCGGGCCATGGTGATGAGCACCGGCAGCAGGGGAGGCGACAGTGCAGCGCGCCTGTCTGAGGCATCCTCCGGTTCCGAGTTCATGGGCGTCTCCAAAGTCCAGGTACACGACTTCAGGGACACGAACCTGTCCCAGCACGGCCAGGAGATGGTCCATGCGATCGAGGCATTCATCAAGGAGTTCCAACCGGATGTGGTCATGACGCACTCGGGTCACGACTACCACCAGGACCACCAGGCCGTGCACAATGCCACCATGCGCGCCGCGCGGCGCCACTCGTCAATCCTGTGCTTCGAAAGCCCGTCGGCAACCCGGCAGTTCAACCCCAGTGTGTTTGTGGACATTGCGGGGTACGTGGACGTGAAAATCCACGCAGTTTCCATGCACAAGGACCAGCGCGGCAAGCCCTACATGAGCGCCGAAAGGGTGCGCAGCCTGGCCGCCTTCCGCGGGTCGCAAGTGAAAACCACGTACGCGGAAGGGTTCGAACCCGTCCGTCTGCTTGGCTCAGCCGTAGGGGAGTTCTGATGGTCCGTTTCCTGGTGACAGGCGTGGGAGGTCCCGCGGGCAGTTCGTTGGCCCGCCAACTCATGGACCGTGGACATTGGGTCCTCGGCGTGGACATGCAGTCGGTGGACACCCGCTCCGCGGATATGGTGGCGAGGGTTTCCCGGTCTGGTGCGCCGGGCTACCTGTGGGAGCTGCGGGGGCTGATCGCCCAACACGGCATCCACGTCGTTGTTCCGACCGTCAGCGACGAGCTGGTGCTGGTCTCAGAGGCAAAGGACGATCTGGCACCGGGTGTCCGGGTGGTGGTGGCCGATGCTGCACCCGTCCGAACCGCGAACGACAAATTCCATACCATGACGTGCCTCCATACTGCGGGCGTTGACGTTCCACCCTTCGGGCTCCCCAGCAGTTTCGATTCTGTCCACCACGCCATGGATGTCCTGGGCGGCCCCCTCGTCGTCAAGCCGAGGGTTTCGCGCGGTGGCCGAGGGGTACAGCTCCTGGAGCGGTTGATGGACGGGGGAGCCCGGGCGGCCCACGCCTGGGCCATGGCGGACGACACCTGCATTGTGCAGCGGTTTGCTCCTGGGACGGAATACGCACCAGTTCTCCATCGGACGGGCACCGGGACAGACGTCGTGGTGGTCCTGGAGAAAACCGCGCTCAAGGAAGGGCGCGTGGGCAACGCGGTTTCGGTCCGGCGCAGCGAAGCCTCCGCGGACCGGGACGTTGCGGCACTGGCAGTGTCTGCAGTCGAAGCCCTGGGCTTGCAGGGTCCCGTTGATATCGACATCAGGCGAATGCCGGACGGTACCCCGGTGGTCCTTGAGGTCAACGCCCGCTTCGGTGCCAACAGCGCCCACGCTCCCGAACTCCTGGACAATGTGCTTCGAGTGCATGCACAGGAGCAGTTGTCGGGAAGGAACGCGTGACCATCCTCGATCTCGCACTGGCCTTTGTTCAGGTTGGCGGACTGATCATCCTTGGGTTCGGTGCCGTCAAGATTATCTACGTTCCGCTGGCGCTCTACTTCAACCGCGTTCACCGGCCCCGGCCGGTGAAACACAAGTATTCCGTCCTCAGCACCCAGCCGATGGTTTCGGTGATCGTCCCGGGCTACAACGAGGCCGTGGTCATCACCAACTGCGTAGAATCGATCCTCAGCAGCCGCTACTCCCGGTTGGAAGTCATCCTGGTGGACGACGGCTCCACCGACTCCACTGCAGAGATCATGGCCGCGCTCGCCGAGGCGTACCACCGCGTCAGGTTCATATCGCGCGCGAATGCCGGCAAGGGAGCTGCACTGAACACGGGCATCAAGGCGGCGCAGGGCGACATCCTGATGTTCGTTGATGCGGACGGCATCTTCGCTCCGGACACGATGCTCCACATGCTGGCGGGATTCGACCATCCGAAGGTGGGCGCGGTCTGCGGCGATGACCGGCCCGTGAACCTCAACAGGGTGCAAACCATGATGCTCGCCGTGCTCAGCCACGTCGGCACCGGGCTGGTGCGCCGAGCCCTCTCCCTGATGCACTGCCTTCCGATTGTCTCCGGGAACATCGGTGCGTTCAGGGCGGACCTGGTTCGCAGCGTGGGCGGTTTCCACGAGGACACCCTGGGCGAAGACCTTGAACTCACCTGGCGGGTCTACAAAGCCGGCTACCGGGTGAACTTCCAGCCCAAGGCGCTGGTCTACGCCGAGTCGCCTTCCACCATGGGAGGGCTGTGGCGGCAAAGAGTCCGTTGGTCCCGGGGTCTGCTCCAAACGCTTCGCTTGCACTTTGGGATGCTGGGCAAAACAACCTACGGGACGTTCGGGCTGTTCCTGGTTTTCAACGCTTTCACCATGGTGTTGATACCCATCCTGCAATTGTTGATCCTGGGAATCCTGCCAGTTCTCTACGCGGCAGGCAGGGGACCCATTCCGTGGGAAGTGCTTGCCATCCTGGGCTGGTTGGGCCTGTTCGTGTCCTTCGTTTTGATCGTCTTTTCCATCGGCCTCAACGGTTCCTGGCGGGATCTCCGGTTCCTCTGGACGGTACCGCTCTGGCCCTTCTACTCGGTTTTCGTAGGACTTGCCTTGGCCAGCGCGATCGTCAAGGAGCTGCGCGGCAGCCCGGCCCGGTGGAACAAGCTCCAACGCACTGGTGTGGTTTCGGTGACTGCACTGGACAGTGAATCCTTAAGGGAGTCCCTCGCATGAAACAGGTCATCTTGTCCTTCGCAATCATGGTTGCCACAGCAACTGCGTCCACAGTGATCATGGTGGCGTCACCGGGAGGGGGTGGTTCCCGACCCAGCGATCGGATGGTCAACCTTGGCTTCGAGGACATCGTCACCAAGGATCCACAGCATCTTCCCGAGCTTGCCAAACGGCTGGACTCCGTGAATGCCACGGCGGTCTCGCTTTCCGTGGGTCGCACGGACTGGACAGCCTTTCCGTGGGCCGGACGGCCGGGATCCTTCTCAGGCGAGGTGTCGGCCACCGGACGTGATTACGTTGCCGAGGCCATCAAAGCCGTGGGGACTTCGGCTGACGGAGAAAAACGGGACATTGTGCTGACCATCGATGTCCTCCTGGGCCGGGCGCTCCAAGAAGACCCGTCACTGGCAGGCCGCGATGTGCATGGCCGGGCGTCCACAAGTTTTGCCGGCGTTGCTGCCCTGCGGACCGGTGCGGCGGGTGCCCGGCTCGTTGCCTTGGCCGCCGAGGTTGCCCGGAAGTACCACCCCACAGCAGTGGACCTGACGGAGTTGATGTTCGACGATTTCACGTTTGGGCCCGATGACCTGCAGGACTACAAAGCCACCACCGGCCAAGCGGACTGGCCCCGGCTGGGCAACGGCTCCATAGACACTGCGGATGCCCACATCAGGACGTGGCGCAGCGAAGCGATGGCGGACATCGCCCGGAAAGTGAGTGCCGCCGTCGAGCCCTTCGGCGTTAAGGCCGAAACGGACGTGCGGAGTCCCACGAAGTCCGCGTCCGGGGACCGGGCCGAGAGCGGGCATGACTACGATCTTCTCCTCAAGCAGGTGGACCGCCTCCATGTGTGGCAGTACGTGGGGCTCAATGATGAGCGTGCGCCCAGCACGGAGGAATTGGTGCGCGCCATGAACCGCAGGGCCGGTTCCCGGATGTCGCTGTCGCTGGGCATGTGGGCCAACGACGGCATTATTTCGGCCGACACGTTCCGGAACGCGCTCAAGGATGCCGCCCGGGGCGGGGCGCAATCCGTGTCCGTGACGCCCGCAAGCCTCATGGAAGGAGCCCACTGGGAGGCCTTGAAGGAGGCTTGGGCGGAGTAGCCCGGACGTGTAGCCCGGACCATGCCAGAATCTGAGACACATTCCCGCAGCCCAAGCCGCTGCGGGTAATATCCCTTGGGAAACATAAGTAATAGGGCTCACAGTATCCAGCGCAGTGTACGAGCCAAACCACATCCCGAAGGTAAGTATCTATGGTTCACACTGCCCCTCAAGACACCGATCTCGCTGCGGAACTCCGCGCCGACGTACGCCGGGTTTCCACCCTGCTGGGTGAGTCCCTGGTACGGCAGCACGGACCGGATTTGCTGCAGCTTGTGGAGCAGGTCCGGCTTCTCACCAAGGAATCCAAAGAGGCCGCGCGCGGCGGCGCCGATGCTACGGGTCCGTGGAGCGCGCACGACGTCGTAGCCCAGGTCCGCGAGCTTCTCGCCTCCCTGCCACTCGAGCAGGCGACCGACCTGGTCCGTGCCTTCGCGTTCTACTTCCACCTGAGCAATGCTGCCGAGCAGGTGCACCGCGTGCGCGGTCTCCGTACCCGCCAGGAGAAGGACGGCTGGCTCGCCAAGGCCGTCTCCGAAATCGCGGGACAGGCCGGCCCGGAGGTGCTCCAGGACGTGGTCAACGAGCTGGACGTCCGTCCGATCTTCACGGCCCACCCCACCGAGGCCTCGCGCCGTTCGGTGCTGGACAAGATCCGCAAGCTCTCCGACGTCCTGGCCCAGCCGACGCTGGAGGGCACGTCCGCCCGCCGCCGCCAGGACCGGCAGTTGTCCGAAATCATCGACCAGATGTGGCAGACCGATGAGCTGCGGCAGGTGCGGCCCACCCCGGTGGACGAGGCCCGCAACGCCATCTACTACCTGAACAGCATCCTCACGGACGCCATGCCGGAAATGCTGACCGACCTTGCCGAACTCCTGGGCGAACATGGCGTGAAGCTTCCGTCCGCCGCGGCCCCGCTTCGTTTTGGATCCTGGATCGGTGGCGACCGCGATGGAAACCCGAACGTCACCGCCGCCGTGACCCGGGAAATCCTGCAGCTGCAAAACCAGAACGCAGTGCGCATTGGCATTGCCCTGATCGATGAGCTGATTTCCGTCCTGTCCAACTCCACGGCGCTGTTCGGGGCGGACCAGGAACTCCTGGACTCCATCGAGGTGGACCTGAAGAAGCTTCCGGGCCTGGACAAGCGGGTCCTGGAGCTCAATGGGCAGGAGCCCTACCGGCTTAAGCTCACGTGCATCAAGGCCAAGCTCATCAACACGGGTCGTCGTATTTCGGCGTCCACCCACCACGAACCGGGCCGCGATTACGCCACCACCCCGGAGCTTCTTGCCGAATTCGGCTTGCTCGAATCGTCCTTGCGTAACCACGCTGCCGGCCTGGTGGCCGATGGTGCGCTGGCACGCGTCAGGCGAGCCCTCGCGGCTTTCGGCCTGCACCTTGCCACCTTGGACATCCGTGAGCACGCGGATTACCACCACGACGCCGTGGGCCAGCTCGTTGACAGGCTGGGCACCGAAAAGCCCTACGCATCGCTCACCCGTGAGGAACGCTTCGAGTTCCTGGGCGCCGAGCTGGCATCCCGCCGTCCACTCTCGGGCCACCCCATCAAGCTCGACGGCACCGCTGATGGCACGTACGACGTCTTCCGCAGCATTCGCCAGGCCTTGAACACGTACGGTCCGGACGTGGTGGAAACGTACATCATCTCCATGACGCGCGGCGCTGACGATGTTCTTGCCGCGGCCGTCCTGGCCCGCGAAGCCGGATTGATCGACCTCTTCGGTGCCAAGCCGCACGCCCGGATCGGTTTCGCGCCGCTCTTGGAAACCGTCGAAGAGCTCCGCGCCTCGGCCGAGATCGTGGACCAGTTGCTGTCCGATCCGTCCTACCGTGAACTTGTCCGCTTGCGTGGGGACATCCAGGAAATCATGCTCGGCTACTCCGATTCCAACAAGGAATCCGGCGTGATGACCAGCCAGTGGGAGATCCATAAGACCCAGCGGAAGCTGCGCGACGTTGCTGCGAAGCACGGTGTCCGCGTGCGCCTTTTCCATGGCCGCGGCGGTTCCGTGGGCCGCGGTGGCGGACCTACCTACGATGCCATCATGGCCCAGCCCAACGGTGTGCTCGAAGGCGAAATCAAGTTCACGGAGCAGGGCGAGGTCATCTCGGACAAGTACTCGCTGCCTGAACTTGCCCGCGAAAACCTGGAGCTCTCGCTGGCGGCCGTGATGCAGGGTTCGGCCTTGCACCGGACTCCGCGCACCTCTGAGGACGAGCGTGAGCGGTACGCGAACGTCATGGAGACCATCTCCGACGCCGCCTTCGCCCGTTACCGGGCTTTGATCGACGATGAGGATCTTCCGGCCTACTTCCTGGCGTCCACTCCCGTGGAGCAGCTCGGTTCCCTGAACATCGGTTCGCGCCCGTCCAAGCGCCCGGATTCGGGTGCGGGACTGGGCGGCCTGCGTGCTATCCCGTGGGTCTTTGGCTGGACCCAGTCCCGCCAGATCGTCCCGGGGTGGTTCGGCGTCGGCTCCGGCTTGAAGGCTGCCCGCGAGGCCGGCAACACGGAACAGCTCACGGAGATGATGGACCGTTGGCACTTCTTCCGTTCCGTGATCTCCAACGTGGAGATGACGCTGGCCAAGACGGACATGGAGATTGCCGGGCACTACGTTTCCTCGCTGGTTCCGAGCGAGCTGCACCGCCTGTTCCATATGATCCGCGACGAATACGAGCTCACGGTGGCTGAGGTCGAGCGGCTCACGGGAGAACTTGAGCTCCTCGATGCCCAGCCAACGCTCAAGCGTTCGCTCGAAATCCGCGACCAGTACCTGGATCCCATCAGCTACCTGCAGGTGGAACTTCTTCGCCGCGTCCGTGAAGAGTCCGTCTCCGGAGCGGAGATCGACGAACGGCTCCAGCGGGCCATGCTCATCACCGTCAATGGTGTGGCCGCCGGCTTGCGCAACACCGGCTAAGCCACGGCTAGGCTAGTGGGATGCCATCGTTCCAAACCAAGCTGAAAATCACGGGCCTCAAGCCGGGCAATGCTCCGGAGTCCGTGATGGCTGCCGCCGTGGAAGCCCTGGGTACCAGGCACCACGTGGAGTCGAACCAGTTGGATATTGTTGGTGGCGTCCCACAGATCAGCCTGCGGTTCATGGTGGATGCGCGGGACTACACAGGTGAGAACCATGAGGCCCGGACGTCGGCTGCCATGATGCGTGACGCCGTCGAACGCGTGGCCCTGACCGGCAGCCTCTACGTGCTCCGCCGGAGCCGCGGGCGCTGGTCGCCTATCTAGGACTGCTGGTCAGCTTGCGGTGCGTCCCCGTCGAACGGTTCATCGACGGGGGAGCGGTCACCGCGGCGCCGGGTGACGATCACGCCCACCACCACGCCGATCACCAGGCCCACGCCCACACCGATCAGCGAACTGGCCCAAAACGGCAGCTTGGTGGTGGACCCGGTGAAGTATCCGAGGCCCACCTGCCACAAGGCCCACAGCACGCCGCCGAGTCCTGCGCACAGGCTGAAGCCGCGGACCGAAACATTGGCAATGCCTGATGCTGCGGACGTGGCCAGCCTGCCACCGGGAACGAATCGTGCGCCGATGATTGCGCCATAGGCGGAGGAACGCCCGGCCTTGGCGATGGTTTCGTGGATGGCCAGGTGCACCTTGCGGCCCCACGACCACCGATCCAGCACATGGCTGACGCGCCGCTTGAACAGCAGGTACACGGCCATGTCGCCCAACCAGGAGGCGAAGGCGGCCAGCAGCAGGATCAGCCAGAAATTGACGTGGCCCTCGGCGGCCAACGCGCCACCGGTGATGACCACCATCTCCGAGGGGATCGGCGGAAAAACGGCATCACCCAGCACGAAAGGGACCACCCACAAGTAAATGGCTGATCCCCACGTGTCCGGGGAAGTGAAGTCCATTGGCACAAAATACCGCACTTGCCACCCCACCCGCTGGCTCTTGCCGCTTCGCCCGGGCGGCGGAAGACTGGCGGAATGCGGATCGAGATCATGCACGGGGACGTGACCACGCGCGGCGTCGACGCAATCGTCAATGCCGCCAACTCTTCACTGCTCGGTGGGGGAGGGGTGGACGGAGCCATCCACAGGGCCGCCGGGCCTGAACTCCTGGACGCGTGCCGGGAGTTGCGCCGCACCCGACTGCCGGACGGGCTTCCGGTGGGTGCCGCCGTCGGGACGCCGGGTTTCCGGCTCCCCGCGCGCTGGGTGATCCACACGGTAGGGCCGAACCGGCATGCCGGACAAACCGACCCCGAAATGTTGGCCTCGTGCTTCCGCGAAAGCCTGGCGGTGGCAGGGGAACTTGGCGCGCGGAGCGTCGCGTTTCCCGCGATCAGCGCCGGAATCTACGGTTGGGATGCCCGCGAAGTTGCCGAGGTGGCGCACGACGCCGTCTCGGCCTTTTCGGTGTCGGGTACCGGAGGTGCCGCCAAGGGCAGCCCTTTGGACCTGGTGGAGTTCGTGCTGTTTTCGGAGGATACGACGGCGGTCTTCCGCGCCGTGTTCGGCCGTTGACCCGGCTCGGCTAGCCGTGGGCGTCGCTGAGCGTGAGCTGGCTCCGGTATTCCACGGGTTTCCTGCTGATGGGGTCCACAAAGCGGATGCCGCGGGCCAGGAGTTGGAGCGGTTTGGAGTAATCGTCGGGCGCTTTGTCCAGGAGGTCCGGGTAGAAGGCGTCGTTGACGATTCCCAGGCCGAGTGAGGCCATGTGCACACGGAGCTGGTGGGTTTTCCCGGTGTGGGGTTCCAGCCGGTACAGCGCACGCGGCCCAGCACCGCCGTCGAACGTCCTGGTCTGTTCGATGCGCGTCTCGGCGTTCGGTTCGCCGTCCACTACCTCCGCGAGGAGGTAGCTGCGGGACTTGGTCATGCGGTTCCGGACCAGGGCGGGAAATTCGACGGCGGGATAGCCCGGCGCCGGCGTCGCCGCGGACACGCACTCGTATTCCTTCTGAACCTGGCGCTTTTCGAAGAGCACCTGGTACTTACCGCGCGTTTCCGGGTTGGTGGAGAGCAGGAGGATTCCGGCGGTCATGCGGTCAAGGCGGTGCATGGGAATGAGGTCCGGCAGGTTCAGGAGGTTGCGCAGCCGGACCAGGGCCGATTCCTGGATGTAGGTGCCGCCCGGGGTCGTGGGGAGGAAGTGGGGTTTGTCCACCACCAGAATGTGTTCGTCCTGGTGGAGGATGGTGATTTCCACGGGCAGTCGGGTCTCGGGAGGAAGGGTGCGGTAGTACCAAATGAAGGTGTGGTCCTCCAGCTTGGTGGTCCGCGTGAGCGGCACGCCGCCTTCGCCAACTATTTCGCCGGCGTCGAAGCGGTCCTCGATTCCCTGTGGATCGATGTGTCCCCAGCGATGCATCATGTAGTCCATCGCTGTGTCCCACGGTCCCTCGTCCGGGAGGCGGAGGCGCGTGGCATTGACGCCGTCGCGCACGGGGAGGGGGGATTGCATCACCGGACAATTCTACGTTGCTTCCGTTGCGGGGCCCGCTTTGCGCGTTATACCGATGCCGGGGAAGCGGTGGGGATGCAGGATGGGCCTCATAACATTCCGGCTACCGAACATAAAAAAATTCTTGACAAAAAAAGTTGTCCGTAAGCATACTTGAAGCATGTTGGATATCGAAGTGATCGAGGACCCGGCCGCGGCGGAGGTTTCGCTGGACCCGATCCGCACGCGCATCCTGCAGGAGCTGGCCCAGCCGGCGTCGGCCACGCAGCTCGCCGCCAAGGTGGGTATGCCGCGCCAGAAGGTCAATTACCACCTCAAGGCCCTTGAGCAGCACGGCCTGGTGGAGTTGGTGGAGGAGCGGCGCAAGGGCAACGTCACGGAGCGCGTTCTCCGGGCGACTGCGGCTTCCTACCTCATATCGCCGGTGGCCCTGGCCTCCGTGGCGCCGGATCCGCGGCGCTTTGCGGACAGGTTCTCGGCCTTTTGGCTCCTCTCGCTCGCCTCGCGAACCGTACAGGAGATGGGGAAGCTGATCTCCGGCGCCGCGGCGGCGAAGAAAAAGTTGGCCAGTTTCGCGATCGACGGCGAGATCACCTTCCGCTCGGCAGCCGACCGCGCCGCCTTTGCGGAAGAACTCGGCGTTGCGGTGACGCAGCTCGTGGACAAATACCACGACGGCGGTCCGTCCGCCGCGGCGGGCGGCGGGCGCAAGCACCGCCTCGTCGTCGTGCTTCACCCCGCACTCAAGAACCCCTCAGTTGAAGTCCCAGCAGGCAGTGACATTCCCACAGAAAAGGACCAGGACAATGGCAAATAACCGTGAATTCGAAATCGTGGCCGATACCGAGCTTCCCGGAACTCCCGAGCGGGTGTGGCAGGCCGTTACGGTAGACACCCCGGCATGGATGTTCCCCACCGACCAGTGGCCGGCCGTCCGGACCGTCGATGAGTTCCCGGGACACCTCGTGACCCGAATGGATGGGCCTGACGGCTGGTTCAACCAGCTGGAGCACGTCCTGGAACCGGTGGACGGTGGCCGCGCCAAGCTGCACTACGTCCACAGCGGGATCTTCGCCGACAACTGGGATGAACAGTACGACGGCGCCAGCAAGCACACTGAGTTCTACCTGCACACCTTGGGCCAGTACCTCGAGCACTTCGACGGCCGGCCGGTGGTCTTTACCGACATCCAGGCCCCGGGCTCCTCGCAGGCTGCGGATGGATTCCGGCGGTTGAAGAACGCGCTCGGTGTGGAGGGATTGGCCGCGGGTTCGACGTTCGACGTGGACCTTGAAGGGGTGGGGCAGTTGAGGGGCGAGGTGGACTTTGCCAATGACAACTTCCTTGGCCTGCGCACGGATGACACCCTGTACCGCTTCTTCGGCCGCAACGCCTTTGGGGCTCCCGTAGGCATGACGGTCCATGATTTCAGTGGCTCCGGGGACTCCGAGCTCACGGCGAAGGCCTGGGGAGCATTCCTGGAGAGCGTGTACGCCTAGGAGGTCCTAAGCTGCCCAGGCCCGGGCAACTCCTTCCAGCGCTGCCTCGTAGATGGCCGCCCAGTCCGTACCAGGTTCGTTCATCTGCGCCAGTTCCAGGCTCACCAGCCCATGGACCTGCCCCCAAATGGCCATCGCCACCGTTTGGGGGTGGTCCTCTTTAAGCCTGCCCGCTTGCTGCGCGGAGGTAACCGCCTCCACCAGGGGGGCCATGGACGCGGAGGCGACTTCCGGCGTCGGGCTGCAGTCAATGTAAGCGGCCAGGGCGCCGCTGAACATGAGCCGGTATAAGGCCGGATGCGCGAGGGCCCAGGTGCGGTAGGCGCGGCCAAGGCCAAGGAGGCCGTCCTTCGAGGCGTCGCGCTGGGACTCGCCGAAGGAACGGAAGCCGTCGTCGACGGCGGCCGTCAACAGTTGCGCTTTCCCGCCGAAGAGGGAGTAGATCGCTGTCGTGGACGTGTTCGCGGCTGCCGCGACGTCCCTCAGTGTCACCCGGGCGGGGCCTTCGCGGTCCACGAGCTCCGCGGTGACTTCCAGTAGCCGTTGGCGAACGGCGTGGTCGTGAACGATGGGTCTTGCCATGCTTCCAAGTGTTTCATAACATTGTTTCGTAACGCCGTTATGAAACCAGGAACCAGGAACAATGACCGAAGGACTGACATGGCACAGGAGATCTTCCCTGGACGTTTCACCGCTGACATCGGCCGCGACACCATCACGGTTTTCCTCATTGGAATGCGGGCCAACCGCTGGTGGAAGACGGGCCGCGTTGCAAAGGTGGCATCCGCGATGCCCGTGATGATGCAGCACTTGGCCCGGAATCCCGAGGCCGGCCTGCTGGGGAGCGAGCAATGGTTTGGCCGGACCACCATCCTGCTCAGCTACTGGGAGAGCCCCGAACACTTGCGGAAGTTCGCCGCGGACAGGGAATCGCCGCATCTGGGTCCGTGGCGGAAGTTCATGAAGGAGATCGCGGGCAGCGGGGACATCGGGGTGTGGCACGAGACGTACCAAGTGCCCGCATCCGGGATTGAGGTGGTGTACAACGGCATGCCCTTGTTCGGCTTGGCCAAGGCAACCTCGCACGTTCCCGTGGGCCCCGGCAGCAACACGGCGAAGCAGCGCATGGGCTCGGCCGCGCGGGTGGCCCCCAACTAACTGGCACTTGTTGTTGTTTTGAGCGCTTGTGATGTCTCAGGACTTCGTAGACACTTCATGTCTCATGACTTCGTGGACAGTTGGTGTCTCATGACTCTGTGGACACTTCTTTTGTAGTTGTGCTCTCCGGGCGTTTGCGGGGCGGGTATTTTGTTCTTTTGCTGCGCGCGCCCCGCGGATCGGCGGCGACTCCGGAGGGTTTGCCGTTGCCGATGTAGCGGGTGCCGTGGACGGGGACCGGGTGCGTGATGATTTCGGTGCCGTGGGCATCGAAGAACGTGATTGTGGCGTTGTCGTGGATGATGTGCACGGCGGTCCCTGCGAGGTCATTGCCCATGTTGAATGCTGTCCCGAGTACGCTGACGCGGCCATCCTTCCTGACCCGGCGTTGTTTGCTGTGTGGTGGCTCGGGCTTGTTCGCCTCTGGGTCTGGCCGGGCAGGGGCCGGTGTTTTCGGGGTCGCGAGCCATGCTTCCTGAGGGGTCTGTTTTCCGGGCAGTGCTTGGTGTTCTCGTTCGGTGTTGTAGTACTGGTCGAAGGTGTCGATCTGGGTTTGAAGGATGGCCATGGTCGCCGGTGGTGGCTGTTTACGCAGGTAGCGGTGCAGGGTGAAGTGGAAGCGTTCGTTCTTGCCTTGGGTGGTCGGTTTGCCGGGTTTACCGGTAATGGGTTCGACGCCTTGGGACTTGAGGTACTCCACGAGCGCGCCGGTGCGTCCGCGGCGGGTCGGGTTCAGCGCCGCGCCGTTGTCGGAGAGGAACTTTTCCGGCACGCCGTGGCGTTCGATAGCCAGAGACACCACGGCGATGGCGGCCTCGCTCGTTTCCCCGGACGCGACCAAGGATGCCAGGGCCAGACGGGAGTGGTCATCGATGAGTTGAAAGATCGCCACTTTCTTCCCGTTGGCCAGCGGCCACTCGGTTGCGTCGATCTGCCAGCATGCGTTCGGCTGCGGGTAGACGAACCGTTTCTGAGCGCTGTGTGGCTTTTTCCGCGGCTCGGGGATGACGAGACCGGCGCGGGTGAAGATCCTGGCCACCGTCGCTCTTGAGTGCGGGACGAAGCCTTTGCGGGAAAGCGCCGAAATCACCGACAACGGGCCATGGTCATAGCCTCCGGATTCCAGCGACTTCCGGGTGGCCAGGAGGAGTTCGACCATCGCCGGAGCCGTCGCCGCGGGACTCGTCAACGGAACTGGCCGCTTCGTCGTCAAAGCCTGGACCGGGCCAGCGCTTTGGGCTTGAGCCCGGACCTTATAGAACCAAGACCGCGAGACGCCATGCTTCTTGCAGAACCTGCTGACCTCACCCCGAGGGGCATCTGCCGGCCACATGGCCACTGCTTGACGAACGGTCAACTTCGGGGCGGGTTTGCTCATGAAACAGAGCAAACCCGCCAGAAGTGTCTACGAGGTCCTGAGACACACTGTCCACGAAGTCATGAGACACAAGTGTCCATTAAGTCATGAGACTCCACAGTTGTTTTGAGCGCTTCGAATCATGCGGTGATCGCAACACCTGATTATTGAAGGGTGTCGATTGCCGTGGTGAAGTTCTCGAATCGTTTGGTTTCTGAGGTTGTTC
>NZ_JBIVXM010000012.1:0-151015 GCF_044769205.1 Paenarthrobacter sp. NPDC090520
AACAAACTTGGCACACTATTGAGTTCTCAAACAACAGACACTAACCAGCACCACCAGCAACCACACAGGCCACCAGATCGCTCCGGAGCAACTTTCCAAACTTACCCGCGCACTTCATCCGAGTCAAATCGGCAAGCTTGACTTGATTTTCCTTGCGGTTTCTTGTCAGCTTGCGATCCCTGCTCGAGGAGCAGCGCGGGTACTAACTATACGCCTACTCTTCCCGGATCGCAAAACCGAGGCAGGGCGACTCCCTCGGCGGCCGCGAAAACCCCGGAAACACAAGGAAGGAGGGCCCGGTCCCATGCAGACCTGGCCCTCCTGTCCGGCAAAGCCGACTAGTCAGCCAGCGTGAACCACGAGGCGCCGAGCGGCGGAAGTGTTACGGTCAGCGCAGCCGGCTGGCCATCGGTACCGGGCGAGACAGCCTTCAGCGTCCCACCGTTCACCACACCGGAACCGCCATAGGCTTCGGCGTCGGTGTTGAGCACTTCCCTCCACTCCCCTGCCGATGGAACCCCCAGAATGTAACCCTCGTGCGGCCCGCCGGAGAAGTTCACGGCACAAACCAGCGCCTTGCCGTCACGGTCGTATCGCACGAAGGTCAGGACATTCCTGTCAGCGTCTCCACCATTGATCCATTGGAATCCGGCGGCGTCGTTGTCCTGGCTGTACAGGGCCGGGGTACCCGCGTAGATGGCGTTGATGTCCTTCACCAGCAACTGGAGTCCGCGGTGGGCAGGAATGTCGGCAAGGAACCAGTCCAGCCCGTGCTGCTCGGACCACTCTGCTTCCTGTCCGAATTCCGTGCCCATGAAGATGAGCTGCTTGCCGGGGTGGGCCCACTGGTATGCGAAGAAGGCGCGGAGGTTGGCCAGCTGCTGCCAGCGGTCGCCGGGCATCTTCCTGAGCATGGAGCCCTTGCCGTGTACAACCTCGTCATGGCTGATGGGCAGCAGGAAGTTTTCCGAAAACGCATACACCAGGGAGAACGTGATGGTTCCGTGGTGCCACTTGCGGTTGACCGGGTCTTCGGAAATGTACTTCAGGGTGTCGTGCATCCAACCCATGTTCCATTTGAGTCCGAACCCAAGTCCCCCGTGGCTGGTGGGAGCCGTGACTCCCGGGAAGGCGGTGGACTCTTCGGCGATGGTCACCGCACCGGGGTGGGTCTTGTAGACCGTGGCGTTGACTTCCTGCATGAAGGAGATCGCCTCGAGGTTTTCACGGCCGCCAAACTTGTTGGGCCGCCATTGGCCTTCCTCGCGGGAGTAGTCCAGGTAGATCATGGACGCAACGGCGTCCACCCGCAGCCCGTCGATGTGGAATTCGTCGAGCCAATAGAGGGCGTTGGCCACCAGGAAGTTGCGTACCTCGCGCCGGCCGAAGTCGAAGATCAACGTACCCCAGTCCGGGTGTTCCCCCAGTGCCGGGTCGGAGTGTTCGTACAGCGCCTCGCCATCGAATTGGGCCAGGGCCCACGAGTCCTTGGGGAAGTGCGCGGGGACCCAGTCCAAGAGCACGCCGATGCCCGCCTGGTGGAGTGAATCAACCAGGAACCGGAACTCGTCAGGGTGCCCGAACCTGGACGTCGGCGCGAAGTAGGACGTGACCTGGTAGCCCCAGGATCCGCCGAAGGGGTGCTCGGCCACGGGCATGAATTCCACGTGGGTGAAGCCAAGCCACTTAACGTATTCCACGAGTTCCTTGGCCAATTCCTTGTAGCCGAGGCCGAGGCGCCAGGAGCCGAGGTGGACTTCGTAAACGCTCATGGGCGAGTTGTGCGGATCGCGCTGGGCACGCGCCGCCATCCATTCCGAGTCCTTGAAGCGGTAGCTGGAGTCAACTACCCGGGATGCTGTCAGTGGAGGGACCTCCGTGCCAAACGCCAGGGGGTCGGCCTTCTCCACCCAGTGGCCAGCGCGGGTCAGGATCTCGTATTTGTAGCACGCCCCTGCTACAACCCCAGGAATGAAGGCCTCCCAAACACCGGACGAACCCAAGGACCGGAGGGCATGGTTCCGGCCATCCCAGCCGTTGAAGTCGCCCTTGACCCGGACTGCCTGTGCGTTTGGCGCCCACACAGCGAAAGAAACACCGGAGACGTCCCCCAACGAGGTGCGGTAGTCCTGCAGGTGCGCGCCCAGGACGTCCCAAAGCCGCTCGTGCCGGCCCTCACCGATGAGGTGCAGGTCCACTTCACCCACCGTGGGCAGGTAGTGGTACGGGTCATCAATAGTGACCGTTTCGGCGTCGTACACCACTTCCAAGCGGTAATCCGGCACGTGGCCGGCCTGAAGCGGTTCCAAAACCGCTACCCACACGCCATTGGATTCGTGCTCCATGGGCGTGCGACCGGTTTCAGTCACCACCATCACGGACTTGGCAAGGTGCTTCACCGTGCGGATGGTTACGTGGCCATGATCGTCAAGGTGCGCGCCGAGCACGGAGTGCGGTGCATGGTAGGCACCGGCTGCCACACGGGCCAAGGTCTCGGGGTCCACCGGCATGGGGACCCGGGGCCGTTCGGTGCGTGCAGAGCCAGTCATGTCATTACCTTCCGCTGTAGCCGCGGCGTGCTTGCCGCGGCTCGTTTTGTCGAGGATGTGCCGTGCTGCGTTGACCGGAATGGACAGCCAGTCCGGTCGGTTCCGCAGCTCGTAAACCACCTCGTATAAGGCCTTGTCCAGCCACAATGCCACAAAGAGCGGCGAGCCGCGGTCCACGGTTCCGGGGTTGACTTCGGCATAACCGGCAAGGAACGCTTCAGCGCAGTCCTCCACCCAGGCTTCGGAAACCGTGGCCTCCGCATTTTCACGGACGGCGGCACCCGCGGCGTAGTCAAAGGAACGGAGCATTCCCACCACATCGCGCAGCGGCAGGTCCGGAGTGTTACGTTCCTCGATGGTGCGCAGGGGCTCGCCCTCGAAGTCGAGGATGGCCCACCTGCCCGGCTCTCCCTCGGCGGCTGGAACCCAAAGGATCTGGCCGAGATGGAGGTCGCCGTGGACGCGTTGCAACTGGCCAACGGCGCCGGCGTCCAAGGCGGACAGCAACTCATCAAGGCTCTGGTCGTAAGGCCCGACGGCGGCAGCCGCCTCAGCCCACGACTGGCGGACCCGCCGGGCGAGCGTTGCGACAATGTGGGCTCCCTGGCCGCTGCCGTCGATCGCACCGAAGGTTTCCGAGAGACGCGCATGGACTGTTGCCGTGGCAGCACCCAGCCCGCGCGCTTCAGCCGTGAAGTCGGTTCCGGAGGCAGCAGCCTCAACCGCCAAACGCCACGCGTCCTGGCCACCGTGCAGGAACTCGTGGGCAACGGTGAGCTCACCCGTTGATGGATTTCCCGCCGAGTCCCAGGAGCCGGTGATCCAACCGAGCGTGGCGGGCACCTCGCTCGTACCTGCCGCGGTGAGGGCCGCACCCAGCTCGATTTCCGGGTTCTTCCCGGCCGCCAACACACGGAAGATCTTCACGATCGCCGACGATCCGCCGTCGTCCACTATGACGGAAGTGTTGGACTGCTCGCTGGAGAGGACCTTCACGGAGGTGGGGCGCCCAGGCAAGGCAACCCGACCCCGCGAGAGGTGACCTCGGACGGTGCCTTCCCCTGCCGCGCCGCCTTCGCGCATGAGTTCAAGCCACGACCCAATGAAGGCGTCGTCGAAGACGGCATCGTAGACCAGTTGCAGGCCATGCTCCGGGTCCGTTACCTCGCCAAGCAGGGCGGCCGGCGCCTCGGCCAAGGGCTGGCTGCGGAAGCTCAAGGGGACCTGCACCACGTCGGTCCGGGGACCGCCGTCGGACGTCCTGTACGTCACTCCGAGCAGCAGGACCTCCGAGGCCGGACTCCCTCCCGGGTCCGGGAGGTGGAAGCCTCCGACGCGCTCCAGCGCAAAGTCGGGATTCTTCACCGGGAACCAGCGTTTGGTGGGCAGCCAGTTCCGGAGAAGGCTTTCAATGGCGGGGTTAAGTGTTCCCTTGCTCATCTCATCCTTTGGTCGACACCACGGGAATCGCCTGCGTAAAGGGCGACGATGGGTTGGAAGACGCAGAGCGCAGCCGCAACCAGTAGAAGTTGTGGCTTCCCAACATGACATTGAGTTGGCCGTTATCGCCCACGGCGGGGAAGGGCTGACCGCCGAAAATGTCCCGGAATCCCCTGCCAACAAACTCAGGCAGGTCCAGGGAGGCGGCCACTGGATGTTGTGAAAGGTTGAAGACGCACAGGATGGTTTCTGCGGTTTCGCCTTCGGCATTGCCCGGCGGAAGTTCCCGGACATACGCAAGAACCACCTCGTGGTCGGCCTCGATGTGGCGGAAGTTGCCCAGGCCGAACGCGGGGTGGTTCTTGCGGACGCTGAGGATTTGCCGGGTCCACCGGAGCAGCGAACCGGAGTGCGCGGCCTGCGCCTCCACGTTCGCCATCCCGAAGTTGTACACGAGCGACTGGATCACGGGGAGGAAGAGCTTGCCGGGATCCGCACTGGAGAAACCTGCGTTGCGGTCCGGATTCCATTGCATCGGAGTGCGCACGGCATCCCGGTCGTCCAGCCAGATGTTGTCACCCATCCCGATCTCGTCCCCGTAGTACAGGAACGGGCTTCCGGGAAGGGACAACAGCAAGGCGTTGATGAGTTCGATCTCGGACCGTGAGTTGTCCAGCAGCGGTGCCAGCCGCCGTCGGATGCCGATGTTCGCGCGCATGCGGGGGTCGGGAGCGTACCAGCCGAGCATCGCCGCACGTTCGTCCGCAGGCACCATCTCCAAGGTCAGCTCGTCGTGGTTGCGCAGGAACGTTCCCCACTGGGCACCCCGGGGGATGCCAGGGGTATCGCGCAGCGTTTCGATGATCGGCGCAGCCTTCTGGTCCCTCAACGCGTAGTACAGGCGGGGCATGATGGGGAAGTGGAAGGCCATGTGGCACTCCGGCGCATCCTCGGTCCCGAAGTATTCCACTACCTCGTGCGGCGGCTGGTTCGCTTCGGCGATGATCACCCTGCCCGGGTAGCTCGCGTCCACCATCCTGCGCAGCCCTTGGAGGAACTCGTGGGTCTTGGGGAGGTTTTCGCAGTTGGTGCCGTCTTCCTCGAACAGGTATGGAACGGCGTCGGCCCGGAAACCGTCGATGCCCTGGTCCAGCCAGAACCGGATGACGTCGTGCAGGGCCTCCACCACGGCGGGGTTCTCGAAGTTCAGGTCAGGTTGGTGGCTGAAGAAGCGGTGCCAGAAGAACTGGCGCCGGATGGGATCGAAGGTCCAGTTGGATTCCTCCGTGTCCACGAAGATGATGCGTGCGTCCTGGTACTTCTCGTCCGTATCGCTCCAGACGTAGAAATCGCCGTAGGGTCCCGTGGGATCTTTCCGTGATTCCTGGAACCACGGGTGCTGGTCCGAGGTGTGGTTCAACGGGAGGTCGATGATCACGCGGACGCCGCGCGCGTGGGCTTCTGCCACGAGCCGCTTAAAGTCGCTGATGGTGCCGAACTCGTCCAGCACCGAGGTGTAGTCGGCAATGTCGTAGCCGCCATCGCGCAAGGGCGAATGGAAAAACGGCGGCAGCCAGAGGCAGTCAACGCCCAACCACTGGAGGTAGTCCAGTTTGTCGATCAGGCCTTGGAAGTCTCCCGAACCGTCGCCGTTGGCATCCGCAAAAGCCCGGACCAGTACTTCGTAGAACACAGCCTTGCGGTACCAGTGGGGATCATGCTGGAGACCGGGAGCGTTCAGCTCGAAGGTGTTCTTCGGAGTGAAGTACTGGCTCGGGTTTTGCGGAGAGAAACTCACTTAAGGCTGCCTCCGGATGCTGAGCACATGGGCCGGCTCAACGTGGGCGTCCAGGCGGACGTAGTTGTGCTCGCCCCACGCCCAGCTCTGGCCGCTGATGAGGTCGTCAACCCAGTAGCGGCCGTTCTCATCCAGGTCCGCGGGGTCCAGGTGCAACGCTGAGAGGTCCAGGGACACTGTGCTCTCGCGGGCGCTGTGCGGATCCACGTTGACCACGATGATCAGTGTGTCCTTGGTGCCGTCCGGGAGGGTCTTGTGCTTGGAGTACACGATCGTGGCGTCATCCGTACTCCGGTGCAGGGTCAGGTTCTGCAGGTCCCCCAGTGCCGGGTGGTCCTTGCGGATGGTGTTCAGTCGCGTGATGTAGGGAGCCAAGGTGCGTCCCGACTCTGCAGCGCCGTCCCAATCCCTGGCCTTGTACTCAAACTTCTCGTTGTCGATGTACTCCTCGGCGCCCGGCCGGGCCACGTGCTCATACAACTCGTAGCCTGCATACACGCCCCAGAGCGGACTGGCTGTCGAAGCGAGGGCGGCACGGACCTTGAAGGCCGCAGGACCGCCGAATTGCAGGTACTCGGTGAGGATGTCCGGCGTGTTCACGAAGAAGTTCGGCCGGAAGAAAGCCGCACTCTCGTGGCTGACTTCGTGGAAGTACTCCTCCAGTTCGGTCTTGGTATTGCGCCACGTGAAGTAGGTGTAGGACTGCTGGAAGCCTGCGCGGCCCAGCGCATGCATCATCGCGGGGCGGGTGAAGGCCTCGGCAAGGAAAACCACCTCGGGGTTCTTCTTGTTGATCTTCCCGATCAGCCATTCCCAGAACCACACCGGCTTGGTGTGCGGATTATCCACGCGGAAAACCTTCACGCCGTGGCTGATCCACAGCTGCACCACCCGCAGGATTTCCTTGGAAATTCCCGCAGGATCGTTATCGAAATTCAGCGGGTAAATGTCCTGGTACTTCTTGGGCGGGTTTTCCGCATAAGCGATGGTGCCGTCCACGCGGGTGGTGAACCACTCCGGGTTGGAGGTGACCCAGGGGTGGTCAGGGGCTGCCTGCAGCGCAAGGTCCATGGCCACTTCCAAGCCCAGGTCATTGGCCCTGGCCACGAAAGCGTCAAAGTCCTCGAAGGTTCCCAGCTCCGGATGGATGGCGTCGTGGCCTCCGTCCTTGGAACCGATGGCCCACGGCGAGCCGGGATCCTGCGGTCCCGGGGTCAGCGTGTTGTTGCGGCCCTTGCGGTGCTGGAATCCGATCGGGTGGATCGGAGGCATGTAGATGACGTCGAAACCCATCTCCGCAACTGCGTCCAGGCGCTTGGCAGCAGTGCGGAAGTTTCCTGACGTCCACACCCCCGTGGCGTGGTCCAGGACGGCGCCTTCGGACCGCGGAAAGAACTCATACCAGGCGGCACGTCCGGCGAGGTCCCGTTCAACCTTCAGCGGGAACCGCTCGGAGACGGTTACCAGCTCACGGATCGGGACACGCCCGACGGCGGCCAGCACCTCTGCGCTGAAACCGGCAGCGAGCCGCTCCTCGGCAGATTTGGTGGTGTCGGCCAGCGCCACTGAAGCTGCGCGGAAGGTGCGCTTGTCAGCAGCGCTGCGGCCGGCGTCGTCATCTGCTGCCCCGGCCAGGAGCACGGCACCTTCGGCGAGCATCAACTCAACGTCGATTCCTGCGGCCACCTTCACTTCGGCGTTGTGGTGCCACGTACCGTAACGGTCGTGCCAGGCCTCGATGACGAAGGTCCAAGGCCCCGCCGCCGTGGGCGTCAGCAGGCCTTCCCAGCGGTCACGGCCCTTCCACTGTTCCTGTTGGGACGGTTCCAGACGCACCCGCTGGCGTTCCTTGCCGCGCGGATCCAGGAGAACTGCCGAGACGCCCAGCTGGTCGTGTCCTTCGCGGAACACCGTGGCGGCCACCTGGATGTCCTCGCCGGGGAGGGCTTTGGCCGGGAAGCGGCCACCCTCAACCACTGGCTGGACGGCTGTGATGGGGAACCGGCCGAAACGAAGTCCGTCGGTGATGTCCGTTTTGGTCTTGGATTTCAGAGCGGTGCTAGTTCGCTGGATATTCGTCACAAGCACGACGTTAGCGACAAAAATCACAGAATGCTAAGCACACGACCTTTCTTCTCGACGCAAGATGTCTTTTACCTAAAAGAAACCCAAAGCGGTTCCGGCTGCCATGTGAGTCGGTTAGTGTGGCGCTCGTGAAGGCAATTCGAAGGTTTACAGTCCGTACCGTCCTCCCCGAGTCCATCCGGCCTTTGGCCCGTCTGGCTACCAATCTGCGCTGGTCCTGGCACCGGCCCACCAGGGAGCTTTTTGCGAGCCTCAACCCGGCTCTCTGGGAGTCCGCGCAGCACGATCCCATCGCGCTGCTTGGATCGATCAGCCGCGAGCAACTGCAGGAGCTGGCCACCAACGGCGACGTTGTGAACCGTGTGCAGGAAGCCGCCGCCGATCTGGACCGCTACCTGAGCGAACCGCGCTGGTACCAGGGCCTGGGCGAGGACGCGCCAAAGTGCATCGCCTATTTCTCGCCCGAATTCGGTATCACCGAGGTACTCCCCCAGTACTCCGGCGGGCTCGGCATCCTCGCCGGCGACCACCTCAAGGCCGCGTCCGACCTCGGCGTGCCGCTCATCGGCGTCGGCCTGCTCTACCAGGCCGGCTACTTCAAGCAGTCGCTTTCCCGTGATGCCTGGCAGCAGGAAACCTACCCCGTCCTCGACCCGGACGGCCTGCCCCTGACCTTGCTCCGCCACCCCGCCAAGGATGGCGTACCCGGCAAACCAGTCCAGATTTCCCTACCGCTGCCCAACGGCCGGGAACTCCACGCGCACGTGTGGCGTGCCGACGTCGGGCGGGTTCCGCTGCTGCTGCTCGACTCCAACGTGCCCTCCAACGACGAAGCCGCCCGCGGCATCACCGACCGCCTGTACGGCGGTGGCGGCGACCACCGGCTCCAGCAGGAACTCCTGCTCGGCATGGGCGGCGTCAAGGCCCTGCGCGTCTACCAGGAGCTCACCGGCACCCCCGCACCCGAGGTCTTCCACACCAACGAAGGCCACGCAGGATTCCTCGGCATCGAACGCATCCAGGAAGCCATGGCGGACGCCAACGATCCCCTCACGTGGGAAGAAGCCTTGGCCGCAGGCCGTGCCTCCACCGTGTTCACCACGCACACTCCCGTTCCCGCCGGCATTGACCGCTTCGAGGCAGTGCAGATCAAGCACTTCTTCGAGGCCGGGCTTGCGCCCGATGTGCCCGTGGACCGGATCCTGGAGCTGGGCCGCGAGAATTACGACGGCGGCAACCCTTCCGTTTTCAACATGGCGGTGATGGGGTTGCGCCTGGCGCAGCGCGCAAACGGCGTGGCCAAGCTCCACGGAGTCGTCTCACGCGAGATGTTCTCCGGACTGTGGCCGGGATTCGACCACTCCGAAGTGCCCATCACCTCGGTGACCAACGGCGTCCACGTACCCACCTGGGTAGACCCGCGGATCTCGTCCCTGGCCCGTCACCAGTTCGGTGCCGAAGCCGAAGCCCTGGGCCGCTGGGACCTGGCCTACAACGTCAGCGACGAGGACGTGTGGGCGCTCCGCCGCGAACTCCGTGTCCAGCTCATCGAGGACGTGCGTCGACGCCTGCGCGCCTCATGGAAGAAGCGTGGCGCCGCTGATGCCGAGCTTGGCTGGACCGAAAAGGTGCTGGACCCTGACGTGCTGACCATCGGCTTCGCCCGTCGCGTCCCCACTTACAAGCGGCTCACCCTGATGCTGCGCGACCCCGCACGCCTCAAGGCACTGCTCCTGGACCCGAAGCACCCCATCCAGCTGGTCATCGCCGGTAAGTCCCACCCCGCGGACGACGCCGGCAAGAAGATGATCCAGGACCTGGTGCGCTTCACCGACGACCCCGAGGTGCGCCACCGGATCGTGTTCCTGCCCAACTACGACATTGCCATGGCACGCACCCTGTTCCCCGGTTGCGACGTCTGGCTCAACAACCCGCTGCGCCCGCTCGAGGCTTGCGGCACATCCGGCATGAAGGCCGCCATCAACGGCTCGCTCAACCTGTCCGTCCTGGACGGCTGGTGGGACGAAATGTACGACGGCGAGAATGGCTGGGCCATCCCCACCGCCAACAATGGGGCATCCGCCGACGAACGCGACGACATCGAAGCAGCAGCGCTTTACGAACTGCTCGAAAACCAGGTGGCACCGCGCTTCTACGGCACCACCGTCTCCCAGGGTGCCGGAGCCGCGGGTCCTTCCGAATCCAGCACGGAGAAGGTCCCCACGCACTGGGTGTCCATGATCAAGCACACCCTGGCGCACCTCGGCCCGGCCGTGTCCGCCGAACGCATGCTGCACGACTATGTCAACCTGCTGTACTGCCCGGCTGCCGTTTCGGGACGCCGCGCCAGCGCCGACTCGCACAAGGAA
Organism: Paenarthrobacter sp. NPDC090520; assembly: GCF_044769205.1. NCBI lineage: Bacteria > Bacillati > Actinomycetota > Actinomycetes > Micrococcales > Micrococcaceae > Paenarthrobacter > Paenarthrobacter sp. NPDC090520. The sequence continues at coordinate 10,242 of NZ_JBIVXM010000012.1, forward strand.
GCCAAGGAACTCGCCGCCTGGACGTCCAAGGTACGCGGCGCCTGGCCCGGCGTAGTGGTGGAACACGTGGACTCGGTCGGTTTGTCCGAGGAGCCCCAGGTGGGTGACAGCCTTCAGGTCAACGCCTACGTTGCACTCAACGACCTGTCACCGGAAGACGTCTCAGTGGAGGTAGCCTTTGGCCGCGCCGAGGAAAGCGACGAACTCGACGACGTGGTTGTGGCCGAACTGGACGCCAAGGAGGACCTCGGCAACGGGCGGCACCTGTTCCACGGCTCCCTGGTCATCAACCGGTCCGGCTCCTTCGGGTACACCGTCCGCGTGTTCCCGAAGCACTCCGCGCTGGCATCGAAAGCTGAACTTGGGTTGATCGCGAACGCCTAGCAAAAGCGTTCCTGGCCCGCTGTTCCGTTGTTGCGCAACCACGGAACAGCGGGCCAGCGACGTTAATGCCCGAAGACGGCGATCACTGCGAAGTCGCGGCCTGCGTAGCGCTCGGCGTCCTGGAGGATTTCGCAGACCACGGCGAACGAGCGGTCCGTGCGGTAGGCGGCGGGGACCTGCCAGATCATGGTCACGGGGCTGCCGTCGTCGTCCGAGAGCGAGTCGGCGAAGTCGTGCAGCGAATCGTTCAGGGCATCCAGGTTCACGCCGTAGTACTCGGGGAAGTCAAGGACCTGGCCGAAGACCTCAAGGACCGCCTGCTTGTTTGCGGCAGGCGGGACCAGGATGGTCCTGCGTCCAGCGTCAGAGACTTGCTCCTGCAGTTCTTCGAGTGTCCAGGTGTCTGCTGAGTAGATCTTCATGGGCTCCTACTTGTCCTCGACGATGAACTTGAACGATTCGTAGTGATCCGGGGTGTAGTACTTCGCCCCGTCCTTGCCTGCGATAATCCGGCGGGCGCCACGGTTGGAGGCTTCGGGTGTGACGACGGTGTACTCCCGATAAAAGCCGCTGGACTTTTTGGGGAGCAGTCCCTCAAAGTTGCCAAAATTTTCGTCGTCCTCGCGGTACGGATACGGCCCACCCTTGGCTATCAGCGCGAGAGTCTGCCGCGCTTCCTTGGGCAACTGCGAAGCGTTGACGGCAGGGAGCCCGGAAGGATTCACCGGTGCGCTGGCGGCGGCAGGAGGCGCCGGCGTCGTGGTTTCTGTGCCGTTGGGTGCCGTGGCCTGCTGGCCGCTCACCATCGCGACCACCAGCACGACGGCGGCAATCACCAGGGCTGCGAATGCAGCCAGTTTGCTGCGCTTCATGTGGAGGACTTCCTTTGATGCCGTTCGGCCGCTCAGGTGCGGTAGATGTTGATGGTGTTGGCTTGCAGGATATCCCGCTCGCCGGACGCCACCAGCGCACCCTTGCGGTGATCGTGCAACACGGAGGTGGTGAAACGGAGTTCGAACATGCGCTTGCCGATTCCGGTTTCGCTGAGGATCTCCGGGAGCACCATCTTGACGTCCTGGTTGCTCCCGTTCACCGCGATCAAACCGCGGACGGTGCTGGTCTCGTTCCCCATGAGGAGTTGGACGGAACGGACGTTGGGATCGTTCCACCGGGCAGGGGTCATCCGCTTGCCCTTATCGTCGAACCATTGCAGGCTGGCGTCGTTGGCTGTGGCGGGGAAGCTTTCAGGCTGCTGCCGAAGGAACCACCGCCGGAGCCGGACCAGTTCCCGGGTGGTTTGGAACATCGCGTTTGCCTCGTGGGTGCGGCTCCAGTCCAGCCAGGCAGTGGGGTTGTCCTGGCAGTAGGCGTTGTTGTTGCCCTGCTGGGTACGGCCCAGTTCATCGCCGGCGGTGATCATGGGTACGCCGATGGAGAGCAGCAGCGTGGCCATGAGGTTGCGGATGGACAGGGCGCGGGCAGCGACGATCGACTCGTTCTCGCTGCGGCCCTCGAAGCCGTGGTTGTAGCTGCGGTTGTCGCCGTGCCCGTCGCGGTTTTGCTCGCCGTTGGCCTCGTTGTGCTTGCGGTCGTAGCTCACCAGGTCCGTCAGGGTGAAGCCATCGTGCGCGGTGACAAAGTTGACCGACGCCAGCCGTGACCTGCCGGACGGGGCAAAGAAGCCCGCGGAGCCGGCCATGATTTCGGCCAGCGCGGCAACGGAGCTTCCTAGACCGCCAGCTTCAATGGACGCGCGGTCTGACAACCAGAACTGCCGGACTCCGTCGCGGAAATGATCGTTCCAGTCGGACCAACCTTGCGGGAAACGGCCCGTCTGCCAGCCGCCATAGCCAACATCCCACGGCTCCGCGATCAGCTTCACGTCGGAGAGCACCGGGTCCTCGGCTATCGCCTGGAGGAACGGATGCTTGGGATCGAACTGGTTGCCTGCGTCGCGGCAAAGCGTGACGGCGAGGTCGAACCGGAAGCCGTCCACGTGGAATTCGTCCACCCAGTAGCGCAGGGAGTCCAAGGCCAGCTGCACCACTACGGGATCGCTGAAGTCCATGGTGTTTCCGCAACCGGTGGTGTCCAGGTAACGTCCGTGGGCATCGTGGCGGTAATAGCGCTTCTCCGCCAAACCACGAAAGCTGATGACCGGTCCGTCGGGTCCTGCCTCGGCGGTGTGGTTGTACACCACGTCCAGGATGACCTCAATGCCGGCGGCATGGAGCAACTTGACCATGCCCTTGAGCTCGTCCTGCACTGCGTGCGGGCCGGCGTTCCGAGCTGCCTCGGTGGCATAGTCGGCGTGCGGGGCAAAGAACGCAGCACTGTTGTAGCCCCAATAGTTGGTGAGGCCCAGGTCCTGCAGGTGTGCCTCATCCAAGTGGAAGTGGATGGGCAGCAACTGGACGGCGGTGATGCCAAGCTCGGTCAGGTGCTGGATCATCACCGGATGCGCCATACCCGCGTAGGTTCCCCGGAGGTGTTCCGGAATCTCAGGGTGCAGCATGGTCTGGCCGCGGACGTGGGCCTCGTAGATCACCGACGTCCGCATCGGAGTGCGCGGGGCGGCGTCATCTCCCCAATCGAAATCAGTGGCCAAGTGGACGCTGGTCAGGAACTCACCCCGCTGGTCCACGGCGCGGCCATAGGGATCCAGCAGGAGCGACTGCTCGCCGTCGTCGTCGAAATCCAGCGACGGGACGGACAACGGCAGTCCACCCTCCGACGGCGCCGCGCGGAAACCGTAACGCGTTCCTGGAGGCATGCCGCTCACCAGGCCAAAGTGCACGCCGTCCTCGGTGTTGGGGAGGGTGTGCACGCGCCAGCCATCGCCGGGCGCCTGATAGGCAATCTCCACGCGCTCCAGGTCCGGCGCAAAGACCGCAACGTTGACGTGGGTGCCACCGGCCGCGCCGAAATCTCCGGGCTGCGGAGTGCTCAGTCCGAGGGGCGTGGGACGCGAGGCGTCCAGCGTGGCTGCTGTGTCCAAAATAGGCATAACCATTGCTTGCAAGTTTAGTTCCACGCCAAGTATGTGCCTCTTCGGGGGTCCATGTGACGACACACACGGTGTTTCCCTTGACCGGCTTGCCATACTGAAAACGAAAAGAACTGGAGGTTTCGAATGGTGCGTGTGGCACTTGCCCAAGTCATTACCGGACGGGATGTTGCCGACAACCTGCGGCTCCTCGAAGAGTACGCACGGCGTGCGAAGGACGGCGGCGCCGAACTGGTGGTTTTTCCCGAAGCCATGATGCGCGCGTTCGGGAACTCCCTGCTGGACATCGCCGAGCCGCTCGATGGTCCGTGGGCCAGCCGTGTCCGCGAAATCGCTGCTGAACTCGGGTTGGTGATCGTGGCCGGCATGTTCACACCTGGCGCTGATTCGGAGTCTGGAAAGCCGCGCGTCCGGAACACCCTGTTGGCCACCGGCCCGGGCGTCGAAGCGAGCTACGACAAGATCCACCTCTTCGATGCGTTCGGCTTCGCGGAGTCGGACACGGTCGAGGCGGGCACAGACCCCGTGACGTTCGACGCCGGTGGCCTCACCTTTGGCTTGGCCACCTGCTACGACGTCCGTTTTCCGGCGCTGTTCACGGCCAACGCCCAACGCGGCGCCGTGGTGAACATCGTTTCTGCTTCCTGGGGATCGGGGCCGGGCAAGGCCGAGCAGTGGCAACTCCTGGCCAGGGCACGGGCTGTGGACACCACAACGTTCGTCCTTGCCTGCGGCCAAGGCGACCCGGCCACCCAGGGGATCGAAACGAAAGGTTCCGCACCCACGGGCGTTGGGTACTCCGCCGTCGTGAGTCCATTCGGCCAGGTGCTGGAAGCACTGGAAGGCGAGCCCGGCCTGCTCTTCGCAGACCTCGACCCCGCGGTGGTGGACGAGGCCCGGCAAAAACTCCCGGTGCTGGCCAACCGCCGCGACTTTTAGCTCCCCGGCCCCGGACCCTCTCTCACCGAACCGCCCACTGGGCCGGACCCTCTCTCACCAGCCCCTGCGCCCGAAATAGAGGTGAGAGAGCGTTCGTCAAAAAGCACCCAACGGTGAGAGAGCGTTCGCCAAAAAGCACCCAACGGTGAGAGAGGGATGCGCGAAAGGCGCCGCAAGGGCCACCGGAAGCGTGCGTCAAAGCGACGAAGTGGGCCCACGCCGTCAGGGTTCCCTGGCCGAGCTTGCGAGGCTAGGGGGACGGTGGGGAGCAGCACGCGGAGGATGGCGCTTGCGGCGCCTTACTGACGGATTACGAAGCGCGCTGGCGCGAGACTTCGTACAGCGAGATACCGACGGCCATGGATGCGTTGAGCGACTCCATGGCCGAGTCGATCGGAATCGAGACGATCTGGTCGCAGTTTTCGCGGACAAGGCGGCTGAGGCCCTTGCCCTCGGAGCCCACCACGATGCACACCGGCTCGGTGGCCACGGTGAGGTCCGGCAGCGATACGTCGCCGTCACCATCGAGGCCAAGAACGTAGATGCCCATGTTCTTGAACTGCTTGAGGGCGTTGTTCAGGTTGGAAGCACGCGCCACGGGAACGCGGACAGCGGCACCGGCACTGGTCTTCCACGCCGAAGCAGTGACGCCTACCGAACGGCGCTCCGGAACGATCACGCCATGGCCGCTGAACGCTGAAACGGAACGGATGATGGCACCCAGGTTGCGGGGGTCGGTGATGCCGTCGAGGGCCACGAAGAGGGGGGCATTCGCGATGTGCCCCTTCTTCCACTTGGCAATCGTTTCCTCGGCGAGTTCGTAAGCGTCCCCGTACTCGTAAGGCGGAATCTGCAGGACGAGGCCCTGGTGGACGGCGTCCTCGGTCATGCGGTCCAACTCGGGCTTGCCGGCTTCGAGCAGCGGGATGCCGCGTTCGGCTGCCAGCTTGAGCGATTCCTTGACGCGGTCATCCATTTCGATGCGGATGGCCACGTGCAGCGCCTTCGCGGGAATGCCGGCGCGCAGGGCCTCGACCACGGAGTTGCGGCCCGTGACAAGTTCCTCGGTGGCACGTCCCTTGGGACCGGTGCTCCGGCGGGTGCCCGCAGCACGGTTGGTGGCACCGCGCTTGGCGGCCGAACGCTCGGCCAACTGCTTGTTTTTGTGGGCCTTATGGTAGACGCGGTCCTCCGCCTTGGGCGTGGGGCCCTTGCCTTCGAGCGCCTTGCGGCCGTGGCCACCGGTTCCGATGGTGGGGCCCTTCTTCTTCTTGACCGACCGGTTACCGTTGTTGGCCATGGGATTCCATCCTTGATGTTGTAATGAGTCTGGAATCAAGTCTACTGACCCAGTGCAATTCGGCGGACGTGCCCGGTTGTCAGTCGCGTTTCAGGCTCCAGGTAGCACCATCCGAACCATCTTCGACCACGATGCCCGCCGCGGCGAGCGTATCGCGAATGGCGTCGGACGCCGCCCAGTCCTTCGCGGCACGAGCTGCGGCGCGGGCTTCGAGTTGAGCCTCCACCAGCACGTCGAGCGCTGCATGTTCGCGGCCTTGCACTGCCTCGGGACGCTTGACTGCGTCCAGGCCTAGGACGCCGGTCATGGCATTCACGCTGTACAACGCGGCTTTGGCGGCCTCAAGGTCACCTGCCGCCAATGCGGTGTTGCCGGCCCGGACGGTTTCATGCAGCACTCCGAGTGCCTGCGGAACGTTCAGGTCGTCGTCCATGGCGGCAATAAAGGCGGCCGGCATGTGGGCCATCGGCGCTACGGCATACCCCTTCGGCCCGCCCATATCGTGCGCGACCTTGGCTGCTGCCTTGGTGATGAAACCGTCAATGCGTTCGACGGCGGCAGCGGCTTCCTGCAGCGAGGTGGGGCGGTAATCCAACACCGAGCGGTAGTGGGCTTGTCCCAGGTAGTAGCGGACGACGCGCGGTGAAGCGAGTTCCAGCATCTCGGCCGGGCTGACGGTGTTCCCGATGGACTTGGACATCTTTTCGCCCTCGTAGGTGACCATGCCGTTGTGCATCCAGAAATTCGCGAACTCGTCCCCGGCGGCCTGTGACTGGGCCATCTCGTTCTCATGGTGCGGGAAACGGAGGTCCAGTCCCCCACCATGGATGTCGAAGCGGCTTCCGAGGTACTTGGTAACCATAGCGGAGCACTCGAGGTGCCACCCGGGCCGTCCGGCGCCCCACGGCGAATCCCACTTGGCGGTGGCGGGCTCGCCTTCCTTGTAGCCCTTCCACAGCGCGAAGTCGCGGGGATCGCGCTTGCCCCGGGGGTCGGCGTCGGGAGCGCCCTGCATGTCGTCGATGTTCTGGCGGGTCAGCGAGCCGTATTTGCTCCACGAGCGCACGTCGAAATAGACGTCGCCGGAATCGTCCAGCGCCGGGTACGCGTGCCCGCGGTCAATGAGGCGCTGGATCAGCGCGTGCATTTCCGGGATGTGGCCGGTGGCGCGGGGCTCGTAGGTGGGCCGCTGCACGCCGAGGGTTTCGTAGGCCTTCTCGAATTCCTGCTCGTAACGGTAGGCAAGGGCCCACCATTCCTCGTCCATCCGGGCGCTGGGTTCGGAGAACCAGTCCGGCTCAAACGACTGCGCCGACTTCACCAGGATCTTGTCATCGATGTCCGTGACGTTGCGCACCACGGTGACACGGTGCCCCCGGAATTCCAGCCAACGCGTCAGCTGGTCGAAGGCGATCGCGGAACGGACGTGGCCCACGTGCGGCATGCCCTGGACGGTGGCCCCACAGTAGTACACGCTGGCCTTGCCGGGTTCGAGGGGAACGAAGTCGCGGACTTCGGCGGAGGCGGTGTCATAAAAGCGCAGGGTCACCGCTCCAGATTAGCCGATGACGAACCATGAACCGCCTACTTGCAGTACTCCCCCACCTTGTTGAACTGCACCTTGAGCTGCTGTTGCTGTTCCTGGGTGGCTGCACCGAGCGACGAAGCAGCCGCTTTGTCCATGATGGCGGCCATTTCCTTGATGGGGTTGGCCACCTCCGGCGCCAGCTTGTCCGCGATCTCGTGGTAATGCGCCGCCAATTGCTTCGATTGCTGCTGCTGGTTGCCATCCGGTTTGAAAGCATCGTTGTTCAGGAACTCGCAGCTGGCCTTGACGTCCATGGTGGGCGTGCCGCCGCACCCGCCCAGGAGCAGCGCAACTGCCAGGGCGCCCGCTACGGCCGAAAAACGTACGACGGCGGTATGCGGCTTAGTCATTCGTCGGAGCTTTCGTTGGGGCCGGGACGGCATACACGAGGGCAGTGGCGACAGCGGAGATACCTTCGCCGCGGCCCGTGAAACCGAGCCCGTCGCTGGTAGTAGCCGTAACGCTGACAAGAGCACCCGCGGCCTCACTCAGCACCCTTTGGGATTCCTCGCGGCGAGGGCCGAACTTGGGCCGGTTTGCGACGAACTGCACAGCCACGTTGCCGATTTCGAAGCCTGCTGCCCGGACAATCCTGGCGGCCTCCCCGAGGAGCGTCACACCGGAAGCGCCTTTGAACTCGGGGCGGTCCGTGCCGAAGTGCGTGCCGAGATCACCGATTCCGCAGGCAGAAAAGAGTGCGTCCGCCGCCGCGTGGGCCACGCAATCGCCGTCGGAATGGCCGGAAAGTCCTTGTTCGCCCTCCCAGAAGAGGCCACCGAGCCAGAGCGGTTGCGGATCATCGGCCGGCGCGAAGGCGTGCACATCGATACCAATACCGGTACGCGGAAGAACGGGCGCCACGTCCGCCATCAGCCTTCCACCCAACGGATGCCCAAGGGACCTTCCAACAGGCCTTCGGCAATGATGAGGTCCAGCGGCGTGGTGATCTTGAGTGACTGGCTGGCACCGCGGACTGCGTGGACCGGGATGCCCAGGAGTTCAACCAGCATGGCGTCGTCCGTCACGGCGGCGGACTGCTTGTCATCAAACAGTCCGGCGGCGTCGTGGGCGCGCTGCAGCGTTGCCACCTCAAAGCCCTGGGGAGTCTGCACGGCCCTGAGCTGTTCGCGCGGTGCTGTTCCCGTCACGATTTCCGGAGCAATCTTCGAATCGGAATCGTCCGTGAGCGACACCGTCTTGATGGTGTCCACCACGGGCATGGCAGGAATGACGGCCTTGGCGCCGGAAGCCAGGGCGTCGGCCACCCGCTGGAACACCCGTTCCGGAGTGAGCGCACGCGCGGCGTCGTGGACCAGCACGGATTCGGTACCGTCCTCCAAAGCAGCCAATGCCGCCCGGACGGAATCCGCCCGGGTGGAACCGCCGTCGACGACTGTGACTTCGGGGCCACCGTCAACCAGTTCCACCGTGAATTCGGCAATCAGTTCGCGGAGTTCGGTGTCCCCCTTGGGCACGGCAATGCAGATCTGCCGGGCAACATCGGACGCCACCACGCCGCGCAAGGCGTGCATCAGGATGGCTTCACCGCCCAAGGGCACCAAGGCCTTGGGCATGCCGTAGCCCAGGCGCTCTCCTGAACCTGCCGCAACAACAATGACGGCTGTGACCGAGCGCTTCGAAGGTTGAGTCATGGCGTCAAGGTTATGCGTAATCCGGGTAGAAAACCCACATGTCGCATGGTTGCACGCAACTGCGGCCGCCTCCGGGCAAAAAGAAACCCGGCGGCGCTTTCGCACCACCGGGCATCAATTCTTAGGAAGCCAAGACCTCGTCGAGAACGCTTGCTGCCTTCTCTTCGTCCGTCTTCTCAGCCAGGGCCAGTTCTGAAATCAGAATCTGCCGCGCCTTGGCCAGCATGCGCTTCTCACCTGCGGAGAGGCCGCGATCGTGATCACGACGCCAAAGATCGCGAACGACCTCTGCCACCTTGATGACATCGCCCGAAGCAAGCTTCTCCAGGTTTGCCTTGTAACGACGTGACCAGTTGGTGGGCTCCTCCGTGAACTCGGCGCGGAGAACGTCAAATACGTGCTCCAAACCGTCCTTGCCCACTACGTCCCGGACCCCAACAAGGTCAACGTTCTCTGCTGGAACTTCAATGGTCAGATCACCCTGAGCCACCTTGAGCTTGAGATACATCTTCTCTTCGCCCTTGATGGTGCGCATCTTGATTTCCTCAATTTTCGCTGCACCGTGGTGAGGGTAAACTACTGTCTCGCCGACCTCAAAAACCATGTGGACTTTCCCCTTTCCCGCAGACTAGTCTATCACGATTAAGGCATACGACTGGCATCGGACGACCCCTGGACCCGCGCAAATAAAGGGAAAGAGGCCTCAGAGGGTCACAAACCACCCCTTGACGAAAACCCTGAAAGATGCATTAGTCAATCAAAGTGAGTGTCAGGTCCGGCCCGCCGCAGCTCGCCACAATGCCCTCCCGAATCCTCGTTTCGGGCTGTTTGCCGATAGGCTATGGCTGAAAACTTTCCAATGACTCTTGAGGAGTAGGTGTCGTGCGCTTTCCTGCGATGAACACTGTCCAGCGCGGCAAGCTGGCTATGGCGGCCGCTGCGATCGGCGTCGGCGTTCTGTCCGTAACCGGCTGCGGCTTCGTCAACGCCCAGCAGACGTCGCACCAGTACTCGGCATCGGACGGGGTCAGGGCCGACCTCGGCAAGCTGCAGCTCCGCAACATCCTGATCGTTGCCACCGGCGAGAACCAGCCGGGCCGCGTCATCGGCGCCGTCTTCAACCAGGGCACCTCCGACGCCACGCTCACCATCAGCGGCGCCAACGGCTCCCAGACCGAGATCCCGGTCAAGGCAGGTTCCGAAACCTACCTGAACGACCAGGCGGATGCCGCCATCCTCAGCTCCGCCGGTACCCAGCCCGGTGGCCTGACTCCGGTGACCATCCGCAGCGGTTCCGACTCCAGCACCGTCAACGTTCCTGTAGTCGACGGCACGCTTCCCGAGTACCAGAAGTACCTGCCCACCCCCAGCGGTTCGGCAAGCCCCAGCGGCTCGGCAACGTCCACAGCCACTCCGACTGCTACTTCCACCGAGTCCGCAGCAGCCGGCCACTAAGGGCCGCAAGCCACATAACAAAGGAAGGGTTCCGCTTCAGCGGAACCCTTCCTTTGTGCTATCGGGAGCTGTTACGGCTCGAACTTGTAGCCCAGGCCGCGGACCGTAACCAGGTACCGTGGCGCGGACGGGTCCGGCTCGATCTTGCTGCGCAGGCGCTTGACGTGCACATCCAGGGTCTTGGTGTCACCCACGTAGTCCGAACCCCACACGCGGTCGATCAGTTGCCCACGGGTCAGCACGCGGCCCGAGTTGCGCAGCAGCATTTCCAGGAGCTCGAACTCCTTGAGCGGCAGCGAAACCTGCTCGCCGTTGACGCTGACCACGTGGCGTTCAATGTCCATGCGGACCGGGCCGGCCTGGACGGTGGACGTGATCAGCTCTTCCGGCTCTCCCTGCCGGCGCAGCACTGCCCGCACGCGTGCCACGAGCTCGCGGGAAGAGTAGGGCTTGGTCACGTAGTCGTCCGCGCCGAGCTCCAGGCCCACCACCTTGTCGATCTCCGAATCCTTGGCGGTCAGCATGATCACCGGGACGCTGGAGCGCTGGCGCAACTGGCGGCACACCTCGGTGCCCGGCGTGCCCGGGAGCTGGAGGTCCAGCAGCACCAAGTCGGCACCGTTGCGGTCGAACTCCACCAGGGCGTCGCTGCCGTTATCCACTACTTCAACGTCAAAACCCTCCTTGCCCAGAAGGTAGGACAGGGGGTCGCTGAAGGACTCCTCGTCCTCCACAATCAAAATCCGGCTCAAGCGCTGGCTCCTTGCTCTTGGGCGCCCGTGGCGCCCGCTTGTTGACGTGCGCGAGCTTGTTGGGTCGCGCTTTGGGGTTCGTCGGCGGCGGGGTCGGCCACCGGTAGTCCGGGAGATGTGTCCGCAGTGGCAGGCGGCAGGCCGGCGTCGTCGTCCTGGCCTTCCATCTCCGGCAAGCGGATGGTGAACGTGGAGCCCTGGCCCGGCTGGGACCAAACGGTCACTTCGCCGCCGTGGTTGGACACCACGTGCTTGACGATGCTCAAGCCCAAGCCGGTACCGCCCGTGTGCCTGGAGCGCGCAGCGTCCACCCGGTAGAAGCGTTCGAAAACGCGTTCCTGGTCCTCCGGGGTGAGGCCTTCGCCTTGGTCCGTGACGGAAATGGCAACCACGCCTTCCCTCGTCCGGACACCGACGCCCACGCGGGTGTTCTCCGGGGAATACCGGATGGCGTTGTCGATCAGGTTGCGCAGCGCTGTCACCAGGAGGTCGCGGTCGCCGAAGACCAACGATTCAGAGTGGCCACCCACCACCATCTGGATGTTCTTGCTCTCGGCGGGCAGCTGGGAGCGGTCAACGGCCTCGGTGATCACGGCATTGATGTCCACGGCGTGGCCTTGCTGTGCCACGTTGGCGCCCTGCAGGCGGGACAGCTCGATGATGTCCTGCACCAGCGCCGCGAGGCGGCCCGATTCTTTGTGCATGCGCTTGGCGAAGCGGCGAACGGCGTCCTCGTCGTCCGGCGACGCTTCCAGGGCCTCGGCCAGGAGCGAGATGGCACCCACCGGCGTCTTCAGTTCGTGGGAGACGTTGGCCACGAAGTCGTTGCGGATCTCTTCGGTACGGGTGATTTCCGTGCGGTCATCGGCAAGCAGCACAATGTATTCCTGGCCGAGCATCGCTGCCCGGACCTGGACCACGATCGCTCCCTTGCCCAAAGGACCGCGCGGCAGTTCGTACTGGTCCTCCAGGATCACGCCATCACGGCGGACCTTGGCGGTCATGTCCAGGAGTTGTTTGTGAACCACCGTGTGCCCGCGGACCAAGCCGTACGCGTACGCCGCAGGACTGGCGCGGACCACGCCGTCGATCGCGTCCACCACCACGAAAGCACGGCCAACCACGGAGAGTACCTCGGCCGCCCCCTCGGGAAGCAGCGGTTCGGTGACATCCAGGTCAACAATCCTGCGCTGCCGTTCACTGATCCTGAATGCGAGCATGCCGAAGACGCCCAAAGACAGGCCAACCAAGCCTGCAATGACACCTATAAGCAACGGATCCACCTGTCCAGCTTATGCTGTGAAAACACGGCAAAGCATGGATCCTGCGCCAAACGCGGACGGTTCAACTAACGTTCACCTAAAGGTGCGCAACAGTTCATGGCCGGCTGTCAGTGTTACTTGTTGGACTAACCATGGTTTTGAAATCCGGCCGCCACCACGGGCACAGGATTTCCAAGGAAAGGACGCCTTAGTGCGCAAGGTTTTTCAGGCGGAACTCACCCAGGTGGGCGACGACCTCATCGAGATCTCCAAACTCGTTCACGAAGCAATCACCAAGGCCACCACTGCCTTTGAAGGGGCAGACATCGATCTCGCCCAGGACGTCATCGCGGCCGATGCCCGCATCGACTTCCTGCAGAACAGCCTGGACGAGCGCGCCATCGACATCCTGGCACTCCAGGGTCCTGTAGCCAGCGACCTCCGCATGATCGTCGGTTCGCTGCGCATGAGCGCTTCCCTGGAGCGCATGGGCGATCTCGCCCGCCACGTAGCGCAGCTGGCCCGCCTCCGCTACCCCGCCACCGTCATCCCGTCCCCACTGACCCAGACCTTCAAGGCCATGGCCCAGCACGACATCGAGATTGTGGCCAAGGTCATCGAGCTCCTCGAAACCCGCGACCTGGAAGTCGCCCGGGACATCCTCAAGATCAACCTCGCCGTGGACGACCTCCACCTCAGCGTCTTCAAGGCCATCGCCGCACCGGACTGGAACGAATCCGCTTCCACCACGGTGGACGTTGCCCTGGCCAGCCGCTACTTCGAGCGCTTCGCCGACCACGGTGTTTCCGTGGCCCGCAAGGTCACCTACCTCGTGACGGGCGAATGGCAGCCCGAGGGCTTCTAGCCTTTACGGCAGGACGACGACGGCGGCCGGTCACCTGGGGTGACCGGCCGCCGTCGTCGTTTAATCGCTGCGGAGCCCTACTTCTTGCCCTGGTTGGCTACGGCGAGGATGGCCTCTGCTGCGGCTTCGGGGTCCAGGTAGGTGCCGCCGGGGTTGACCGGCTTGAAGTCCTCGTCCAGTTCGTACACCAGCGGGATGCCAGTGGGGATGTTGAGGGAGGCAATGGCGTCGTCGCTGATGCCGTCAAGGTGCTTGACCAAGGCACGCAGGGAGTTGCCGTGTGCGGTGACCAGGACGGTCTTGCCCGCCTTGAGGTCTTCCTTGATGTCAGATTCCCAGTAAGGAAGCAGGCGGACCAGGACGTCCTTGAGGCACTCCGTACGCGGCAGTGCGTCGCCCAGCCCGGCGTAGCGGGGGTCGTGTGCCTGCGAGAATTCGCTGTCGTCCGAGAGGGGCGGCGGCGGGGTGTCGTAGCTGCGGCGCCATTCCATGAACTGCTCTTCGCCGAACTCGGCAAGGGTCTGGGCCTTGTCCTTGCCCTGCAGGGCGCCGTAGTGGCGCTCGTTGAGGCGCCAGTCGCGCTTGACCGGGATCCAGCCGCGGTTGGCCTTGTCCAGGGCCATGTTGGCGGTATTGATGGCACGCTTCAGGAGCGAGGTGTAGAGGACGTCCGGGAGGATGTTGTTCTCAACCAGGAGCTCTCCACCGCGTACTGCTTCTCCGCGGCCTTGGTCGTTCAGGTCAACGTCCACCCAACCGGTGAACAGGTTCTTGGCGTTCCAGTCGCTGTGGCCGTGGCGCAGCAGAATGAGCTTGTAAGTCATGGTTTTCATCCTAGCCGAGCGCCCCTCTCCCCTGCCGGGCGTTACGAACAGCAACGGGCGCCCTCGGTCGCATCTGCCGCACCCGTTCGCGCCCAGCGCACCCACCCGAGCATCTGCCGCACCCGTTCGCACCACGCGCACCAGTGGTCCGGGGTGCGTGTGGCGGCAAAGGGTGCGGCACGTCAGGGCAGCGAAGCGCGGCAAAGGGTGCGGCACGTCAGGGCAGCGAAGCGCGGCAAGGGTGCGGAGCAGGGCAGGCGATAAAGTGGGGGCCGTGGTGCAAAAGGCTGAACGGGTGGGCTCTCCCCGCAACAGGGGCGGAAAGCCGGTTGGCAATATCACCCGCGGCACCACGAATCCCAACCGCATGCGCCGCTTGGACAGGTGGCTTGCCGGGCCACAGGCGTGGCGCCTGCGCGCCGCCGTCGAGCCTTTGGTGGTGGACCTGGGCTACGGCGCCTCGCCGGCCACCGCCGTCGAGCTCTTTGAACGGCTGCAAGCCGTCCGTCCCGATGTAAGGGTCTGCGGGATCGAAATAGAGCCCGAACGCGTGCGGAACGCCAAGCCGTTGGAGCGGCCTGGGCTGAGTTTCCACGTGGGTGGCTTCGAGATTCCCGTGCCCGGCAAACCCGTCCTGGTGCGCGCCTTCAACGTGCTGCGCCAATACGAGGAAGCGGACGTGCCGGCAATCTGGGGACTGGTCCAGTCCCGGCTTGCTCCGGGCGGCCTGTTCATCGATGGCACCTGCGACGAAATCGGCCGCCGGGTGACCTGGGTGGCGCTGGGTCAGGAACGTCCGCTGAGCCTGAGCCTGTCCGTGCGCTTCGGCAGTTTTGAGCTGCCGTCCGAGGTGGCCGAGCGGCTGCCCAAGGCCCTGATCCACCGCAACGTCCCTGGAGAGCGGGTACACACGTTCCTGCAGGCCATGGACCGCGCCTGGTTGGAGGCGGCGCCGTTGGCCTCGTTTGGCAACCGGCAGCGGTGGACCGCCATGTGCCGCTCACTGCTCGACGCCGGATGGCCGCTTCAGGATGGACCGTCGCGGTGGCGCTTGGGTGAAGTGACCGTGGCGTGGGAGGCCGTGGCGCCGCTCTAGTTTGGTGCGGCGCTGTTTACCAGGGGCCGTACGGGCCCACGTTGCGGTTGCCGCCACTGCCGGCCTCGCGGACTGCGGGGCGGACATCGGCGAGGTACACACACGCTGCCGTGACGGCAGCGATGCCGAACAAGCCTAGAGCGTTGCCGCCGCTAATCACGGTCAGGACACCAATTAACAGGGCCACGCCCGTGAGCGCAAGCCAGAACGTCTTGGTCCGCTTGGAGGCTGCCACGAACAGCGCCGGCCGGTGGCGCAAGCAATCGACGAACGCCCAGATTTCCAGGGCCAGGGCCACCAAGCCCAGGATCCAGTAGACCGCGCTGGAGACAAGGCCGATCAAGAATTTTCCGTCCACGCCCTTTAGCCTAGCTGTCCAGCGACTTCAGCGCTTGCTCGAGGTCTGACCAAAGGTCCTCGACGTTCTCAATGCCCACGCTCAACCGGACCAGGTTCTCCGGGACGCTGAGCGGCTCGGCCGTGTGCCGGCGTCGGCGTTCAATCAGTGACTCGACGCCGCCCAAGGACGTAGCGGGGAGCCAGAGCTGCAGCGCGCGCACCAGCTGGTCGGCGGCTTCGGCGCCGCTGCGGGAGTCGTCGCCGGCAATCTGGATGCAGAGGATGGAACCAAAGCCCTTCATCTGCTCCGTGGCCCGCTGGTGGCCGGGATCCGTGGCGAGGCCCGGATACCGGATAGCTTCCACCCTCGGGTGGGTGCTGAGACGCTCCGCGAGGACAGCGGCGGACGCTTGCGAACGCTCGATGCGCAGGGCCAGCGTCCGCAGTCCACGGAGGGCCAACCACGCTTCGAACGGGCCCGCGATGCCGCCGTGGATGATCCGGTGATGGAGCAGCGCGGCCCGCAGCTCCGGATTGGAGGTCACCAAAGCGCCGAGGACCACGTCCGAGTGGCCGGCCAGGTACTTGGTCACCGAGTGGAGAACGACGTCGGAACCCAGGGCCAGCGGCTGCTGCACCAGAGGCGTTGAGAACGTATTGTCCGTGACGACAAGCGCGCCGGCAGCGTGCGCGGCTTCCGCCAGGGCACGGACATCAGCGATACCCAGCATGGGGTTGGTGGGGCTTTCGAGCCACAGCAGGTCTGCCTTCCGGCCTCCCTCGGGGCTGATGAGGGCTTTGACCGCCTCCGTGTCCGAGATGTCCACGGTGCGCAATTCAATGAAGCCCTTGTCCGCGAGCTCGGAAGCCATCACCAGCGAGCCCGAGTAGCTGTGCGATGGCATCACCACCACGCCTCCGGCGGGCACCAGGGAAAGCACGGAACTCACGGCGGCCAGTCCGGAACCGTAGAGCAGCCCCGGAAGCCCGGCGCCTTCGAGCTTGGCCAAGGCCTCCTCGAAGGGGTCCCAGGTGGGGTTGGCGTAGCGCCCGTAGCCGCGGTCCCCGTCGCTCAACGGACCCGTTCCGAAGTATGTGGAGGACAAGACAATGGGCGGATTGACCGGCTCATCGTGCTTGCGTTCGGGACGGCCTGCAGCCACCACAAGGGTTTCCGGGGACAAAGCTGCCGCGTGCTCTTCGGAAAGGCTCATGGTTTCAGGGTAGTCGGGGGCACGGGTGTGGATGAAAGCCGTTACGTTTGCACCCGCTCGGTAGGCTAGGCAGGTGAGTATTCAGAGTCCTGGCCTGTTCATTGCCTTCGAAGGCGGGGACGGAGCGGGCAAGTCCACCCAGGCCGCACGGCTCTTCGACGCCCTTGAATCCCGGGGGCTGACCGTCCTGCGAACCCGCGAACCCGGCGGAACCCCCATCGGCGAAAAACTGCGCTCCCTAGTCCTTGAGCACGGCCACGGGACCATCGACGCCCGCACTGAGGCACTGATGTTCGCCGCTGCCCGCGCTGCCCACGCCAGCCAAGTGATCCGCCCCGCCCTGGCAGCGGGCACGGTGGTCATTACGGACCGCTACATCGACTCCTCTGTTGCCTACCAGGGCGCTGGCCGGGGCCTCGGCGCCGAGCAGGTCCGCTCCCTTAACGAGTGGGCCACCGAGAGCCTGCAGCCGGACCTGACGGTACTGCTCGACGTCGATCCTTCAGACGGGCGCCAGCGGCGCACTGCCGGCGAGGCCGCAGAAGACCGGCTGGAGTCCGAGCCCGACGATTTCCATTCGGCCATCCGCCACGCGTTCCTGGACCTGGCCACCGCGTCGCCGTCCAGTTATCTCGTGTTGCCCGCATCCTTGGATATTGAGACGTTGGCTTCCCGGATCCTGGAACGTGTCGAGGCGTTGCTTGGTGGGCGGGTTCCCCAGTGAGCGTTTGGGACGACCTCCAGGGGCAGGCTCCGGTTGTTGCGCAGTTGAAACAGGCAGCGCAAGGCGAAGCGGGACTCACCCATGCCTGGCTCTTCACCGGTCCACCCGGCTCCGGTCGTTCCAACGCGGCCAAAGCCTTCGCCGCTGCGTTGAACTGCGAGCAGGACGACGTGGCCCTTCGCGGCTGCGGCGAATGCCCCGCCTGCCACACGATCCTTGGCGAGACCCATTCCGACGTGACGTTCGTGCGCACCGAGAAAGTCACCATCACCATTGACGAAGCCCGGGAACTCGTCTCCAAAGCGGGAGACAGGCCGTCCACGGGCCGGTGGCGGATCATCGTGGTGGAGGACGCGGACCGCATGGCCGAACGGACCACCAACGTCCTGCTCAAGGCCATCGAGGAACCCACGCCGCGGACCATCTGGATGCTGTGCGCGCCCTCCCCCGCGGACGTATTGGTCACCATCCGGTCCCGATGCCGTCCGGTCACCCTGCGCCTGCCGCCGGCTTCCGACGTCGCAGACCTTCTTGTTCGCCGCGATGGCATCGACCCGCAGTTGGCTGAACGGGCCGCCCGGGCAGCACAGAGCCACATTGGAATCGCACGCCGTTTGGCTCGCGACGCCGACGCCAGGGAACGCCGGCTGGAAACTGTCCGGATCCCGCTGGGCCTGCGCGGCGTCACAGCGGCGGTGATGATGGCCGAGAAACTGGTCAAGATCGCCACGGACGAGGCCAACAGTTCCAATGACGAACGGGATGCTGCGGAGAAGGTTGCCCTGTTGGCCAGCCTTGGAGCCCCTGAATCCGGAACCCTCCCGCCGTCCATGCGCAGCCAGGTCAAGCAACTCGAGGACGACCAGAAGCGCCGTGCCAAGCGGTCCGTTACCGACTCGTTGGACAGGACGCTGACCGACCTGCTGTCCTTTTACAGGGACGTCTTGATCATCCAGCTCGGGAACGCAGTGGAGTTGGTCAACGTTGAACTCAGGGGCGATCTAGAAGAATACGCGCGCCAGTCCGCGCCGGAGACCACCCTTGCCCGGATGGACGCCATCAACAAAGCACGGGTCCGCATCACCACCACCAACGTGGCACCGCTCTTGGCAGTGGAGTCCATGGCGACGAGCCTGATCCAGCAATAGGAGAATCCATGAAGTCCGCACGCCGCCGCCGGGGGCTCGCAGCGCTCTGCCTCACGCTCGTTTCATTGCTGGTCCTCAGTGCGTGCTCGCTTCCGTTTATGCCCACTCCCACCGCCAAGCCATCCACGAGCACGGTTGATCCTTCCATCGCCGCGTCGGCTCCGAAGGGACTGGAAAAGTACTACTCGCAGGAAGTGGAGTGGAAGGGTTGTGAGAGCGGCTTCCAGTGCGCCACCGTCAAGGTCCCGCTCGACTATGGGAACCCTTCCGGCGGGGACATCGAACTCTCGGCGATCAAGCTCTCCAGCAGCGGAAACAAGAAGGGCACCATCCTGGTCAATCCCGGCGGACCCGGCGGTTCCGGCGTTGACTTCGTCCGGGACGGCGGAAAGACGCACTTCACGCAGAAACTGCGGTCAAACTACGACATGGTGGGCTTCGACCCCCGCGGCGTCAAGCGCTCGGCTCCCGTCACCTGCATGTCCTCGGACGCTGAGCGGGATGCCGCACGGGAAAAGGTCTTCAGGGAGAACACGGACGAGGGACTCGCAGCTGCCCTGGCCTTCAACAAGTCCGTGATCCAACAGTGCGTGCAGCAGACCGGCCCTGTGCTGGAACACATCGACACCGTCAGCGCCGCCAAGGACCTCGATGTCCTCCGCGCCGTGGTCAACGATGCCAAGCTCAACTACCTCGGCTACTCCTATGGAACGTTCCTCGGCTCCACGTACGCAGCCCTCTTCCCGGACAACGTCGGACGCCTGGTGCTGGACGGGGCCGTGGATCCGTCGCTCAGCAACGAAGACCTCACCTCAGGGCAAGCCGTAGCCTTCGAGAAGGCCATCCGTTCCTATGTTTCCGACTGCCTGAACCAAAAGGACTGCCCGCTCAGCGGAAACGTGGACAACGGTGTCCAGGAGATCCGCGACCTCATCCAGGCTGTGGACGACAATCCCCAAACAGCCAAGGACGGGCGACTCGTGACGGGCAACGAATTCGTCAACGGGCTCATCCTGCCGCTCTACGATGACCAAAGCTGGCCTGCCCTGACCCAGGCCCTGGCCAGCGCCTTCTCCGGCGACGTTTCCCAGATGCTGCGGATTGCCGATCTCGGCGCTGACCGGGAGCAGAACGGCACCTACAGCTCCAACTCGAACTTCGCCTTCACGGCCATCAATTGCCTGGACTATCCCATGGTCACCGACACCGCCGGGATGCGGGCCGAGGAAGCCCGCCTGAAGCAGGAGTCCCCCACGTTCGGTGAATTCTTTGCCTACGGCGGCGTGAGCTGCAAGGACTGGCCGTACAAGGCCACGCGAACTCCCGCAGCGGTGGATTACACGGGCTCGGCGCCGATCGTCGTCATCGGTACCACCGGGGATCCCGCCACCCCGCTGGCATGGGCGCAGTCCCTGCGGAAGCAGCTCGGGAACGCCTCCCTTATTACGTGGGAAGGCGAAGGGCACACCGCCTACGGCCGCTCCAACTCGTGCGTCAGCAACGCAGTTGACGATTACTTCATCGACGGGAAGCAGCCGCAGGACGGGCTGAAGTGCTAGCTTTGGCCCGGCCCTAGAAGTGCCGGGCCTCGTGCTTCTCCAGCAGCAGGGGCAACTGCTTGATGGAGTCAACCACTTCGGTGGCGCCGGCTGCCCGGAGGGTCGCTTCCGAGTGTGAACCGGTCAGCACGCCAGCCATGAGTGAGGCACCGGAGCGGACCCCGGACAACATGTCCGAGCTCGTGTCTCCAACCACCGCCACTTCCCGGACGTCGTCCAGGTCCAGGGCGAGCACAGCGGTCAGGATCATGTCCGGGTAGGGACGGCCACGTCCGGCGTCGGCCGGGCACAGACTGAGGTCGGCCAAGCCCATCCAGCCCAGGGATTCCAGGACCATGTTCTGGGTGTGCCGGCCAAAGCCCGTGGCGAGGCATACGTGCATTCCTGATTCGCGCATCCAATGGATGGCGTCCTCCGCCCCCGGAATGGCACGGACGCCGCCGTCGTCGATCAATTCGTCGTACACCAGCTCGAACGTCTTGTTGGCACTTTCGGCAACCACCGTGTCCTCGAAAAGGTGGCTGAAGACCGTTCGCTTGGAGAAGCCCATGGTGTCCCGCGCATAGCCGAGCATGCTCTCAAAGCGGGTGCTGCCGGGCTCCACGCCGTGTTCGGCCAACGCCCGGGACATGGCCCGCTCGGTCCGGCCGTCGTCCGTGATGGTGGTCCCCACCATGTCCACCACCGCGAGCCGCAACCTGTTGGGCGTGTGGTTGGTATCCCTGGTCAATGCGTCCCCAGTCATTGCGCGGCTCCCTCGGCGAGTATTGCGTGCCGGACGGCCCCGGCAACAGTTGATTCCCCAGCTTCCGGCGGCAGGGGAAAGGCGGCTTGAACCCGGCCCGACGCCCGGGTGAACATCCCCGCAACGGCCGCCGCCGCCGTCGTTTTGACCCGGGCGCCGTGCCTCTATTACAGTTATGTCTTGCGTGATCGGCCGGGAAACCGGTAGAAAGTCGCGGTGCTTCCTTAGCTCAGTCGGTAGAGCGTTTCACTCGTAATGAAAAGGTCATCAGTTCGATTCTGATAGGAAGCTCGGTTGGGAACCCCTGGAAATCTTCGGATTTCCGGGGGTTCTCTGTTTCCGCGTTAGGGGCATCCGCTCGTCAACGTCCGAAGCCCCCGGTGGGTTCCCGTTTCAGCCTGCGGCGCACAAATATCCGGACTTGGCCGGCCACCCCGTAGACTTGGCCCACTATGGATGACCCTCCTTCACATATGCCCAGGCCCCTCTGCCCCCTGACCGGATTGCCGGTCCACACGGGAGAGGGGCGCCCGAATGTATGAATGGATCATGCTCGGCATAGGCCTTGTCCTCACTGTCGGCACAGGATTCTTCGTCGCTTCAGAGTTTGCGCTGGTCAATCTGGACCGCACTGAACTCGAAGCCCGCCAAGCCCGCGGCGAAAAGCGGCTGGGGCCGACCATCAACGCCCTGAAAATCACGTCGACGCACCTCTCCGGTGCACAGCTCGGCATCACCCTCACCACCCTGCTCACCGGCTATACCTTTGAACCGGCCATCAGCAGCATGCTCCGCGGCCCGCTGCAATCGGCCGGGCTGCCCGAGGCCTTCATTCCCGGCGTCGGTGCGGTGGCAGGTATCTTCCTGGCCACCATCTTCTCCATGGTGATCGGAGAACTGGTTCCCAAGAACTTCGCCTTGGCCTTGCCGCTGGCCACGGCCAAGGTAGTAGTCCCGTTCCAGGCCCTCTTCACCACGGTGTTCAAACCGGCAATCCTGCTCTTCAACAACACAGCCAACCGCATCATCCGTTCCTTCGGCATTGAGCCCAAGGAGGAACTTTCGGGTGCCCGATCCGCGGAGGAGCTGACCTCCTTGGTGCGGCGCTCAGCGTTGGAAGGCGTCCTGGACCGCGACCATGCCGAGTTGCTGAACCGGACCCTGCGCTTTTCGGAGCATACGGCCGGAGACGTGATGACGCCCCGTATCCGCATGGTAGCCGTGGATTCCGATCACACGGCCGCGGAGATCGTGGAGCTGGCCTCGGCCACCGGGTTCTCGCGGTTCCCGGTGATCGGACGCGACCGTGACGACGTTCAGGGAGTCCTCCACGTCAAGCAGGCCTTCGCGGTGCCGCTGGAAGAACGTGAATCCGTTACCGCTACTTCCCTCATGACCGAGCCGCTGTACGTCCCGGAGTCCAAGGACGTGGATGCACTCCTGGTCCTCCTGCGCAAGCAAGGCCTGCAAGTGGCCATTGTCTCCGACGAACACGGCGGAACGGCGGGGATTGTCACCCTTGAGGACCTCGTGGAGGAAATCGTGGGCGAACTCGAGGACGAACACGACCGTGCCAGGGCCGGGGTGGTCCGCAGCGGCCGTTCGGTGACCTTCGACGCATCCCTGCGGCCGGACGAGTTGCTGGACCGGACCGGCATTGTGGTGCCCGAAGGCGAGGAGTACGACACTGTGGCCGGCTTCATGTCCGACCAGCTGGACCGCGTTCCGGAGCTCGGTGACGAGGTGGCCATCGCCGATGGCGTGCTGCGTGTGGAACGGGTAGCCGGCCCGCAGCTGGGACGTATCCGCTTCACACCGGATCCCGATGCGGACACAACCAGCACCCACGACCAGATCATCGACAAGATTTCCGAGGAGCTTGGCCATGAGTGAGTATCTTCCCGGAATCATCTGGCTGGTGATCCTGCTGGTGGTGAACGGGTTCTTCGTTGGCGCCGAGTTTGCCGTGATCTCCGCCCGGCGTTCCCAGATCGAGCCCAAGGCCGAGGCCGGCAGCAAGGCCGCCAAGACCACACTGTGGGCCATGGAACACGCCACCCTGATGCTGGCGACGAGCCAGTTGGGCATCACGGTATGTTCGCTGGTGATCCTCAATGTGTCCGAACCGGCCATCCACCACCTTCTGGAAATTCCCTTGGGGCTCACGTCCTTGCCGGCCGAGGCAATCAGCATCATTGCCTTTGCCGTCGCGCTCCTGCTGGTGACCTTCCTGCACGTTGTGGTGGGCGAAATGGTCCCCAAGAACATTTCGTTTTCCGTGCCGACCCGTGCTGCCCTGATCCTGGCGCCTCCCCTGGTCTTGGTGGCCAAGGTGTTCAAGCCTGTAATCTGGACGCTGAACGGGATCGCAAACTCCATCCTTCGGCTGTTCCGCGTGGAACCCAAGGACGAGGCGACCAGCGCCTACACCTTGGACGAAGTGGCAACCATCGTGGAGCAATCCACGCGGGTAGGAACGCTCAACGACACCAGTGGAACACTGACTGCCGCCTTCGAGTTCACGGCCAAGACCGTGGCCGACGTGGAGGTTCCGATCGCCGAGATGGTGCTTCTGCCGGCCACGTCATCGCCGGCGGACATCCAGCGGACGGTTGCTGAGCACGGCTACTCCCGGTACATCCTGACGGACACGGACAGGCAGCCTTCCGGCTACCTCCACCTCAAGGACGTCATGGACCTGACCACGCCGGAGAAGTTCAGCAGTCCGGTACCGGAAAAACGCATCCGTCGGCTGGCTTCCGTTTATGTCGGCAGCGAACTCGAAGATGCCCTGGCGTCCATGCGCAGGAGCGGAGCCCACGTTGCCCGCGTCTTCAATGCCGAAGGTGCCACCACCGGCATGCTGTTCCTCGAGGACATCATCGAAGAACTCGTGGGCGAGGTACAGGACGTGACAAGCGCCTAACGACGCATGGGTCACCGTGGCCGGACGCTTTGGGGGCGTTCGGCCGCGGTGACTTCCTGTATTCACGGTGCGTTAACTTCCCGGCGCTACGTTCTGGCCATGACTGTTCTTGGCTCCAACCTCCATGGCTTCTCGGTCCTGGACGATGACGACGATGATCCCGTGTTACTCGGCCCCGACGGCGTGCTGGTGGATACCTGGCGCGAGGGCTACCCCTATGCGGCCCGCCTGGACCGTGAAACGTACGAGTCGGAGAAGCGGCTGCTCCAGATCGAACTCCTCAAGCTGCAGAAGTGGGTCAAGTCCACGGGTCGCCGGGTTGTGATGGTTTTCGAGGGCCGGGACGCCGCAGGCAAGGGCGGCACCATCAAGCGTTTCACCGAGCACCTGAATCCCCGTGGTGCCCGGATAGTCGCCTTGGAGAAGCCCAGTGAGCGCGAACAGTCCCAGTGGTACTTCCAGCGCTATGTCTCGCACCTGCCTGCGGCCGGCGAGATGGTCATGTTCGACCGGTCTTGGTACAACCGGGCCGGCGTGGAGCGCGTGATGTCCTTCTGTACCGAGGAGCAATACGAGAACTTCCTCCACCAAGCACCCATTTTCGAGAAGCTGTTGGTGGACGACGGCATTGACGTGGTCAAGTTCTGGTTCTCTGTCTCCCGCACCGAGCAACTGACACGGTTCACCATCCGGCAGGTAGATCCAGTCCGGCAGTGGAAGCTCTCCCCCATGGACTTGGCGTCGCTGGACAAGTGGGGTTCGTACACTGCCGCGAAAGAAGCCATGTTCCTCGAAACGGACACGGACTGGGCGCCGTGGACGGTGGTGAAGAGCAATGACAAGAAGCGCGCACGCCTCGAAGCAATGCGTCACGTCCTCAACCGCTTCGATTACACCGGCAAGGACATGGAACTGGTGGGCACACCCGATGCACTGATCGTGGGCCCTGCCTCGAGGATCTTCGAAGACGGCGAGACCCCGGGCAGCCACTAGCGGAAAACGCCCGACGGCGGGACTCAACTCCCGCTATGTGGGGGCTACGAGACCAGGGCAAGATACCTTGCACGGCGGGCCTGCAGCCGCGGGGATCGCGGACCTGCCAGCGCTTGGAGTTCGACGGCGATCACGTCACCGAGGCGTCGGCAGAACTCCACCGGCTCGGCAGCGGCATCGGGGCATTCTTCCACTACCACGTCCACCACTCCCCTGCCCGCGAGCGCAGCCGCCGTGATGCCCTGGCTTTCTGCGAGCGCCGGGGCCTGCGACGTGGTCCGGTGGACGATGGCCGACGCACCCTCGGGTGGCAAGGGGGCGAGCCACGCGTGTTGCGCGGCGATGGTCCGGTCTGCGGGCAGGAGGGCCAAGGCTCCCCCGCCGGTCCCTTGCCCGAGGAGCACGGACAAGGTGGGGGTGGACAGTCCGAGGAGGTCGTATAGGGACCGTGCAATCTCGGCGGCGAGCCCGCCTTCCTCTGCTTCCTTGGACAACGCCGCACCAGGAGTGTCGATGACAGTGACCAGGGGAAGCCCGAGTTCCGACGCCAGCCGCATCCCCCGCCGGGCGTCCCGCAACGAAGCCGGTCCCATGGACCTCCCGGAATCGTGCCCCACCACAACGCACGGTTTGGCCCCGAAGCTTGCGAGGGCCACCAGGATCCCGTTCTCCTTGGCACCGTCTCCGGCGCCCCTCAGGAGCACCACGCTTCCCGCTGCTTGCTGCAATAACCGTGCGGTGGAAGGGCGTAGTGGGTTCCTCGAACGTTGTACGGAGTCCCACGCTGCCGGCAGCGCCGCGGGGTGAAGCGGCGCGGTGGGAACCTGCGCGGCGGGATCGTTCGCCCCGGCCGCGCCAACGCCGGCAGCGGACGTCCCAGCAACCGCTCCCTCGCCGCCGGGCGCCAGCAACAGGTCCAGCACCCGCCCGAAGTAGTCGTGGAGCCCCTCGGGCGGAACCACTGCGTCCACGAGCCCGTGGTCGAACAGGTTCTCGGCGGTCTGGACCCCGTTGGGGAAGTCCTCGCCGTGCAGCGCTGAATAGACCCTGGGCCCCAGGAACCCCAGCAGGGCACCCGGCTCGGCAGCGGTGACGTGCCCCAAGGAACCCCACGATGCCATGACTCCCCCGGTGGTCGGGTGCCTCAGATAGACCAAGTAAGGAAGCCCGGCGTCCCGATGGGCCTGGACTGCAGCCACGATTTCCACCATGGCAAGGAAGGCGCTGGTTCCTTCCTGCATACGGGTGCCACCGGAGGCGGGCATCGCCACGAGCGGCAGGTCGAGCTGGGTTGCGCGTTCGACGGCGGCAACGAGCCTTTGTGCCGCATCCCGCCCGATGGAGCCGGCCAGGAAAGCGAAGTCGGAGACGACGACGGCGACGCGGTGGTTCCGTATCCGGCCCTCGCCGGTGAGCACCGATTCGTCACTGCCGGACTTGTCGCGTGCGGCAACCAGGTCTGCGGCGTACGCAGAGTCAGAGCCAACCACCCCACGAGCCGGGGCGTCCCACGAAACGAAAGTTCCGGCGTCGAGCGTTTCCTCAAGCAGTTCCCGCGCACCGAGCCGGGTGGCCGTGGCCGCCACCTAGTCCTCCTCCCCTGTGGACAGCCACTCGCGAATGCTTGTGTCGTGCTCGTTGAGCAGCGGCGGTGCCGTGTGGGCACGGCGGGTGGATTCGGCTCCGGAGGCGTTGTCGAAGAAGCGCAGCGGCGGGCCGGGCAAAGTGACCGAGCCCAGGAGCGGGTGTTCCACGTCCACCAGCAACCCCTGGGATGCCACCTGGGGCCACTCATACA
Organism: Paenarthrobacter sp. NPDC090520; assembly: GCF_044769205.1. NCBI lineage: Bacteria > Bacillati > Actinomycetota > Actinomycetes > Micrococcales > Micrococcaceae > Paenarthrobacter > Paenarthrobacter sp. NPDC090520. The sequence goes on from NZ_JBIVXM010000012.1 coordinate 36,812, forward strand.
CTTCCTTCAGGGACCGGACCTTGCCCGCGGGAATGCCGGCGTCGGCGAGCTTCGCGAGGAGCGGCTCGGCGTCGTACCCCGCAAAGGCCGCTTCCACGACGCCGATGACCTTGGAGCGGTTCCGCACCCGGTCCGCATTCCTGGCGAGGCCCTCAGCCGACGGATCAAGACCAAAGGTGGACGTAAAAGCTCCCCAGAGCTTCTCGCTGCCGACACTGATCTGCACGCTCCCGTTGCGGCAGCGGAAGAGGCCGTACGGCGCGATCGAAGGGTGATGGTTGCCCTGCGCTTCGGGCGACTCCCCCGCCACGGTGACCTTGGTCCCCTGGAACGCGTGCACCCCGACGAGGGACGCCAGCAAGGAAGTCCGCACCACTTGTCCCTGCCCGGTACGTTCGCGTTCCAGCAGGGCCGCGACCACTCCGTAGGCTCCATACATGCCGGAGAGGAGATCGGCAATGGGTACCCCGACGCGTTGGGAATCGTCTGGGCCGGAGCCGGTGAGCGACATGAGCCCGGCTTCGCCTTGGAGTATTTGGTCGTAGCCACTGCGGTGGGACTCGGGGCCATCGTGGCCGAAGCCTGTGATGGAGAGGATCACCAAACGGGGATTGATCGCGTGCATGGCATCCGTGCTGAAGCCGAGCCGTTCCAGGACTCCGGGACGGAAGTTTTCCACCACCACGTCGGCGCGTTCCAGCAGCTGCCGGAGGACCTCCCTGCCGTCATCGCTCTTGAGGTCCAGCGCGAGGGATTCCTTGTTGCGGTTGCAGGACAGGAAGTAGGTGGCCTGCGGATCGTCCTCGGGTCCAACGAAGGGCGGACCCCAACCACGGGTGTCGTCCCCGGCGCCTGGGTTCTCGATCTTGATGACCCTGGCACCGAGGTCGCCCATCATCATGGCGGCGTGCGGGCCCGCGAGTGCGCGGCTGAGGTCCACCACAAGGCGGCCGGAGAGTGGACCGCCGGTGTCCCGGAGGACAGGTGTTGTTTCGGTGAGTACTGAAGTCATGCGATGTTTCCTCGAAGGTCAGTTGCCGAAGCAAGCTCAGTTGCCCAGGCGGGACAGCAGGACGGCGACGGCGGCCGAGACTCCGCCGGCCAGGGAGCCTTCCAGCTCGGGGGCGAAGAAGGGCGAATGGTTCACGGGTACCGGCACGGGGCCTTCAAAGGCGGACGCCGGGGTGCCGCCGAACATCCAGAACACGGACGGCACACCGATCGCGGTCCCCAGGTGGCCGAAGTCCTCGCTCCCCATCATCGGCGGGGTGACCTCGACGGACCCAGCCCCGAGCGCACCGCGCAGTGCCTCAAGGACGGAGGGAACGGCGTCGGGGTCGTTGTAGCACTGCGGGAAGCGGTACAGCTCCTCGATCTGCGGCGTGGGAGCGCCAGACGCGGCGGCTTCGGCCTCGATGATGCGGCGGACAGCGGCGAGGACCTGGCCACGGACGTCCTCGTCGAAGGTACGGATGTTGAGCGTGAATTCCGCCGAGGCCGGGATGATGTTTTCCTTGAGTCCAGCGTGGAATGTCCCGACGGTTACGACGGCGGACTTCCGCGGGTCCAGCTCGCGGGACACGATGGTCTGCAGCCGCGTGACCATATGCGCTGCCATGACGATGGGATCGATCGAGTCCTGCGGCTGCGAACCGTGGGATTGCTGGCCGTGGACAGTAACCCTGAGCGAATCCGCCATGGCCGCGACCGGGCCGCTGGAGATGGACACCGTACCCACCGGGCGGGGCATGACGTGCTGCCCGAACACCACGTCCGGGCGCGGAGCTTTGTCCCACAGCCCGTCGTCGAGCATGGCCAAGGCGCCTGCCGCGGTCTCTTCACCGGGCTGGAAAATCAGTACCAGGGTCCCGGACCACGCATCCCGGTTTCCGACGAGGATTTCGGTGGCTCCCAGCAGGCTCGCCACATGGGTGTCATGGCCGCAACCGTGCATCACGGGAACCTCTGCGCCGTCCAGCATGCCTTTGTCCGTGCTGGCGTACTCCAGTCCGGTGGCTTCCTCGATGGGCAGGCCGTCGGTATCGGCACGGAATGCGACCACCGGTCCTTCCCCGTTCCGCAGGACACCCACCACTCCCGTGCCTCCACAGCGGAAATGCCCCACGCCCAAACGGTCGAGTTGTTCCTCGATGAGTTGCGCGGTGGCGTGCTCCTGCATGGAGAGCTCGGGATGGGCGTGGAGGCGGCGGTACAGGGCGTGGAGCTTGGTGGTCTGTTCGCTGTCGAGTTCCAGGGCGGTGGCGGTTTGCGTCATGGTGATCTTCCTTCTGGTGCGTTCTATGGGCTTGCCGTGCGGCTCGGGGTTACTCGATGTGGATGGGCTTGGCGGCTGCCACCTGCTTTCCGCGGAAGAACCACGCCAGGAGGATGGTGCCGAGGACGGCGATGGCGGTGGACACCATGGCGAGGGACGGCACCAGCGGCAGGACCACGAATACGACGACGGCAGAGACCAGGAGCGCGAAGACGGTGGTGCGGGGCTGCTTCATGGAGACGATGGCCTGGACCAGCACGGCGCCCAGGACGGTCGGCAGGACGTACAGCCGCGTGACCGTCAGCACCGACGGCGGAATGACGCTGATCAGCCAGCTGCCCAGCAGTCCCACGAAGATCGCGAGGGAGACCAGGTGCACCACGGCGGCACCACAGATAGCGACGACGGCGGCAAGTTCAGCACGCTTGCTTCCCGGCTTTGCCCCGATGTTGGTCTGCGCGATGAGCGCGGCCGGGAGGAGTTTGTTGGAAATGTTGCCGATCATGAAGGCCTGGTACATGGCGGCCGGGCCCAGGATCGGGAAGTAGGTCAGCGGTTCGACGATCCAGATGATCCCGAACGTTGCGGCCACTGCGGCGAAGGCAATCCACAATTGGGCGGGTCCGATGTCCAGTCCGCTCGCGAACACGAGGTACAGCGGACCGGCCACGGAGATCAACAGTCCGGCAATCATGGTGATCTGGCCCCAGCGGGACGTGGTGCGGTTGAACTCGGCCATGGCCGTGCCGGTGGTGGGGGTGATGGCGGCAGAAGTTGTGGAAGTCATGAGGGTGTTCCCTTCACTCAAAGGTGCTCAGTGCTTTGCGGGGTCAGGCGCCGGCGGCGAGGAAAGCCGCGCCCAGGCCGATGACGATGGAGAAGCCAAGGCCCCATTCGCGCAGCCAGCTCTTGCCGAGCTTCTTGGCGAGCAGCAAGCAGAGGCCCATGACCGCGGCGGAGACCAGGAAGGACAGGACGTGGATGCTGGACTTGGGAAGTTCCGTGAGGCCGAGGCAGGAGAAGGCACCGATGAGCGCAGCGGCGGGGACAATAGCCATCGCGGCGGGGTTCACGGAACGGATCTTGGCGTCGCCCTTGCGCAGGATGGGCGTCAGGATGAGCGTGGCCAGCATCCACATGGCCCCACCGATACTCATGGCGAAGAAGGCCACGGCGAAGACGCTTTGCGTGTAGCTCGCATCGCCGAGCTTGGCTCCCATGGAACCGGCGGCAATGCCGGCAGCGGAAACGTCGTAGGCAGCTGAACCGATCAGGCCGATCCGGGACAAGACTGCCGGGGCTCCGAACAGGCCAAGCAGCGCAATCGCCACGAGGGAGACGGCCAAGGAAGGTCCGATCGCGGAGACTGCCCCGGAGCGGAAGGACGTTTTGATGTCCTGCGCGCTCATCTCCACCGACGGAGCGGCACGACGTGCCGCCTTCATGAAGATGACGGACTGGATGATGATGACGCCGAAGACACCGGCCACGCAGATCCACAGGACAGGGTTGTTGGCGATGGCAAGGATGTCCGTTGAACTGTTGGATGCGAGCGGTTGAAGTGCCAGGGGTTGGTGCATGGAAACCTCCGGTTGCGGGCCCCGCGCATTCACATCCGAACCACGTTGTAGCGGCTGTTTCCTGCTGAGGGGGCAAATCCAGGCCCACCGACCAGATCGGCCAGCGGGTTAGGAACACCTTCCGCTATGAGCCGGATCACACACAATAGCTGACGGAATCAGCCATCTAGTTGGCTGATACGGTCAAACGGGACCCTTGCAGCACGCGGGGCTTCCACTGACTCAGTGTGACTCGGCACACTTTCAGGCAGCGACCATCCAGCAAAGGAGCACCATGCCCGAGACCATTGGCGAGCTGTCCGCCGTCGAACTCACCGCCGCAATCCGCACGAAGGACATCTCGGCCCGCGAGGCCCTTGCCGCCCATCTTGGCCGGATCGAGGAGGTCAATCCGGTGATCAACGCCGTGGTGACCCTGGACCCCGAAGGCGCGCAGGCGCTGGCGCACCACGCCGACCAACTGACAGCCGCCGGGGCCGAACTGCCGCCCCTGCACGGCCTGCCCATGACGCACAAGGACACCAACAACACTGCCGGGATGCGCACCACCCAAGGCTCCCTCGCCTTGCGTGATTATGTGCCCGACGCCGACGACCTCATCATTGCCCGGCTCAAGGCGGCCGGCGTGGTGAGTACCGGCAAGTCAAACGTCCCGGAATTCGGAGCAGGATCACACACCTTCAACGACCTCTTCGGGACCACCACCAATCCGTACGCGCCCACACTGAGCGCCGGCGGCAGCAGTGGCGGGGTTGCCGCCGTCGTTGCTTCCCGGATCCAGAGCATCGGCGACGGCAGCGACATGGGCGGTTCGCTCCGCATCCCGGCGTCTTTTTGCAACGTGGTGGGTTTCAGGCCGTCGACGGCGGTGATCCCCATGCCGTCCGACGTCAACGCCTACGCATGGCTGGGACGGACGGGGCCGATGGCACGGACCGTGGAGGACATTGCCTTGTTCATGTCCGTCACGGCCGGTCCGGATCCGCGCGTCCCCCACCCGGCAGGGCTGGATCCGGAAGTGTTCCGCGCATCGCTGGAAACGGACATGCGCGGTGTGCGGATCGGCTGGTCGCGGGACTTTGGCATTGGCGTGCCGGTGGAACCCGAAATCCTGGAGCACCTGGAACGGCAGCTCAGGGTTTTCGAGGAACTGGGGGCGATCGTGGAGGAAGCCACCCCGGACTTCAGCGAAGCAGACCTGGTGTTCGGCAATACGCGGGCCATGGATTTCGCTGCAGGGCTGGGGCCGGTCCTGGAAAGGGCAGGGGACGTGATCAAGCCTGAAGTGCACTGGAACGTGAACAAGGGACTCGCGCTGACGGCCCGGGACCTGATCGAAACCGCAGCTGCGCGCACACGGCTTGAAGCGGGAGTTCAGTCATTCTTCAGCCGCTATGACCTCTTTGCGAGTCCTTGCGCCCAGGTCCTGCCGTTCGATGCGACCCTGCGGTACCCGGGCTCTGTTGCCGGAATACTGTCGGAAACGTATCTGGACTGGATGCGTTCGGCGTGCGTGCTTTCCGCAACCGGCCTTCCGGTGCTGAGCGTGCCCGCGGGCTTCAGCTCGACAGGTTTGCCCATTGGCCTCCAGTTGGCCGGCAACCACTATACGGACATGCAGTTGCTCCGCTGGGGCCGGGCCTTCGAGCAGCAGACGGGGTACGCCGCCGTCGCGCCCGTTATCGCTGCTGACGTGCTGGCCCTTACGACGGTGCCCGCATAAAGCGGCCACCGCGCTTCTGGGCGTCGAGCAGGATGGAGACATCTACGCCGGATGCGTACTGTGCCCACTCCGAAGCAGTGATGAACCGGTAAAGGGCGGACATATCCCCCACGGTGACATCGGCGATCACCTGGTAGTCGCCTGCTATGGCCGCGGCGTAGCGGACCATGGGGAGTTCGGCGAGGCTCTTGCCCAGTTGTTCAACGTGCTGTGGCGCGGCCCGGATCCAGAGCAAGGCTTCAACGGCGAGGCCGAAAGCTGCCGGTTCGATCACCACCCGCAAGTGGACCTGGTTGTTGGCCAGAAGCCATTCGCTGCGTCGGCGGGCGGTCGCTTCCGAGACGCCCACCCGACGGCCCAGCGCCTCGAAGCTCATCCGGCCGTCGGCGCACAAGGCTTCCACGATCTCGTTGTCCTGGCGGCTCAGTTCCTTCTGGGCTTCCAGGATGCCCGAGTCCACGGTGAGGTGTGACCGCAGTGCCTCGGCCCGGTCCGCGCTGAGGATTTCCGGCCGCCACCCCCGGATGGTGCGGAAGTATCGCAGGACCGGGTAGCTGGTTGAATCCCTGAGGCCGATGGTGGACGGAAGTTCGTCCGAGAGCACGTCGGCCATGTGCCCGGGGTCCGTCATGATCTCGGCCACGCAATCACCGGTGCCCGTTGTGGTGTAGACGAACGTGATGTCTTTTCGCTGGGCCAGGGCTTTCGCAGCCGTCCGCACCGTCCCAGGGATACACCGCATTTCGAAGAGCACCGCTGCCGGCTTCGGCCGCACGCCCACCACCGCAACCGCTCCCGACTCCAGGAGTTGGGAGCCCCGGCGCGCAACTGTTCGCTCGGCTTCCCCCAACACCGCAGCCATCTTGCGCCACGGGCAGCGCGGGTCGATCTGGAGGGCGGCCACGATCTGCCGCTCCAATGCGTCAAACAACACCGTGGGCGCTCCGTTCGTTCCGGTTGGAGCCCTGGGTTTCTGTCACGGGCCCACAGACAGAATATAAGGGCGCCACCCAGCCGGGGCCCACCCAGCCGGGGTGCCAGGCAAATCCCGGCACTCCGGCCCTACCGCGCAGGTCGTCCCGTAGCAGGGGATAGTCAAAATGGTCCCCCGGTCCGCCTTCCCCGTATTGATGTCACGTGCTCGGGGTTGACGCAGCAGCTTAGTGGAGGCGCGAGTCCAGCAACCCGGCTGCGAGTGCCGGAGCCAGGCCGGGCGCCAGTGGGAGCCGTGGAACAACGAGGCAGTGCCACAAGTGATAGATATCTGCCTTGCCTGACCACACGGTCGAGGCCACGTTGCCTTGCTCGTCCAGTTCCTGTTTCCAAGAGCCATGCTCGTAGTCGATGAACCAGTCGCGGGCGTGGTCCCAGATCCGCTCGTACCAGTCCGCGTAGCTCTCGTCTCCGGTGGCCATGTACAGCGCGGCAGCACCGCCGATCGCCTCCACCGGCACCCACCGGATGCGGGACGTGACAACGGGCTTGCCCTCCCAGTCCACGGAGTACACGAACCCTTGATGGCCGTCCGGCTCCCAGGCATCGCGGATGGCGGCATCGAACAGGCCCCGGGCGTCCTCCGTCAGCCAGGACGGGGCCTCCAGGCCCCGGGCCTCGAGGCCGGCGCGGAGGTGCAGGAGCAAGCGCGCCCATTCCACCCAGTGGCCAGGCGTTCCGCCGTATGCCCGGAACTGGCTTGCGCGGTCGTCTGTGTTGTACTCCGGAATCGGATTCCATTCCGGGTCGAAGTGCTCGAAAACGCGGTAGTTCCCCTTCCGTCGGTGGCCTTCGCGCCCATGGGCGGGGCCAAGCAGTCCGGCCTGGGCCGGGAAGGATCCAGCCTGGGCCTCGAGGAATTCGAGGAGGTCCAGTACGTTGCCTGGAAGGCCTAGATGCTGACCACAGGACTGGTGCTGGGGGCCGTCGTCATGGGCGCGGGGATGCAGCGCGTGACCGGGATGGGGTTCGCCCTCGTGGCGGCCCCCTTCCTGGTCCTGCTGCTGGGCCCGGTGGAAGGCGTGGTGCTGGTCAATGTGTGCGGAGCCGTGACGGCAGGGGCCATCATCTTCCGCGTCGTGCGGGATATCGACTGGAAGCGGTACCTGGCGCTGGCCGCATCCGCCCTCCTGGGGATTGTCCCCGCGGCCATCCTCATCCGGTTCATGCCGCCGCCGGTCCTGGAGATCTCGATCGGGGTCATCCTCGCCGTCGGCCTGACAGTCCTGCTGTTCATGAAATCCGCTGTCCTGCCCAAGCGTCGCCGGTACCTCTTCACCGCAGGAGGGCTCAGCGGTTTCATGAACACCGCGGCCGGGGTGGGAGGACCGGCCGTCAGCATGTACTCCATCGCAACCCGGTGGCAGCACAAGTCGTTCGCAGCCACCATGCAGCCCTACTTCTTCACCATCGGCTCCTTGTCGCTCATTTCCAAGGCGGTCACGGCACCGGAATCGTTTCCCGTCCTGCCGGCAACCATGTGGGTGGCGGTCGCCGTCGCCTGTTTGGTCGGACTCGTCCTGGGCGACCTCGCCTCCAAGCGCGTCTCGGCGAGGGCCGCACAGATCCTGCTGATCGTGCTGGCCTACCTCGGCGCGGCTGCCACCATTGTCCGCGGCGTCCTCGACGCTGTCGGCTGAACCCCATAACCCCCTAAGAAAAGGACCACCATGTTTGACGTCTCCCCCAAGGAAAGCACCCTGCGGGTTTCCACCTCCAACGGCGAACCCGTCTCCCTCACGGTTGACCCAAGCGGGCTCCGTCTTGAGATCGACACCAACTGCCGGTGCAGCGAAGCCCCTGAGCGGCGCGCCGGCTCGTACACGGATACCGACTTCGGCGCTCGCTGAATCAAGGACGATCATGGATCTTTCTTCGTCCTTCAAGGCCTACGACGTCCGGGGCATCGTCGGCATGTCACTGACCGACCAAGTTGCAGAAGCCATCGGTGCCGCCTTCGTCGATGTCCTGGGCCTTGCCGGGAAGACCGTGTTCTGCGGCGGTGACATGCGCCCGTCATCTCCGGGGTTCGTCTCTGCTTTTTCGCGCGGTGCCTCCATTAGAGGCGCCGATGTTCGCGATCTCGGCCTCATTTCGACCGATGAGCTCTATTTCGCCTGCGGATCCCTCAGCTGGGATGACCGTTCCTGCGGTACTGGGCGGCCAGCACCTGGAGGCCCTGCCGCTGACGATTGTTCCCCTTTACTTCCAGTTGGACGGCACCTTCCCGAACCATCCCGCCAACCCGTTGGAACCGGAGAACCTCCGCGACCTGCAGGCGGCCGTCGTCGCGCACGGCGCCGACCTTGGGTTGGCGTTCGACGGCGATGCGGACCGCTGCTTCGTCGTCGACGAGATGGGACAACCGGTCACACCATCCGCCATCACCTCCCTGATCGCGGTACGTGAGATCGCCAGGGCGCAGGCGGCCGGGGAGGCAGAGCCGGCCGTGATCCACAACCTGATTACGTCCACGTCGGTTCCGGAGTTCATCCAGGCCGCCGGTGGCCGTTCCGTCCGAACACGGGTTGGCCACTCGTTCATCAAGGCCCGCATGGCCGAAGAGAACGCTGTGTTCGGTGGCGAACATTCCGCCCACTACTACTTCCGCGACTTCTACAACGCGGATACCGGCATGCTCGCCGCAATGCACGTCCTTGCCGCCCTCGGCGGGCAGCCCGGACCTCTCTCCAGCTTGGCGCAAAAGTACGAACCGTACTCCTCAAGCGGCGAGATCAACTCGGCCGTGGCGGACACGGCCACGTCCATCGCGGACATTCAAGGCTCCTACGAGGGCATGGACGATGTTCTCCTGAATGATTTGGACGGCCTGACCGTGACCGCGGAATCAGGAGACTGGTGGTTCAACGTCCGTGCGTCCAACACCGAAGAACTGCTGCGGCTCAACGTCGAGGGCAAGGACGCCCAGACCATGGGGCGTGTGCGTGACGCTGTGCTGGAGATGATCCGGCGTTAGGGCTGCGCCAGGCGTCAGCCCAGCGGGTTCAGCGTCTTCGAGAAGATGACGGCACCGTTGGCGTTCCGCAGGCTCACGTTGAAGGTGTTGTCGGAACCCAGTTCGACGTGCCCGAAGTACTGGTTCTCACCATCGCGGGGAGACTCGCCGGGGAAACGCCCGGCCTTGGCGAACACCACCTCCGGCCCGAACGTCCCGTCCATGCCGTTCGGGCCGAAGGAACCCGCGTTGATCGGACCGGCCACGAACTCCCAGAACGGATCGAAGTCCGTGAAGGACGCGCGTTCCGGAGAGTAGTGGTGTGCCGCGCAGTAGTGCACGTCCGCCGTCAGCCACACGGTGTTCTTCACCCCGTACTTCTTGAACGCGCTCAGCACCCCGGCGATCTCCAGCTCACGGCCCAGCGGCGCACCGTTGTCCCGGTTGGACAGGCTCTCCTGGTTCACGGCACCGTCCGGCACCACGATTCCTAGGGGAAGGTCGGCGGCGATCACCTTCCAGGTCGCCTTCGACTGCCGGACTTCCTTGATCAGCCAGTCCACCTGCTCCTGGCCCAGGATGTTGGTGGCGTATGGCTCCTTGCCGTCCGTGTTTGGCGACTTGAACGTCCGCATGTCCAGGCAGAAGATGTCCAGCTGCGGGCCGCGCGAAATCTTCCGATAGATCCGCGCCGGCTGGTACTGGCCGGCGTCGTACGTTCCCGGACGCCAGAGTGCAGCGGAGTCCGCGATCGGCATGTTCTCCTGCCACGCCTGCCGGCCGCGCGCAGCGAGGACGTTCACGTTGCGTTCGGTGTAGCGGGAATCGTCCAGGATCTGGCCGGGGTACCAGTTGTTGTGGGTTTCGTGGTCGTCCCACTGGGCGATGACAGGTACGTCGGCGAACAGGGCGCGCATGTTGGCGTCCAGGGAGTTGTAACGGTGGCGGCCCCGGTATTCCTTCAGCGTCTCGGCCACCTTGGCGACTTCCTCCGTGACGATGTTCCGCCACACCCGGCCGTCCTTTTCAGTGACCGTTTCGGCGATCGGGCCGTCGGCGTAGATGGTGTCACCTGAGTGGATGAAGAAGTCAGGGCGGGTCTGGTGCATGGCCTGGTAGCCGCGCATTCCGCCGATATCCGGGTTGATGCCCCAGCCCTGCCCGGCGGTGTCGCCGGTCCAGACGAAAGACTGCGAGTACGACGCCGGCCTGCCGCCAGCGCGCGCGTCCTGCGAGCCGCCGTCGTTGGCTTTGTTCGTTCCCGGCGCAGTGCGGAAGGTGCCCTGAACAGCCTCCCCGAGGCCGTTCTCGTCTTCGAAATTCAACTCCAGCGTGAAGCGGGTACCCGCAGGAAGTCCCTTGGCGTGGATCTTCGCGGTGAAGTCGCTGGCTTCGCTTGCCAGGGGGCCGCGGATGGTTCGGCTGAAACCGTAGCGGCCGCGGAGGATGTCACCTGCGTCGTCGATGGCCCGGAGGGTGGCGGTGAGCCGGCCCGGTCCGGAGGCGCGGGACCACAGGACGGCGGAATCGGTGGTGACATCGCCGGTAGCGATCCCCGTAGGGAGGGTGAGGCGCTTGCGGACCAGGGGGATGGCGTTCGCGGGGCTTCCTGCCGTGGCGAGGCCGGCCAGGGTGAGGCCGGCGAGGGAGGTCTTGACGAGGGAGCGGCGTGAAAGGTCAGTCATGCCGTCCACCCTTTCGAGCCGTTGTGAACAGCGGGTGAGGGTGGGGTGAAGGTTTCGTTGGGCGGTTGCTCGACGCATCCTGTGGTGGGTGGGATTCTGGAGAAATGAATGCAGCCATCCGCGTCACCCCTGTCCGTGTCGGCGAACTCATGGCCGAAGGCGAGCCGATGCCGATCTACGTCCATGTCATCGACCACCCCGAAGGGCGCATCCTGGTGGACACCGGCCTGACTGAACTTCATCCGGCAATCGCCGATATGGATCCCCGCCTGAACCCGTTGAACGAGCAGGATTTCGACATCCAGGGCATCGACATGGTGGTCAACACACACCTTCATTTCGACCACTGCGGCGGCAACCATCTCTTCGCCGGCAAACCCATCTACGTCCAGCGGCAGGAACTCGACGACGCCCGCACCAAGGAGGACTACACCATCCCTCACTGGGTGGACGCACCCGGGGTTGACTACGTGACCGTGGATGGCGAGTTCGAACTGCTTCCCGGGGTGCGTCTCCTTCCCGCGCCAGGGCACACCGCGGGTTCGCAGATTGTGGTCGTAGACGGCGACAACGGGCCGACCATCATCGCCGGTGACACTGCCGTGTGGTTCGGAGAACTGGATAATCCGGGCACGGAGGGACAACGGCTGGTGCTGTCGTTGAACCCGGACAAGGTGTGGCTCACGCACACCGACGAGCCGTGGAGGCCCGCGGCCACGGGCTGAACACGCCGCCTGAGCTGGTGCTGCCGCGTCGTCGATCGGCCGGCTTCGGGAGCGCTGCGGACACTGTGGACTTTGGGCATGATGCAGCCTAAGATCAAAACCAAGTTTGACTAGGTTTTCATCCACGCGCTGCCGTGCAGCCACTTCAACGGAGACACCACAGCATGACAGACCAACTGACCCGCAGCCCCTCGGCGTTGCGGGTGGTGCTCACCACCCCCCTGTATCGCGGCGCCATGCTCGCACTGTTCTTCTCAGGGCTCGGCTTCTCCGCGGCCGCTCCGCAAATCGCCCGGTTCCTGGTGGAGGATCTGGGCAGCTCGCTAACCGTCGCGGGACTCTACTACCTCACCAATCTCGCCGCATTGGTGGCGGGATACCTCGTGGGGCGGCGGTCCGACCACACAGGCCGCAGACTCGGCCCGTTCCGGCTCTGCGCAGTGGCCGGTTTCCTGGGGTGGCTGGGGATCGCGTTCTCAACCGAGCTCTGGATGCCGTTTGCCATCAGCGCCCTTGTCCTCGGCTTCGCCGGTGCCGCCACCTCCCAACTGTTCGCAGCGATTCATGATGAACTCCAGGCCAATCCTTCGCCGGCAGGTGATGGCGTGATCTCCTACGTCCGGATGTCGCTCACCCTGGGTTGGGTGATTGGCCCGGTAGCAGGCTCTTTCCTTGGCGCCCAACTCGGCCTGCGTGCCATGCTGATGGCCACGGCAGCCTGTACCCTGGCACAGTTGCTGCCTCTGGGAACTCTTCGGGACCGGGCCCGGAACACCGACACCACGGTCGCCCCAAAGCCGAAAACCCATATGCCGCTCACGACGATGTGGCCACTGCTGGCCTTCACAGGCCTCTACATCCTGGTGTACGCCGGAGAACCCATCAAGTACGCCTACCTTCCCATCTACATGAATGACCACCAGTATCCGCCGACACTCGGCGGCATCATCATCGGCATCCAACCGCTCGTGGAACTGATCCTGATGCCAGTGGCGGCGGTCCTTGCCCGCCGGACCGGAATGCTCAACCTCATGGTCCTCGGGGCGCTGTTCGGCGTCGGGGCGAACGTGCTCTTCGCGCTCAGCGGCTCACCCGTCGGGCTGCTGATCGCGCAGGTCCTCATGGGCGGCGTCTGGGGCATCTTCGCAGGCCTCGGAATCATCGTGGCCCAACGCCTGCTCCCCCAGGCAGTAGCCACCGCTTCGGCGATCTTCATCAGCGCACCCGCGGTCAGCTCCGCACTGGGAGGACTTGTGGGCGGCCTGGGAGTTGGCGTCGTGGGTTTGCCCTTGGTCTTTCTGGCCCCCGGCGCCCTGGCGCTCACGGCTGCAGGTGGACTGTATGCGCTCCAGTTGCGGTTAGGCCGCCGGATCTAGGCCGAACCTGGCGAACGACGCCGGCCTGCCGCCCGCGCGCCCGACTCCAGTGCCGCCGTCGTCGGCTTCTGCTCAAAGCGACTGCTCGATCAGCGTCAGCTGCGTGCCGTCGGGATCCACCAGGTAGCCTGCCCGGAGGCCCCAGGACTGCATCCTCACGGGGCGCAGCCTGGGCATGCCGGTGGTCATCACGGGTACGCCGGAACGCTGTATGGCTTCGTAGAGCCCATCGACGTCGGCAACCCGAACGGAGCACATGAAGTTGCTGGTGAACGGGTCAAGGTCCGGGGCGGGAAAGAACTCCAACTGCAGGCCGTCCCGCGTCAGGATCAGCCAGCCCTCATCGCGGAAAACCCGTTCGAAGCCGAAGCCACCGTAAAAGGCTTCGGTCACGTCGAAGTCCGCGGACGGAAGGTTCGGTACGGCACGGTCAGGCAGGGGTGTCGGGACCATGGACCTATCTTGGCACGAGGGTCACCGCTTGCGAGCCGGTGTCGCTGAGAGCAGGCCTGCTGTCGCCGCGCTGGTTGAGGACAGGTCATTGGCCGTTTCGATGACCAGATCCTGCATGGCCTGGGCTGCACGCGTGAGCGGTACGTCGTTTCGGTGCGCCAGGCTGATGGAGCGCGTGAAGCGCGGGGCCGTAAGCCGAACCGAGTGCAAACCTGGCCTGTCCACCATCACCATGGCCGGAACCACGGCAACACCCAGTCCGCGTTCCACGCAGCGCAGTACGGCGTCCATTTCGGCGCCCTCAAGGACGATCCTGGGAGTGAGGCCCGCCGCGCGGAAGGCCTGTGTGGTGGTTGCCCGCAGTTCATAGTTTTCCTGGAAAGTGATCTGCGGTAGTTCAGCCAATTCGGTGAGCGTCAGGGTTTCAACGCCCTCCAGGAGATCGCCCCTGGCCGAGGAGATGACCACGAGTTCCTCACTCAGGATCGGAAGCATTCCCAGGCTGGGCGAGGGGGTTGGCGCGTCCTCCGATGTGGTGACAAGGGCAAGGTCCAGCGCACCATTGGCCAGTTCCTCCAGTAAACCCAGCGAACCGCCCTCTGACAGGTGCAACTCTATGCCCGGATAGGCGGAATGGAAAGAGGTCAGGACTTCGGCAACGAGGCTGATGCACAATGTCGGGGTAGCGCCGATGCGCACCCTCCCGCGCCTGAGCCCGGCCAACTCCTGCATTTCAAATCGAACGGTGTCGGCATCTGCCAGCATCCGGGTCGCCAACGGCAGGAGTGCTTCCCCCGCTGCGGTCAACGTGACGTTGCCCCTGACGCGATGGAAAAGGGCCGCTCCGAGGTCGGACTCAAGGGTGGAGATTTGCCGACTCAACGATGGCTGGGCCAGATGCAGATACGCGGCGGCCCGGGTGAAGTGCCCCATCTGGTGTACGGTCACGAAGCTCCGGAGCTGTTCAAGATTCACCTTCATAGCCTATATGCATCAAGTTGAGCCAAACAATGCATTGGACTGATCATAGAATCGGTTTTTAGCATGAATTTATGAACACTTCCCCCACAGAAAAGCAGATCTCCACTACTGTCCTCGTCATCGGGACGGGCGGATCAGGCCTCCGCGCGTCCATAGAGCTGGCCGAAATGGGAGTCGACGTGCTCGCCGTCGGCAAACGCCAGCGCACGGACGCCCACACCTCCCTTGCCGCCGGCGGCATCAACGCAGCGCTCGGCACCATGGATGAAGACGACAGCTGGCAGCAACACGCAGCAGACACCATCAAGGAAAGCTACTACCTCGCCAACCCCCACACCGTAGAGATCGTTGCCCGCGGAGCCGCTCAAGGCATCCAGGACCTGGAACGCTACGGAATGGCGTTCGCCCGCGAGGACGACGGACGCATTTCCCAACGCTTCTTCGGCGCCCACACCTTCCGGCGCACGGCCTTCGCCGGCGACTACACCGGGCTGGAGATCCAACGCAGCCTGGTTGCCAGGGCCCAGCAGTTGGAGATCCCCATACTGGACGAGGTGTACATCACCCGCCTGCTCGTGAAGGACAACCAGGTCTTCGGAGCCTACGGCTTCGACCTCAACAACGGCACCCGTTACCTCATCCACGCCGACGCGGTGGTCCTGGCCGCCGGAGGGCACAACCGCATCTGGCGCCGCACCTCCTCACGCCGCGACGAGAACACCGGAGACTCGTTCCGCCTCGCCGTCGACGCAGGGGCAAGGCTCCGCGACGCAGAACTCGTACAGTTCCACCCCTCCGGGATCATCGAACCCGAAAGTGCCGCAGGCACACTGATCTCCGAAGCCGCCCGCGGTGAAGGCGGCATCCTGCGCAATGACCTCGGCGAACGGTTCATGGAACGCTACGACCCGGAACGCATGGAACTGTCCACCCGCGACCGGGTTGCCCTGGCCGCCTACACCGAAATCAAGGAAGGCCGCGGCACCCCCAACGGCGGAGTCTGGCTCGATGTGTCCCACCTTCCCCGTGAAACCATCATGGACCGCCTGCCACGGGTCTACCAGACCATGCTGGAAGTCCAGATGCTCGATATCACAACCACCCCGATCGAAATTGCCCCGACGGCCCATTACTCGATGGGCGGTGTATGGGTTCGCCCGGAGGATCACAGCACGGACGTGGCCGGCCTGTACGCCATCGGTGAAGCATCCAGCGGGCTCCACGGCGCGAACCGGCTCGGCGGCAATTCCCTCATCGAGCTGCTCGTTTTCGGCCGGATCGTAGCCCAAGCAGCCGCCGGCTACTCTGCATCCCTCACGTCCCAGCCCCGCTCGGCCGAGGCCCTGGCCCAAGCCCGGGCGGAAATCGACGAGCTGCTCGCCGCCGATGGCACCGAGAACGTGCGGGCACTTCAGCGGGCCATCCGCAACATGATGACCGAACACGCCGGCGTCGTCCGGGACGAAGGCGGCCTCATGACCGGCCTCGCGAAACTCAACGCCATCGAAGAACGCATGCAAAACATCGGCGTCCACCCAGACCTCGCCGGCTACCAGGACCTGGCCCACGCCTTCGACCTCAAAGCCTCGGCACTCGCCGCCCGCGCCACCCTCGAATCCGCCATCGAACGCCGCGAAACCCGCGGCTGCCACAACCGCAGCGACTACCCCGGGATGGATGCGGAACTGCAGGTCAACCTCGTCTGGTCACCCACCACAGGCGTGGCTAAGGAACAGATCCCGGCCATCCCCGCTGAGATCGCCGCCCTGATGAAGGAAGTCTCGACGGTGGGCAAGTTGGTGGAGTAAGCCGGACGGTCCGTCGACCCAAAGTGCGCTCCCGCCAACTTAGGCAATAGTGTGGCCTTATGGGGACAAACGCCTTGAATAAGGGTACGCAGAACAACGGTGCGCAGAACAACGGCGAACAGCTCGACAAGCAGTCCCGCATTCTCGAAGCAGCCATGGAGCTGCTCTCGCGCCACGGCATCGCCGGAGTGAGCATGAGGGCAGTGGCCCGCGAAGCCGGAGTGGCGCTGGGCCTGGTGAACTATTACTACGACGACAAAACGAGCCTCATCCGCGCGGCCCTGCGCCGCGTGGATGAGGACGACCTCCTCCTCGTCGCCGCGAACTCCGAGGCAGACCCAGGCGAACATCTGCGCCAGGCCCTTCGCCGCGTCGCCGGCCCTGACCTGCTGACCACGCCCTACCTTTCCCTGCGCCTCCACCTCTGGGCCCTGGCCCAGGCTGATGAGGGTTACGCGGAGATCAACGCCGCCGCTTTCGACCGCTACCTCGACGGCGTCGCGACCCTGATCAACAACGCCACACCCGCGCTTTCCTGGGAGGAATGCCGGGACCGCGCCGCTGACATCGTCGTCATCCAAAACGGCATGTGGCTGACCTCCCTGCTGGGCATAGACAAAGGCGCCATCCAGCGCAGCATCGCCCGCACGGAGGAAATCGCCTTTGCCCCGGCGCGCGACGCCAAGTAGCTCGCCGCAAGTCTCCTAACCCGGCAGAGTCACAAACACGCGTATTGATATATCTCGCCTCAAAACGCTTGAACGATCGTTCAAAGTGGTTTAGTGTACTTCTATGACTTAGGACACACCTACTCCGGACCACTAACAATGCGCCCGGTCTCACATCCTCTGCAAAGTCGTCAACGCTGAACCACTCCGCATAACTCAACACACCGGACAGCACCGCGCCACCCGCCAGCCCCGCGCCTTACAAGGCGCAGCTGCGCTGTACCCAAAAACGCCGCACCGGAACCTCAACACCGACCCCTGAAACACCCGCCCTACCTTTGAACACCGGGCCCAATTCCTAGGGAGATCCATGCCAAAAACGCTTTTCATCAACGGCTCATGGGAGGCAGCTGCCTCCGGCGCCGTCCGCGAAATCCGCAACCCCGCCGACGGCGAACTCGTCGCCACCGTATCCGAGGGCGGCAAGGAGGACGCCGAACGCGCCATAGAAGCGGCGCGCGCTGCTTTCGACTCCGGCGTCTGGTCCTCAACCCCCGCCCCTGAGCGCGGCGCCTTCCTCCTGAAGGTCGCAGCCGGGCTACGGGAACACCGGGAAAAGTTCGCCCGCGCCGAATCGCTGGACACGGGCAAACGGATCATCGAGAGCCGGATCGACATCGATGACATCGCCGCCTGCTTCGAGTACTTCGGCAGGATCGCCGGCCAGCAGGCGGGGAGGCTGGTGGACGCGGGCAACGCGGACGTCGTCAGCCGGATCGAATACGAACCGGTGGGCGTCTGCGGCCTCATCACCCCGTGGAACTACCCGCTCCTGCAGGCCGCGTGGAAGATCGCCCCGGCACTGGCAGCAGGATGCACCTTCGTGCTCAAGCCGTCAGAGCTGACACCATCCACCAGCATCCTCGCCATGCAGCTCCTGCACGACCTGGGACTGCCCGACGGCGTCGCGAACCTCGTGACGGGACCCGGCGCCCAGGCGGGTGCACCGCTTTCGGAACATCCCGCCGTCGACCTCGTTTCCTTCACCGGCGGCCTGGAAACCGGCAAGCGGATCGCCGCGGCGGCGGCCGCGACGGTCAAGAAAGTGGCGCTGGAACTCGGCGGCAAGAACCCCAACGTGATCTTCGCCGACGCTGACTTCGATGCCGCCGTCGACAATGCCCTCAACGGCGCCTTCGTCCACTCGGGCCAGGTCTGCTCGGCGGGTGCCCGGCTGGTGGTGGAGGAATCGATGGCCGAGCGCTTCGTCGATGAGCTGGTCCGCCGCACCGAAAGCATCCGCCTGGGCGGGCCGTTCGACGATGACGCCGAGACCGGACCGCTGATCTCCGCGGCCCACCGGGACAAGGTCCACACCTACGTCCAGCGGGGGCTCCAAGAAGGCGCCCGGTTGCGGACTGGCGGCGCGCCGGTTGAGGGCGGGACGTACGACGCCGGGTTCTACTACCAGCCCACCGTCCTGGACCGCGTTACCCGGGGGATGTCCGTGGTCACCGACGAGGCGTTCGGTCCAGTAGTGACGGTGGAGACGTTCCGTACCGAA
The DNA here is from genome assembly GCF_044769205.1 of Paenarthrobacter sp. NPDC090520. Taxonomy (NCBI): domain Bacteria; kingdom Bacillati; phylum Actinomycetota; class Actinomycetes; order Micrococcales; family Micrococcaceae; genus Paenarthrobacter; species Paenarthrobacter sp. NPDC090520. The sequence continues at coordinate 55,599 of NZ_JBIVXM010000012.1, forward strand.
GACGAGGCCGTGGCAACCGCCAACGACACGATCTATGGACTGGCCGGTGCCGTGTGGACGCAGGATGCCGGCAAGGCCCAACGTGTGGCAAAGCGCCTGCGGCACGGCACGGTCTGGATCAACGATTACCACCCCTACCTCCCCCAGGCCGAATGGGGCGGATTCGGCCAATCCGGAGTCGGCCGCGAACTCGGGCCCACCGGGCTGGCCGAATACCAGGAAGCCAAGCACATCTACCAGAACACCAGCCCCCAGGTAACCGGCTGGTTCGCTGACCACAGCAAGGAGAACTAGATGCACTTCGACACCATTGACAACCTCGGCGAGCGCGCGTTCGACTACGTCGTGATCGGCGGCGGGTCCGCCGGAGCAGCCGTGGCCGCGAGGCTGAGCGAGGATCCGGACGTGACAGTGGCCCTCGTAGAGGCGGGCCCGGACGACCGCAACCTGCCCGAAATCCTCCAGCTGGACCGCTGGATGGAGCTGCTGGAGTCCGGCTACGACTGGGACTACCCGATCGAGCCGCAGGAAAACGGCAACTCATTCATGCGGCACGCCCGTGCCAAGGTCATGGGCGGCTGCTCAAGCCACAACTCCTGCATCGCGTTCTGGGCTCCCCGCGAGGACCTGGACGAGTGGGAGTCGAAGTACGGCGCCACGGGATGGAACGCAGAAGCGGCCTGGCCACTGTACAAGCGGCTGGAAACGAACGAGGACGCCGGCCCTGATTCCCCGCACCACGGCGACTCGGGCCCTGTGCACCTGATGAACGTGCCGCCGGCAGATCCTTCCGGCGTCGCACTGCTGGAAGCTTGCGAACAGGCAGGCATCCCCCGGGCGAAGTTCAACACAGGCACCACGGTGGTCAACGGAGCCAACTTCTTCCAGATCAACCGCCGCTCGGATGGCACCCGATCCTCCAGTTCGGTGTCCTACATCCACCCCATCATCGAGCGCCCCAACTTCACTTTGCTGACCGGCCTGAGGGCCCGCCAACTGGTGTTCGACGCGGACAAGCGTTGCACCGGCGTCGATGTTGTTGATTCGGCGTTCGGACGCACCCACCGCCTTGGCGCACGCCACGAGGTGATCCTCTCCACCGGTGCCATCGACTCCCCCAAGCTGCTGATGCTTTCCGGCATTGGCCCGGCCGCACACCTCGCGGAGCACGGGATCGAGGCCTTGGTCGACTCTCCGGGCGTGGGCGAAAACCTGCAGGACCACCCAGAGGGCGTGGTGCAGTTTGAGGCAAGGCAGCCCATGGTGCAGTCCTCCACCCAGTGGTGGGAGATCGGCATCTTCACCCCCACCGAGGAGGGCCTGGACCGTCCGGACCTCATGATGCACTACGGCTCGGTTCCGTTCGACATGAACACCCTGCGCTACGGCTACCCCACCACGGAGAACGGCTTTAGCCTCACCCCTAACGTCACCCATGCCTGTTCCCGCGGCACAGTCCGCCTGCGCAGCAGGGACTTCCGCGACAAGCCCATGGTGGACCCGCGCTACTTCACGGACCCCGAAGGCCACGACATGCGCGTCATGGTTGCGGGCATCCGCAAAGCCAGGGAGATCGCCGCGCAGCCCGCCATGGCTGAGTGGACTGGGCGCGAACTCTCGCCCGGCATCGAGGCGCAGACGGACGAGGAATTGCGGGAGTACATCCGCAGGACCCACAACACCGTGTACCACCCGGTGGGCACGGTCCGCATGGGAGCGTACGACGACGATATGTCACCTTTGGATCCCGGGTTGCGGGTCAAGGGGGTCACCGGCCTCCGGGTCGCCGATGCGTCCGTCATGCCCGAACATGTCACCGTCAACCCCAACATCACCGTCATGATGATCGGCGAGCGGTGCGCTGATCTGATCCGGTCCAGCCGTCTTCACGCCAACGGCGCAGCCCTCGAACGGGAAGAGGAGGATTTCTCGCCTTCGTATGCCTAAGCGCCAAGCCCGGCGGGGCTGTTCCTGCCGGGCACAACCACCACAGCAAACTTCGATTCGCCGCGCCCCAGGGCGGCCGATCCCATCTTGCTTTCCTGATTAGGAGTCCACATGGAACCCATCAAGAGTAATGATTCAAGCGGCATGGACGAATTTGGCTACACGCAGACCCTGGACCGCAGCATCGGCAAATTCGCCAGTTTCGCTGCCGGCGTCAGCTACATCTCCATCCTTACCGGTGTTTTCCAGCTGTTCTATTTCGGCTTTTCCATGGCCGGACCGGCTTACGCCTGGTCCTGGCCCATCGTCTTCGTCGGCCAACTCATGGTTGCCCTCTGCTTCGCCGAGCTTGCCGGCCGCTACCCGGTGGCCGGGTCGGTCTACAACTGGGCCAAACGGCTTTCTTCCGGGACCCCGTCCTGGCTGGCAGGTTGGCTGCTGATGTTGTCCTCCATCATGGCCTTGGGGTCTGTAGCACTGGCGCTGCAGATCACCCTGCCCCAACTTTGGTCCGGCTTCCAGTTCGTGGGCGACGGCAGCGGACCCTTTGATTTCGCCATGAACGGTGTGGTTCTGGCGACGATCATGATCACCATCTCCACGCTGATCAACGCGTTCGGCGTAAAGCTCATGACGCGCATCAACAGCATCGGCGTTTTCGTGGAGCTGATTGCCGCGGTGCTGCTGATCCTGGCGCTCGGCTGGCATGTGGTCCGCGGTCCGGAGGTCTTCTTCGACACGGCCGGCTTCGGTGAAGGCCATGACCTGGGCTTTTTCGGCGTCTTCCTGATCGGCGCCATGGCCTCCGGCTACGTCATGTACGGATTCGACACCGCCAGTTCCTTGGGCGAGGAGACCAAGGACCCCAAGAAGACGGCACCGAAAGCGATCATCCGGGCGGTCACAGCGTCCTTCCTGCTGGGCGGATTGATCCTGTTGTTTGGCATCCTGGCAGCACCGGACCTCACGGACCCCAAGGTGGGCGCAGCCGACGGCGGGCTCCAGCACATTGTTCTCAGTGTCCTCGGCGGGCCTTTCGGCAAGGCGTTCCTTGTGTGCATCGTCGTCGCCGTGGTGGTCTGCACGCTGGCCGTCCATGCTGCTGCGATCCGCATGATGTTCGCCATGGCCCGGGACAACAACCTCCCGTTCAGCCGCCAGCTCAGCAAGGTGGACCCGGTACGCCGGACCCCCACCGTGGCAGCCATTGTCATCGGCGTACTGGCCGTCATTCCGCTGCTCATCAACGTGATGCAGCCGGCCATCTTCACCATCCTGTCCAGCATCAGCATTGTCCTGATCTACCTGTCTTACCTGCTGGTCACTGTGCCGCTGCTGCGGAAGCGGTTCCTGAAGAAGTGGCCGATAGCGGACGCTCCCGGTTCCGAGTCCGGCTTCTCCCTGGGAAAGTGGGGCCTGCCGGTGAACATCCTCGCCGTGCTGTGGGGCGGTGCCATGACCATCAACCTGATCTGGCCGCGACAGGAGATCTACAACTCCGTCCCGCCCTTCGAGTGGTACCTGCAGTGGGGTGGAGTGATCTTCGTGGCTGCTGTCACCGTGGGTGGGGCCCTTCTCTACCGGCTGAAGATCCGGCACCAGACGGGCATCCTGGCTGAACACGCCGCGAACCTTCCGGCCCATCCATCCTCGGGCGCAGAACCGGTCCCCCAAAACCCGCCACCCGCCGTCGTACCTTAGGAGCCAGGCACCTTAACGCACAGCGCCCCGCACCCAAGTAGGTCGCATTAGCGCGCGTTTTGAGCGATCATAACGCGCACTAATGCTACCCAGTTGGGTACGGGGCACTTGCGTGCCGGGACTAGGCGAAGTCGGACACCGCCGGGTCCGGGCCGATCCGGCCTTCGGTGCCGCGGTCCAGGCCGTTGATGGCCTCGACGTCGGCATCGTCCAGCTTCACGGACAGAGCCGCGAAGTTCTCCTGGATGCGGGATTCGGTGACGGACTTGGGGATGACGACGTTGCCGATGGCCAGGTGCCAGGCGATGACCACCTGGGCGGGCGTGGCCTGGTGCTTGGCCGCGATCTCAGCGACGGTGGGGTTCTCCAGCAGTTCGCCGCCCTGGCCCAGCGGGGACCAGGCCTGGGTGAGGATGCCCTTGGAAGCGTTGAAGGCACGCAGCTCGGACTGGTTGAAGAAGGGGTGCAGTTCAATCTGGTTGATCGCCGGGACAACGCCGGTCTCGTCGATGATGCGCTGCAGACCCTCGGTGGTGAAGTTGGAGACACCAATGGACTTCACGCGGCCGCGCTTCTTCAGCTCGATCAGGGCCTTCCAGGTGTCCACGTACTTGTCCTGCTTGGGCTGCTGCCAGTGGATCAGGTACAGATCCAGGGTTTCGATGCCGAGGCGGTCCAAGGACTTCTCGAAAGCTTCCAGCGTGGCCTCGTAGCCCTGGTCGGCGTTCCACAGCTTGGTGGTGATGAAGATTTCCTCGGCGGAGAGGCCGGAGGAAGCAATCGCACGGCCAACGCCGGATTCGTTGCCGTAGATCTTGGCGGTATCGATGTGGCGGAAGCCGGCATCGAATGCCTGGCGGACCACCTTTTCGGCTACATCGTCTTCAACCTGCCACACCCCATAGCCGAGCTGGGGAATGGTGTTGCCGTCGTTGAACGTGAGCGTTGGTGAGGAAGTCATGTCTGCAATCCTGCCAGCATGAAGTTGCTCAAAGCACCAAATATTACGCAGATCAGCTATCCGCTTAACTTTTTGCGTCAGTGGAATAAACGCGTACGCCGGTAGTTGCATGCGCTGCACACTTGAACCGGGCGGTCTTCAGTCCGTTGGCCTTCAGTCAGTACGAAAGGAGGCGCTCGGCATCCGCAACCTGTTCAAAAACAGACTCGGCCCGGCGCCGTACGGACAGCGCGCCCACTGGGACAGGACCAACAGCCAGCCGCAGCATGGCCGCAGCCTCCGCCGTCGTGGCCAGCGAATTGCCGGCCTTGGACAGTGCACGGTGGACGCCGGCAAGGGAACCTGGCACGTCAAGGCCATCGCTGGGCGCTCGTTTTTGCGCCTCAACGCAGATCACCCGAACGCGTGGGAGCAAGTCCGCAAGCTCGTTGGCGATCTGCACCAGCTCGTTGTACAACTCCTCGTCGTCAACGCCTTCCAATACCTGGTGATAGCGATCCAAGCCACGGTGGAAACGGTCATGGGCACGGCGCCACAGCCCCTTACCGAGCTCAAGATCGTCTTTCCGTCCCTGCCGGACGGCCCCAAAGAAACCCACGGCCAGGCTCAGAGGTACTGGCCCGGGCCGTGATCGGGATCGTCGGTCTGGCCGGGAGACGCAACGCCGGGTCCACCTGGGGCCTTGGCCCGCTGCGGCTGCCCGTTCTCGCCGATCACAATGCCGGGCGCGATCACCGTTCCCGGCGGAAGTTGGCGCAACTGGTGCTGGGCAGTTGCATGGTCACGGGCAGCCTGCTGGGCTGCGATGGCGGCCTGGATGCCGTGGAACAGGCCCTCCAACCAACCAACCAGCTGCGCTTGGGCTATGCGAAGTTCTGCGTCCGAGGGCGCTTTGTCCTCCGGGAACGGCAGGCTGATACGCTCCAGCTCTTCGATAAGTTCGGGAGCCAGACCGTCTTCCAATTCCTTGATGGAACGTTCATGGATTTCTGCCAGGCGGCCACGTGCCGCGTCGTCCAGGGGTGCGCTCTTCACCTCTTCGAGGAGCTGCCGGATCATGGTTCCGATCCGCATCACCTTGGCCGGCTCGTCAACGAGCTCCTGGAGGTTGGTGCCCTTGGGCTTGTCCTTTGCCTCCTCTGACCCCTGGTCAGCGCCGTTCAAGGCCGTGCCTTCCACCGGGGTACCCTCCACGGCCTGGTCGTCCGAAGCCTCATCCTTGGGCTGAATGTCGTTCAGATCGCTCATGCGTTTCATACTCTCACGTGGTTCGCGCCAGCCCGCGGCCAAGACCGGATTTTGGACTTCGTTCGTAGCGAAACTTCCGGCAGCCTCAGCAGCAGCGCCCTTGCGGGTTGGTGTCCTGACGGTCCATGCGGTCCCGCCAGAACTCGCGCTCGGTCATGGCAGGACCTTCGTGGCCGGAGGACGTGAAGTGCTCCAGATACTTTTGGTACGCGTCGGCTCCCATCAGCCCCCGCATGTATCCGGCGAATCCACGAAAGCCCTGCGTGAGGGCTCCCACTAGTGGTGCCCCGCGCTCACGGGTCGCTGGTCCACGGGCAGGGCGTCCCACTCGGCAAGGAGTTCCTTCTCTGCTGCCGTCGGAATCAAACCGGCCGGAGCGAACACCTTGGACGGTACGGCCGGATCCTCGTGGTCCTGCCCGCCACCGGCACGGAACGCCCGGACCGTGGCAATGACGGCGGTGATGATCACGATGATGCTCAGGACGACGAAGATCACCGAAAGCACGCCCTGGATCATGGTGTTGCGGACCACCGCTTCCATGGCCTCAACCGTTTTGGCCGTCCCGAACGAGGTCTTGCCGTCCGCCAAGGCCTTGGTGAAAGCGGCATTGTTGGCAAAGTAGCCCACCGCCGGAACCGGCGAGAAGATCTTGAAGAAGCTTGCCGTGATGGTCACGACGGCGGCAAACGCCAGCGGGACTGCGACGATCCAGAGCCACTTGAACGCTCCCCGCTTCGCAGCAATGGCCATGCACACGGCCAAGGCGATGGCAGCGAGCAACTGGTTGGCGATGCCGAACAGCGGGAAGAGAGTATTGATGCCACCCAAGGGGTCCGTGACGCCCATCAGCAGCACGGCACCCCACGCAGCAACCATGATCGCCGTACACAGCCAGGCACCCGGCCGCCACGAGGCTTCCTTGAACCTGGGAACGAAGTTGCCGATCGAGTCCTGCAGCATGAAACGCGCAACCCTGGTGCCGGCGTCCACCGCAGTCAGGATGAAGAGTGCCTCGAACATGATGGCGAAGTGGTACCAGAACGCCATCATTCCAGGCCCGCCGATGAACTGCTGCATGATGTGCGCCAGGCCAACAGCGAGCGTGGGCGCACCGCCCGAGCGGGAAATGATGCTCTCCTCCCCCACGTCCTTGGCGGTCTGTGCCAGGACGTCCGGAGTGATGTTCACGTTCGCCAGGCCAAGGCTGTTGACCCACTGGGCCGCGGATTCAACCGTGCCGCCGGTCAGCGCGAGGGGTGCGTTCATGGCGAAGTAGATGCCACGGTCGATCGAGATGGCCGCCACCAGCGCCATGATGGCCACGAAGGACTCCATGAGCATGCCGCCGTACCCGATGAAACGGGTCTGCCGTTCCTTCTCGATCAGCTTCGGAGTGGTGCCGGAGGAGATCAATGCGTGGAACCCGGACAGGGCACCGCACGCGATGGTCACGAACAGGAAGGGGAACAACGCTCCAGAGAAGACCGGGCCGTTCTCACGGCTGGCGAACTCGCTGAAGGCCGGAACGTTGATTTCCGGCCGCACCACGATGATGGCAAGGGCGAGCATCACGATCACGCCGATCTTCATGAACGTCGAGAGGTAGTCACGCGGTGCGAGCAGCAGCCACACAGGCAGGATCGCAGCAATGAAGCCGTAGATGATGAGGCCCCAGGCGATGGTCACCTTGTCCAGGTGGAAGAAGGCCGCACCCCATTCCGTTTCAGCCACGGCACCGCCGCCGATGATCGCGGCCATCAGCAACACAAAGCCGATGATCGAGACCTCCATGACCTTCCCCGGCCTCAGGTACCGCAGGTAGACGCCCATGAAGAGTGCGATCGGAATGGTCATGCCCACCGAGAAGACACCCCACGGGCTTTCGCCCAAGGCATTGACCACCACCAGCGCAAGGATGGCCACGATGATGATCATGATCAGCAGGGTGGCGACCAGGGCGGCGGTGCCGCCAATGACGCCAAGTTCCTCGCGGGCCATCTGGCCGAGGGACCGGCCGCCTCGCCTCATCGAGAAAAACATCACCAGATAGTCCTGCACCGCACCGGCAAGTACGACGCCGATGATGATCCAGATAGTGCCGGGGAGGTAACCCATCTGTGCAGCAATGACCGGACCCACCAGCGGACCGGCGCCGGCAATGGCAGCGAAGTGGTGGCCGAACAGGACGTTCCGATCGGTGCGGACATAATCCTTGCCATCAGCCTTGTACTCGGCCGGGGTAGCCCGCCGGTCATCCGGCTTGAGGAGGTACCGCTCAATGACCTTGGAATAGAAGCGGTAACCGATCAGATAGGTACACACGGCAGCGAAGACAAACCAGATGGCGTTGACCGTCTCGCCGCGGACCAGCGCAAGCATGACCCAAGCCACGCCGCCGAGCAGGGCAATGGCCACCCACAAGGCGATTTTGGCCGGGGTCCACTTCCGTTCGTCCTTTTCCCGTCGGGACTCATCCACGGCCGGCGGCGGCAATGTGGGGTCCAGCTCCCTTTCGAGTTCTTGTTCCGGGATGGCGTTCATGTCTCCTCCTTGAGAACCTTCTTGCTGCCGTGGCTCCGTTAGGGCACAGCCGGGCGTCACGGGCACGCTAGCAATGAAGGTTCCCCCCGCACGGCGGAACCTACCGGGTGATCAGGCGTGGTGCGACGAGCGGCGGTTGTGCTGCGGTGAACGGCAACTACACTCCGCGCACTTTCCGAGAGTTCACTCCCCCGAGCGCTCCTGAACTTGCAGCATCCGCGCTTCGCACAGGTCCAGCCAGCGCACCTCTGCCTCCGCTTGGAAGATCAGGGAATCAAGTACCAGCAACCACGCAGTGTCGGCGGAGCGTTGGTTTGCCGATGCCGCTTTCCTCGCTTGGGTGTGTTCCTGGAGGGCGCGCACGGACACTTCGCGCTGCGACTGGATCACGGCCGAGGCGTCCACGCCCGGCAGGGTCACCGCGAGCGCCAGCTTGATGGCAATCTCGTTGCGAGGCGGAGTGCCGCGGCCCACTGCCCCGTCAAACCAGGCCCCGACTTCGGCGACCCCGGCGTCGGTGATGCTGTAGACGACGTGGCCGCCGCCGTCGTCGCCGTCGTTGCTGACCAGTCCGTCCCGCTCAAGGCGGTCCAGGGTGGTGTAAACTTGGCCGATGTTCAGCGGCCAGGCCGCGCCGGTCCGGTCCTCGAACTCCACGCGCAGCTCATAGCCATACCGGGGCTGGTCCTGGAGCAGGGCCAGGAGGCTGTGCCGGATGGACAATGGAGCTCCTTGCTATAAGGGGGTGCCGGTCAGAGCAGCAACAGGACCTTACCCACATGCTCGCCGGAATCGAAGTACTCGTGGGCTTCCGCCACGCGGTCCAGCGGGAAAGACTTGGCCACCAGCGGCTTGATCCGGCCATCGGAGAGCATGGGCCAAACCACCTCACGCACGGCGGACATAATGACGCCCTTCTCGGCCACGGGCCGCGGACGGAGGGCCGTGCCGATCACGGCGGCCCGTTTGCTGACCAGTTGTCCCAGGTTGATCTCCGCTTTGGTGCCGCCTTGCAGTCCGATGATGATCAGGCGGCCGTAGTCGGCGAGTGCGTCTACGTTCTGCTGCAGGTACTTGGCACCCACGACGTCGAGGATCACGTCCGCGCCTTTGCCACCGTTTTGCGCCTTGAAGCTTTCGACGAAGTCCTCGTCGGAGTAATTAATGGCGATGTCCGCACCAAGGAACGCCTTGGCGGTGCCCACTTTTTCGTCAGTGCCCGCGGTGGTGGCCACGTTGGCGCCGTAGGCTTTGGCCATCTGGATGGCCATGGTTCCAATGCCGCCCGTGGCACCGTGGATGAGCACGGTTTCGCCGGGTTGGAGCTGCGCCGTCATGATGAGGTTCGAGTAGACGGTGGCTGCCACTTCGGGCAAAGCGGCTGCGGTGACCAGGTCAACGCCGTCGGGAAGCCGCAGTACCTGTTCGGCGGGAACGGCCACTTGCTGGGCGTAGCCGCCGCCCGCCAGCAGGGCCACAACCTTGTCCCCCAACGAGAACGCTTTGGTAACTCCAGGGCCGAAGCCGGCGATCCGGCCGGAAACCTCAAGCCCGGGAACCTCGGAGGCGCCAGGGGGCGGCGGGTAGAAACCGCGGCGCTGCTGCACATCGGCGCGGTTCAGCCCCGCGGCTACGACGTCGATCAACACCTCACCCTCGCCCGGCACCGGAGACGGGACTTCCCTGACGTCGAGGACTTCGGGCCCGCCTGGCTGGGAAATGTAGACGGCTTTCATGACGGACTCCCGGATTCTTGCTGGCACTTCCAGACCCGGGGCCGGGACGGGAAGCACGTGATGTTTTGGTACAGCCAACTCCCTATGAAACACTACTAGGCAGGGAAGGTTGTCCGAGCGGCCTAAGGAGCTGGTCTTGAAAACCAGTGTGCGGTAACCCCGTACCAAGGGTTCAAATCCCTTACCTTCCGCCACGTTGGAACCCCCGGTATGCGAGTGCATGCCGGGGGTTCTGCTTTGGCGTGATTTCGGCCTGGGGTTGCCTCGTCCCACGGATGGCCTGTCGATAGCTTTTGGATTGTGGCGTCATGAATCGCCCTGATGCGGCTCTTACCAAGTGGAACCGCACCCCCGGTTGGAGAAGTGCGGCGACCCTCATCTGCGTTCCGAAAGGCATCCCAGTGGCGCTTCCTGCTACCCGTTCATCTCTGGATTCAGGGGTCTCCCCTTCGCGGACAGCACCGGCGCTTGATCGCAGCGCCCGCTCCGGACCTTCCAAAACGTTGGTAAAGGGTTTGCTAGGCCTCGTTTCCCTGCTCCTGCTGTTCTTGGTCACAGTTCCAGGGGCCGCGGCCGCAACCGCAACCGACAGGAGCGCCAGCACGCGCGTGGGTGCTGCTTCCAACACAACGATGTCGGCCGCGGCGGCGTCAGTGGTCGAAAGCACCGACACACTCAGGAACACCGCCCTGAACTGCGCCGGGGACGTAAAAGTAGGGATGAGCCCGGAACAGTTGGCCATCAACGAAGCCTGCGGCAACGAGCTCGCCGAGGCTAACCTCCAAACCAAGCCCGAGTGGTTGCAGGACCTCGTCCATGGCAACCAAGCATTCGTTGACAAGGCCTGGCCGCTCGTTGCCTTGGGCATCGCCGGAGCCCTGGGCGCTGCTGGAACAAGCAGAGCGCTGACACGTACCACTGCCAAGAATGGATTCGAGCACGGGTACACATATCACCGACGGATTCGTGCGCGTGGCATCGAAGACCCACGCGCACACAACTTTCCAGATTTCCTTTGACGAGGTGTTAGTAGGGAGCAACCCGATGAAGCAAACAGTCGGCTCTTACCTCTACCGAATTCCCGGAGAGATAAGCCCCCCAGCCCGGTCTGAGAACTGACAACCAAAAGATCGTTGAAAAGTGTCAGAGCCCCCGCATAGTGTTCCTCGTGTCTCCACCACTACACCTTCAGTCGCGGAGCTTGCCGCGGCCTGACTACAGGAGCTGTACACATGCCTACGCCCGATATCACTGCCGGTTCGCCGTGTTGGATCGACCTGATGACCTCCGATACAGAGAAGGCGAAGTCGTTCTACAACGCACTCTTCGGCTGGACCTATGAGACCGGAGACGAAGAGAAGTATGGCGGCTACATCACCGCTTCCAAGGATGGGAAGCTCATAGCCGGCATCATGCAGAAGCGGGAAGACATGGGCTCCATGCCGGACCTCTGGTCCACCTACTTGCGGACGGACGACATCAAAACCACCACAGAAGCCGCTGCCGCGAACGGCGGCCAGGTCTTCATGGAGCCGATGGATGTTCCCGAGCAGGGCAGCATGGCCATGTATGGAGACTCCTCCGGAGCCTCGATCGGAGCATGGCAGTTCGGGGAGATGAAGGGCTACGAACTCGCCGCCGAACCTGGAACGCCCGCATGGCATGAACTCCTGTCCAAGGACTATGAATCCGCAGTGTCGTTCTACCAAAACGTGTTCGGTTGGGAAACGGAGGTCATGAGCGACACTCCGGAGTTCCGCTACACCACGCTGGGCGCCGGAGACAACGCCAAGGCCGGAATCATGGACGCGGCAGGTTTCCTTCCCGACCAGGTGCCGTCCATGTGGAGCGTGTACTTCGCCGTAGAGGACACGGACGCCACGGTTGAGAAGGCCCTGGGACTTGGCGCCACCGTGGTCCAGGAGGCCGAGGACACTCCGTTCGGACGCCTGGCTACGTTGTCGGATCCAACAGGCGCCACGTTCAAGGTCATCCAGGATTTAGGCCAGACCGCTTAGACTCTTGATTTTCGGGTCGTGCCGGCCATCTCCTACCCAAGGATGGCCGGCAGGACCTGCCCACTCCCGGGCTTGGGGGATCGTTCGGCGTGGGCATGGCTTCTGGTTCCCCAATCGTTTGACCGCACCCTTCGAAAAACCAGGCTGTGGTCCTTCTGGGAATGAGGACCGGAAATTGCTTCACCTTTCACAAACTGCCAAGGCTGCCGCCGTGCTCGGCGTTGCGTCCATCGCGTTGGCCGGTTGTTCCTTAATCAGCAGCGGCGATGCCAAGCGGGACGAATCCGGCCGCCCCACCGAGACGTCCGGCGGCGAATCCGGTGCTGCCGTCACTGGCACGCTGAAAGGCGCTGCCAAGTAGTTCCTGCCGGTGACCGGGGCCACCCTCCGGCCACCGGCAAGCCACTCCCTATTCATCCGTTCGTGTTCAGCTTTGTCCGAGGCAGCTTTACCCGGGAGTAACTTCCGGCAAACGCCCCTGCACAAGACAGTGGGCGTCGTCCATAGAGCCCTACAGGGCTCCCTGATGAAAGTTAGAGCGGATGCACCATAAGAATTGGAAACTCTTGGCGGGCACGGTCCTGTCGGCGGGGCTCTTAGCGGCCCCGCTGACGGCCGTTCCGGCCTTCGCAGCTGATGATCCCACTCCGGGCACATCACCTGTGGTCATCAATGAGGCCTACTTGAGTGGAGGCAGCAGCGGCGCAGCATTCAAGAACAAGTTCGTTGAGCTGTACAACTCCTCCGACTCACCGGTCAGCCTGGCCGGCTGGTCCTTGCAGTACCGTTCGGCAACGGGAACCGCTGCACCCACCGGCATCACTGCACTGACGGGAAGCATCCCTGCCAAGGGCTACTTCCTGATCCAGGGAGCCACCAACAGCGGCACGTCCACTGCCCCGGCCCTACCGCCGGCTGATGTCCAGGCCACGGGAACGCTGAACCCGGGCGGCACCGCGGGGACACTGATCCTTGCCAAGCAGAGCACTGCGGTGTCGCCGCTGGCTTCGGGCTCCGTGACGGGCAACGCGGCCATCGCGGACCTTCTTGGCTACGGCACGTCCAACACGTTCGAAACCGCAGCCGCAACGGCGCCCACGGGAAACACGGACACCCGGAGCCTGAACCGCACCAACGGCGTTGACACGGACTCCAACGCCGCCGACTTCAGCCTCAGCGCGTCCATCACGCCCACGGCGTCCGGCGGCGGCACCCCGCCCACGGAGCCGGGTAGCGGCACCAAGACCATCGCCGAGATCCAAGGCACCGGCGCGGCCAGCCCGCTGGTCGGCAGCACCGTGACCACGCGCGGCAAGGTGACCGCGGTCTACGCCACCGGCGGCTTCAATGGCTACTACGTCCAGACCCCCGGAACCGGCGGCGACAACGGCGGGGCGGCCAGGACGGCGTCGGACGCTGTGTTCGTCTACTCCCCCACAACGGCTGGTTCGGTACAGCCCGGCGACTACCTGGAACTGACCGGCGTCGTGAGCGAATTCGCGAACCAAACCCAGATCACGGTGGAGGCCCCCGGGCTGAAGAAGCTCACCGAAGCGGCACCGGAAGTGAAGGCATCGCCGTTCGCGCTCCCCGCCAATGAGGCAGCCAGGGAGACGTTCGAGGGCATGCTCGTCGCTCCGCAAGGCACGTTCACCGTGACGGACAACTACTCCCTGAACCAGTACGGCGAAATTGGCCTCGCTGCCGGGACCTCGCCTTTGGTACAGCCGACGGCGGTAGCCGCCTACGGTTCGCCGGAGTACGCGGCGGTGGTGGCTGACAACGCGATGCGCGGCATCAAGCTCGACGACGGCGCGTCCACCAACTTCCTCAAGGACGCCACCACCAAGGCCCAGCAGCTCCCGTATCTGACCACCACCGATCCTGTCCGGGTGGGTTCTCCTGCCACGTTCAAGACCGACGTGATCCTGGGCTACGGCAACAACTCCTGGAAATTCCAGCCACTCACGGCCCTGACCCCGGAGAATGCCGACTCGGTCCAGCCGGCGACGTTCACTGCTTCACGGCCCGAGGGCCCGGCAGATGTTGGCGGCACTCTTAAGCTGGCGTCCTTCAACGTGCTGAACTACTTCCCCACCACCGGTGACCAGCTCAGTGGCTGCGTGTTCTACACGGACCGCGCCGGCAACCCGATCACGGTGAAGGAAGGCTGCAACGCCCGCGGTGCGGCCAACGCAGAGAACCTCCAACGCCAGCAGGACAAGATCGTTGCCGCCATCACCAAGTCCGGCGCAGACGTCGTTTCCCTGGAGGAAATCGAGAACTCGGCGCAGTTCGGCAAGAACCGCGACGACGCCCTGTCCAAGCTGGTTGATGCCCTCAACGCCAAGACGCCCGGGGTGTGGGACTACGTCCGCACTCCTGCGAACGCTCCCCCGCTGGGCGACGAGGACATGATCCGCACGGCATTCATCTACAAGAAGGCCACCGCCGAACCTGTGGGCGAATCCATCATCCACAACGACACCGTGGCTTTCGCCAGTGCGCGCAAGCCCCTGGCGCAGGTCTTCAAGCCGGTAGGTGCGGCCGATGACAAGAAGTTCATCGCGATCGTGAACCACTTCAAGTCGAAGGGCTCCGCGGCCACCCCGGACGACACCGACAAGGGCCAAGGCGCCTCGAACATCGCCCGCACCAAGCAGGCAGAATCGCTGCTGGCCTTCTCGAAGGACCTGCAGGCCAGCAAGGGCACGGACAAGGTCTTCCTGATCGGCGATTTCAACGCCTACGCCAAGGAGGACCCCATCAACGTCCTCACGGGCGCGGGCTACACCGACCTCGAAGCCGGAACCAACAAGCACTCCTATCTCTTCGGCGGAATGGTCGGCTCCCTGGACCACATCCTCGCTTCCCCAGCGGCGCACAAGACCGTGACGGGAACCGACATCTGGAACATCAACTCCGTGGAGTCCGTCGCGTTGGAGTACAGCCGGTATAACAACAATGTGACCAACTACTATGCCGCGGACGAGTTCCGTGCCAGCGACCACGATCCCGTGGTGGTGGGCCTGGACCTGGCACCGGACGCACCGGCAAGCGTTGACCTGCAGTTCCTGGGCATCAACGATTTCCACGGCCGCATCGACTCCAACACGGTGCTCTTCGCAGGGACCGTGGAGAAGCTGCGGGCAGCAGCCGCTCCGGGCGCAACGGCCTTCATCTCGGCCGGCGACAACATCGGAGCGTCGCTCTTCGCTTCTTCTGTGGCGAAGGACCAGCCGACCATCGATGTGCTCAACGCCCTTGAACTGCAGGCTTCCGCAGTTGGCAACCACGAGTTCGACGGCGGGTGGCAGGACTTGCGCGACCGCGTCATTGCCGGTGGCAACAACGCGAAGTTCGCCTACCTTGGCGCCAACGTCTACCAAAAGGGCACCACCACCCCGGTATTGCCGGAGTACAAGGTCCTGGAGATGAACGGCTTGCGGGTTGCCGTGATCGGCACCGTGACGCAGGAAGTTCCGTCGTTGGTGACCCCTGCGGGGATAGCGGACCTGGAATTCGGTGATCCGGTGGAGGCCATCAACCGGGTTGCTGCCAAGATCAAGTCGGAGAACGCTGCGGACCTGATCATCGCGGAAAACCACGACGGCGCCGCCTCCGGAACACCCGAAGGCGCCACCTTGGAGCAGGAAGTCGCAGCCGGCGGCCCGTTCGCCAAGCTCGTGAAGGAGACCTCCCCGGACGTGGCTGCGATCTTCACCGGGCATACCCACAAGGAATATGCCTGGGATGCACCCATCCTGGACTCGAACGGACAGCCCACAGGCAAGACCCGTCCGATCGTGCAGACCGGAAACTACGGCGAGAACGTGGGCAGCGTGACCTTGACCGTGGACACCGCTTCCAAGTCGGTCACGGCGTACAAGGCAACGATCGTGGACCGCACCACGGACACGGCAGAAAGCCTCGTCGCCGCCTACCCGCGCGTCGCCGCCGTCAAGACGATCGTGGACAAAGCCCTGGCCAACGCCGCAGAGATCGGCAACCAGCCGGTGGGCGCGGTGACCGCTGATATCACCACGGCTTTCACCCCGGACCCGGCCGGCGGTGCCCCGAAGCGCGACGACCGCGCGTCCGAATCCACGCTGGGCAACCTCGTGGCGGACTCGCTGGTGGATACGCTTAAGGCTCCTGAACTGGGCGCGGCGGAGATCGGCGTCGTCAATCCCGGTGGGCTGCGCAACGAGCTGTACTACGCCCCGGACGGAACCATTACCTACGCCGAAGCGAACGCAGTACTGCCGTTCGTGAACAACCTCTGGACGACGACGCTCACCGGCGCCCAGTTCAAGACGCTCCTGGAACAGCAGTGGCAGACCAACCCTGATGGCACGGTGCCCAGCCGCCCCTACCAGCAGCTGGGCCTGTCCAAGAACGTCAACTACACCTATGACGCCGCACGCCCCGCGGGTGACCGCATCACCGGCATCTGGGTGGGTGGCGCCGTGATGGACCCGGCCAAGCAGTACCGGATCGGGACGTTCAGCTTCCTTGCCACCGGCGGTGACAACTTCCGGGTGTTCAAGGAAGGCAGCGACACCAAGGACACGGGCCTGGTGGACCGCGACGCCTGGATCAAGTACCTGCAGGCGCACAATCCGGTTTCCCCTGACTTCGCCCGGCGCTCAGTGGCAGTGGCGAACAGCACCGCCGCGGAGGTCAAGGCAGGCGACGCCATCACGCTGGCGGTGTCCAAACTGGACCTGACCTCCATCGGCAGCCCGGCCAACAAGACGCTCAAGGCAGTGTTCATTGATGCCAAGGGGGCCACAGTGGCACTGGGCGACGTCCCCGTTGCCTCCGGTGCAGCAAGCGTCAGCTTCAAGGTTCCCGCGGCAGCAGCCGCAGGTACCGGCACCCTGGTGCTGACCGCCGTCGAAAGTGGCACCACAGTCAAGGCGTTGGTCAAGGTGGCAGCGAGCGGTCCGAACCCGCCGCAGTGCACCGCCCCCACCAAACCGTCCAAGTGGTACGACATCGTGGGCTGGCTCCGTTACGCGTTCGCGTGGCTGGAGTACCAGAAGTGCCTGAGGGGCTAAGCACCCTTCAAAGCAGCAAAGGAGCCCCTCACACCCGTGAGGGGCTCCTTTGCTTTGTGGGCTAGTTGCGGACGGGTTCCGGTATCCGCTCAGCGTCCTTCTGCAGCTCGGCACGGAAGTGTTCGTACCGGGCAAGGTGGGTGGGCCGCTTGCGGAGGATGGCCCACGCAACGCCCAAGGCCAGGAACCAGACCGGAGTCACGAGCAACGCCATGAGGGTGTCAGGTTGGGTGGTCAAAGCCCAGAGGATGAACGCGAAGAACGCGAACACCACCCACACCATCGCCACGCCACCGGGCATCTTGAACTTCGAAGAATCATGAAGCTGCGGCCGGCGCTTCCGGAACGCCAGGTAACTGGCCAGGATGATCGACCAGACGAACACGAAGCAGACGGCGGACACGGTGGTCACCAGGTCGAACGCCTTGCCGACATCCTGGCCGGCGTACATGAGCACGACGCCGGACAGCAACAGGACGCAGGAAAGGAACAGGGCGTTGCGGGGTACTTTGCGTCCGGACAGCGCGCTGAAGACGGCGGGCGCGTCGCCTTCCTGTGCCAGGCCATAGACCATGCGGGAAGTGGAGTAGATACCGGAGTTGGCCGAAGACATCGCCGAGCTCAGCACCACCAGGTTGACGATGGTGGCTGCGGCACCGAGCCCCGCCAGGGAGAACATGGCAATGAAGGGGCTGTGGCCGGCGGCAAACTGGGTCCACGGCGTGACGGACATCAGGATGATGAGGGCACCAACGTAGAAGAGCAGCACGCGGATGGGGATGGAGTTGATGGCCTTGGGCAGGTTCTTCTCGGGGTCCTTGGCTTCAGCGGCCGTGGTGCCTACCAGTTCGATGCCAACGAACGCGAAGACGGCGATCTGGAAGCCGGCAACGAAGCCCATGAATTCGTTGGGGAAGAAGCCGCCGTGGGACCAGAGGTTGGTGAAGCTGGCGGGACCGGCGTCGGATTGGAAGCCGCTGAAGATCATGAACAGGCCAACGATGATCAGCGCCGCGATGGCCACGATCTTGATGAGGGCGAACCAGAATTCCGTCTCGCCAAAGGCCTTCACGGTGGCCAGGTTGAGCAGCAGGAGGATGCCGATGGTGATGAGCCCCGGAATCCAGAGGGGCAGGCCCGGCCAGAGTTCCTTGGAGTAGCCGGCAATGGCGATCACGTCCGCGATGCCCGTGATGACCCAGCAGAACCAGTAGGTCCAGCCGGTGAAGAAGCCTGCCCAGGGACCCAGGAGGTCGGCGGCGAAGTCACTGAAGGACTTGTAGTTCAGGTTGCTCAGCAGCAGCTCGCCCATGGCCCGCATGACGAAGAACAGCATGAAGCCGATGATCATATAGACGAAAATGACCGACGGTCCGGCCGCGGAAATGGTCTTGCCGGAGCCCATGAAGAGGCCCGTTCCAATGGCACCGCCGATCGCGATGAGTTGGATGTGGCGGTTGCTGAGCTGGCGTTCGAGGTGGGGTTCTTGGCTGGAATCTGTTGGCGGGCGCTGAATCGTCATGAGGAACTCCATTGTTCAGGCGGTACCTTTTGGGTACCGCGATGATTCGGGTTCCTCCCCGCTCTGTCATGGACCTGAGAGTTTCCGCGTTCTGCGCGCACGCAGGAACGCTTGCACCTTCGGTGAGCCCGGGAATCCCGGACTGCTTTCCAGAGTTGCCTCGCCGCGGCGGTACAGGGTGCCTGAGAGATTCCTGGGGAGGGTTTGCTCCTACGGCGCCTGACGGGATGTACCGGCAGGACTCTCCCGCCACGGATCACTAGCGCGCACCACCTGGCCGGTGATGCAGCTCACACAGTAGCGAAGGCGTGGTGGTTCACGCAAGCGCCCCGGGTCAGGCCATGGTTTTTGCCCTGCCACAGCCCGCGTCCGCGGCGCGCATCAGAGCTCCAGGATGCTGCGGGCGATCTCGTCGGCATCGCGCAGGGTCCGTTGCCCGCTCCTGTATGCCCTGCCCTTGGTGGGCCGTGCCTCGGCCGCGATCGCGGTTCCCCACTGCGTGGCGGACAACTGAAGGCTCAGCACGTACAGCCCCCGGGTCACTGAACCGTTCGCCGCCACCGGACGGTAAGGATGCGGTTCAACGTCCAGGCCTGTGGTCCGCACCGGAGTTCCCTCGACGCTCATCATGATCTTGGTACGGACCAAACCGTCCTCCAGCAGTTGCTCCAGGAGCGGCGAGATGTTCATGCCCACACGGTTCGCGGGCGACATCGCCTCGATCAGCGTCCGTGCCTGCGCCGGTACGTCGCGGACCCACGGCGAGAATGCGCGGAACACTTTGGCGTTCCGATCCACGCTGAACTTGGGGTCGGGTCCCACGAAACTCACGACGCCGGCACGCGCCAAGGCGGCTAATTGTTCCGACCGCAGCGCCGGAGGACCGCTGGCCAACCCCTCCACGAACGATTCGAACCAGCCCCGCAACCCGGCCACCCACGATTCGTCCGTGATGCCGCCGTCGGCCACCACTGTCTTGAGGATCGCCCGGCCGGTGTGCAGGGCACCGATGGCCATCTTCACGGGGTCGGATTCGCCGAGGGCGGAGCGCCGCGCGTCGTCGTCGAGGTAGTCCGTAATGGCTTTGTCCAGCTCCTTGCGTGAGGCAAAGGTCCGGCCGGCCAAGGGTGCTGCAAGCCCCTTCAGGTTGAGCCGGCGGGAGGCCACCACGTGCTTTTCCACGAGCGCACCCACGGCGCTTTCCCAGTTGCCCGTTGCGTGGGCGTGGGGCTGCAAGGCATCCTCCAGGTCCGCGAGGAACTGCGCCGGGTCCCGGATCGCCGCTGGTTGCGATCCCGCCAGCGTGGCGTAGTAGGCCCAGAGGGCGTCGCGGTGCAGGAGCGGCCAGAGGTCGTGATCGAAGCCCGGCTGGATGCCAGCGGCTTTGAAGCGGTCCATGGCGGCCTCGGTGAGGTACCGGAGCGTGATGCTCGTGGCGTAGTAGCCGGACAGCCCGGCCTTGGCGCGGTACGGGGTGCCCCTTCGTGAGGCAGCGATGATCTTCGGCTCGCGGCCGGACGGCCGGTACTCGAGCGTACCGGTCCCCGGAGCCACGGAGTCGACGAATTTGCCCCCGCGGCCTTCCGTCAGCTGCCCCATGACGTCGAAGAAATTCAGTCCCATGCCGCGGACCAGGACCGGCTCGTTGTCCGGTACGCGTGTCCAGTCCACATCAGCTGGAGGAGCAGGCGGGAAGTAGAGCAGGCCCTGTTCCCGCGCGGCGGTTTCGAACGAGCGCTGCTCGGGATTCAGCCGGGATTCGATGTGCCCCAGCGCGAGGACCACCGAACCGACCGTGAGGCTACCGCCGTCGGCCAGTTCGACGTCGAACATGTCACCAACCGGCCGCGCCGCGATGGCGGTGGTTTCATGGAAGGTGACCTCGACGCCGTCGGGCAGCCGCTGCAGCAGCTCCGCGAGGGTCTGGCGCAAATAGCGTCCGTAGATGGCGCGGCTGGGGAAGTTGTCCGACTCGAGGGTGGCCAGTTCCGCCTTCTCGGCCTGGTTCAGCCCCTGGCCATCACGACGCCGGGTGACTCGCCATTCGTCGAAGGACGTCCCCGCCAAGGGCGGCGCAAGTTCGGGATCCTCGGGAATGAGCGTCGGATAGAACGACTGGGTGTTCATCAGGTACAGCCGCGACTGGTCCGGCTGCCACACGTGGCCCGAACCGGCCGGGTAAGGATCAATGACGTGGATGTGGAGCGTTGCGGTCACATTCGCCTCGTCCGTGGTGGCGGCCCAGTTGGCGAGCAGCCGCTCAAGCACACTGGTACCCCGGGGGCCCGCCCCCACCAGGGCAACACGGATGATTTGCGATTTAGCCACGCTCAAGCCTAACGTCCGTGTGACTTGCTTCCCCGTGAAAAGAGTTGCTTGGATGGGGCGATGACCACCACAGAAGCTGATCAGACGCCACTCCCCGAAGACCGCCCCGCTACCGGACCCCGCCACGCCGCCGATGTGGCAGCGGAACCGACGGACGAGAATGTCTGGCTGGAAGACATCCACGGCGAAGAGCAGCTGGCCTGGGTCCGCGAGCAAAACGCCCGCACGGAGGACCTCTTGGAAGACGCCGACTACGCCGCCGTGGAGGCCGGAATCCTCGAAGTCCTGGACTCCACCGACCGGATCGCCATGGTGAACAAGCGTGGCGACTTCTACTACAACTTCTGGAAGGACCGGGAGCACCCCAAGGGCCTTTGGCGCCGCACCACGTGGGAAAGCTACCTCACCGAGTCGCCGGAGTGGGACGTCCTGCTGGACGTCGACGCCCTCGCCAAGGCCGAGGGGATCGAGTGGGTCTTCCACGGTGCCGGTTTCCTGCGTCCCGCGCCCGGCGCCGAGTACCGTCTGGCGATGGTTTCGCTCTCCCCCGACGGCGGCGACGCCAACCGGTACCGCGAGTTCGACGTCGAGACCCGCGCCTTCGTGGACCCTGCCGCGGGCGGCTTCGACGTGCCAACCGCAAAGGGCAACGTCAGCTGGCTCAATGTCGATACGCTGCTCGTTTCCAGCACGGCGGACGGCCTTCCGGCGACGTCGTCCTCCTACGCCCGCACGGCGGTCCAGCTTCGCCGGGGGCAGTCGTTGGCCTCTGCGAAGCAGGTCTTCGAAATCCCCGAAGACCACATGCTCGCCATGGTGGCCCACGACGCCACTCCGGGCTACGAGCGGACCTTCGCAGTGGACTACATCGACTTCTACAACCGGAGCACGTGGCTGCTCCGCGACGATTCGTGGGTGGCCATCGAGGTACCCACGGACGTGAACATCAGCGCACACCGGGAATGGCTGATGTTCCGGCCCCAGAAAGACTGGTCCTTGGCCGATGTTGTCTATCCCGCAGGCTCGCTCCTGGCGGCCGACCTTGACTCGTGGCTCGCCGGATCACTCGAGGTGGTGGTGCTCTTCACCCCGGACCAGCACACGTCCCTCCAGTCCTGGAGCTGGACCCGGGACTACCTCCTGCTGAACCTGCTGCACGACGTTTCCTCCGAAATCCGTGTGCTGGACCCCACCCCTCTCGATTCAGCGGGGTCCTGGGCCTCCAGCACCCTGGATGCCTGCCCGCCCCTCCACGATGTCAACGCCTACGCCGTGGATGACGAGGATGAATCCGGCGCCGGCAACGACTATTGGCTGGTCGCCACCGGCTTCACGACGCCCACCACGCTCACCCGAGGGACCCTGGAGCCCGGGGAAGCCGTGTACTCCCTGGACTCCGGGCGCACCGGAGGCGTCAACAGCCACCACGAAGAGGTGAAACGGTCGCCGTCGTTCTTCAACGAAGCCGGGTACGAGGTCCAGCAGCACTTCGCCACCTCCGCTGATGGCACCCGCGTGCCCTACTTCCAGGTGGCCTCAAAGGACCTGGTCCTGGACGGCCAAAATCCTACGCAGCTCTCCGGCTACGGCGGGTTCGAAGTGTCCCGCACCCCTGCCTACAGCGGTACGGTTGGCCGTGCCTGGTTGGAGCGCCGCACCACCGGGCCGGATTCGCATGCCCGGGGTGGCGTGTATGTAGTGGCCAACATCCGTGGCGGCGGCGAATACGGGCCCTCCTGGCATCGCGCTGCACTCCAGGAAAACCGTCACCGTGCCTACGAAGACTTCGCTGCCGTCGCCCGGGACCTGATCTCACGTGGAGTCACCAGCCGGAAGCGCCTCGGCTGCGTGGGCGGTTCCAACGGCGGGCTGCTGGTAGGCAACATGCTCACCCAGTACCCGGAGTTGTTCGGCGCGGTGTCCTGCGGAGTGCCGTTGCTGGACATGCGCCGGTACTCCAAGCTCTCCGCCGGGTACTCCTGGATTGCCGAATACGGCGACCCGGATGTTCCCGGGCAGTGGGAGTTCATCCGAACCTTCTCGCCGTACCACCTGTTGCACGACGGCGTGGAGTACCCGGAGACGTTCATCTGGACCGCCACGTCCGACGACCGCGTGGGCCCCGTCCAGGCCCGCAAGATGGCAGCCCGCATGCAAGCCATGGGCATACGCAACGTGTGGTTCCACGAAGCCTTGGAAGGCGGGCACGCCGGAGCCTCGGACAACCGGCAAGCCGCGGCCCTCCAAGCCCGGAGCAACCATTTCCTGTGGAGGGCGCTGGCCGGAATCAACTGACGCTCCTGGCCTGTTTTGCACTGGGCCGCTGGTTCTGCGTATCCTTGGTGGGCTAGCAATAGCGGATTGGAGACGTGCCAGAGCGGCCGAATGGACTTCACTGCTAATGAAGGGTCGGGGTTAAACTCGACCGGGGGTTCAAATCCCCCCGTCTCCGCGAATTGGTCCCGGTTTTTGAACCGGGACCTTTTGCGTTTAACGCTGGGCTTCGCGGACCTACCGCTTGGAAGCCCCTGCGCTGACCTCGGCTCCCGCATGGCGGTGCAGTGTCAGGCTGTCGATGGTACTGACCAGCATCAGGACGGCCATCGCCAGGAACGCCCCCTTGTAGGCGGTCACATGGTCGGCGCCGAAAAGGTGGGTGGCGTCGAACAATCGGAGGAACAGCGCTCCGACGGCGATTCCCGCTCCCGCGGCCAGTTGGACCAAGGTGGCTGAAATGGCGTTGGCGGAGGGCAACTGTTCGGGAATGATGTCCGCGTACTGGACGGAGGCGTAGGCGGAAAATCCGATGGATCGGAAGGCACCGCTCAGGAGCAGGAGTCCGAAGATGACCGGCTCGGGTGTCTGGGCGGTAAGGAACGCGCACAGGGCAAACGTCACCGCCGATGCAAGGGAAGCGAAAACCAGCACCGTCTTGAATCCGAAACGCCGGATAAGCGGGGTGGTGGCGGGTTTGATGCCGATGTTGCCCACGAAAACGGCTGCCACCATGACGCCGGCCTTCAGCGGATCCCAGCCGAAACCGTCCTGGAACATGAGGGGCAGGAGGAATGGCACAGAGCTGATCGTCAGGCGGTAGATGAAGCCGCCAGTTGAGGTAGCGCGGAACGTCCTGGTCCCGAACACGTTCAGGTTGAACAGTGGGACCTTGGCCTTCGCCATCCACCAGACGGCACCTGCCAGCGACAAGACGCCCGCAGCAACCACGACGGCGGCAACCGACCCGGGCGCGTGGCCACCCAGCGTTTCCAGACCAACAACCAAGGCCCCGACGCCGAGCGTGGTCAGCAGCAGCCCGAACCAGTCCAGCCTGCGTTTGCCGTCCCCGGCGGTCTTCGGCACAAGCCGCAACGCCGCAATGAAGGCTGCGAGGCCAAGCGGAACGTTAATGATGAAGATCCAGTGCCAGGACAGGAACGTGGTCAGCGCCCCTCCCACCATGGGGGCCAGGACCGGTGCCAGGAGTCCGGGCCACACGAGGAAGGCCGTCGCCCGGAGGAGTTCGGATTTCGGCGTTCCCCGCAGCACCACCAAGGTGCCTACGGGAACCATCATGGCCCCACCCGCGCCCTGGGCCACACGGCTCAGCGTGAGCATGGTCAGGTCCTGGCTGATGGCGCAGAGCAGCGACGCCACGGTGAAGACAGCGATGGCCAGGCAAAATACCCTGCGTGCCCCCAGCCGTTCGGCCAGCCAACTGCTGAGGGGAATACCCATGGCCACTGTCACGAGGTAAGCCGTCATGGTGATGTTGACATCCGCGGCCGGGACCCTGAAATCGGAAGCGATGCTGGGAACGGCCGTGGTGAGGATGGTGCCGTCGAGGAACTCCATGAAGAACGTTGCGGCCACCAGCAGCGCCAACCTCGGCTGCCATGTACTCTCCGTGGCGGTGGCAGCGTCGGTCTGGTTCGAATCTGTGGTCATTGCTCCGGTCCAAAGTCAGGATGGACGGCCCGCACGGGGCTATCTGGCGTGTTTCATCGATCCTATAGAGACAATGTGGGAGCGATCACAAAATGACACAGCCTTACGTCCCAGGACGTTGCCCGGCACTCGCAGTTCCGCCGCTGTGGGCCGCGACAGCCGTGCCCGGGGAGACCTTCTACCCAGCCTGCGCCAACGCCAGCGGAAGGACCGGCCCTGCACCGGCCAGCCGCAGGGCCCGGGCGGCCACGGCCATGGTCCAGCGGCTGTCAACGAGGTCATCCACCAGAAGCACTGGTTGCCCAGCGGTTCCGGCGAGCGCTTGGCCCAGTTCCGGTCCCACCACCAGCCGGTCCCAAACTCCTGCAAGCCGGTAGGCACTGTTGCCTCCGCGGGACCCCGTGGGTCCGCCGTGCTGGGGCTGCAGGGACCCCAGGTAGGGCATGCGTCCGATCCCGGCGATCCCTCGCGCCAGTGAGTCCACCAACTGCGGCTTGCTCCTGGAGGGAAGGCTCACCACGGCAGCAGGCCTGCCCACCCCGCTCCAGGCAGTTCCGCCATCCGCGCCGGACCACTCGCGCAGGACCTGCACGCAGGCCTGGAGCATGGCCGGGTCCACCTCACGGTCAGCAGCTCCTGCCGCGAAGAGCTCGCGAAGCGCACCGCCCCAGCCCAAGTCCGTGAGACGGGCCAGCACACGCCCTTCAGCGATGCCCTCGTCCGGCTTGATCTTGCCCTTGACGGGAACGCCCAACCGGTCCATCCCGGACGGCCACTGCAGGCGGGGTTCCACAGCGATGCCCACCCTGCGCAGTGTCTGTCCTGCGGCGTCCACCGCGGCCGCGGCAATATCGTCCGGAAACCAGCGTCCGGCGCAATTGTCGCAGCGTCCGCACGGTGCTGCGGTCTCGTCGTCGAGCACGGAGGTGATGTACTCCATGCGGCACCCTGAGGTGTCCTGGTAGATGATCATGGAGTCCTGCTCGTCCACCCGGGCCTCGGCAATACGCGAGTAGCGCTCGGCGTCATAGACCCACGGCTGGCCGGTGGACCGCCATCCTCCGCCCACGCGCTCCACGGCGCCGTCCACGGCAAGGACCTTGAGCAGCAACTCAAGTGGTGTCCGGCGCAGGTCTACGCGGGCTTCCAGGGCAACCGTGGACAGTGCAGACCCTGCATCCGCGAGGACGTCCAGCACGGCCGCGGCCTTTTCCGCGGAGGGCATGGAGGCCGTGGCGAAGTACTGCCAGATTTCACGGTCCTCAGAGCCCGGGAGCAGGAGGACATCGGCGTTGGCTGCCCCACGTCCAGCACGGCCCACTTGCTGGTAGTACGCCACCGGCGAGGACGGCGCCCCCAGGTGGATAACGAATCCGAGGTCAGGCTTGTCGAAGCCCATGCCCAACGCGGACGTGGCAACGAGGGCCTTGACCTGGTTGTCCTTCAGGAGTTGCTCGGCGCGCTCCCGTTCGGCGGGATCCGTCCTGCCGGTATAGGACAAGACGTTGTGCCCGGCTTCGGCGAGCAGCCTCGCGGTGTCCTCGGCCGCCGAGACTGTGAGCGTGTAGATGATTCCACTGCCAGGCAGGTCTGCGAGGTGGGTCAGCAACCAGCCAAGCCTGTCCCGGGAGTTCTCAAGATTCAGCACGCCGAGTCGCAGGGATTCCCGGCCCAGAGCTCCCCTGATGGTCAGGACGCTTTCGCCGAGTTGTTCTTCGATGTCATGGACCACGCGGGAGTTGGCCGTGGCGGTAGTGGCCAGCACGGGCACACTCTGCGGAAGCTGGGCGATCAGGTCCGCGATCCGCCGGTAGTCGGGCCTGAAGTCGTGCCCCCAGTCCGAAATACAGTGGGCCTCATCGATCACCAGCAGGCCGGTGCGCCTGATCAGTTCAGGAAGCTGGTTCTCCCGGAAGGAGGGGTTGGTGAGCCGTTCCGGGGACACCAACAAGACGTCAACGTCGTCGGCCGCGAGCTGTTCCAGGACGGAGTCCCACTCCAGGGCATTGGCCGAGTTGATGGCCACCGCGCGCACACCGGCTCTCGCAGCGGCCGCAACCTGGTCCCGCATGAGGGCAAGCAGTGGCGAGACGATCAGCGTGGGGCCAGCACCGCGCCTGCGCAGCAACAGGGAGGAGACGAAGTAGACCGCCGATTTCCCCCAACCCGTGCGCTGGACCACCAATGCCCGCCTCCCGCCGTCCACCAAGGCCTCGATGGCCTCAAACTGGCCGTCGTGGAACTCCGCCTCCGGGTGCCCCACGAGTTCACGGAGGCAGGCGAGGGCCTGCTCACGGGTAGGTGTTTGCACGGAAACAGAGGGAATGTGGGGGTTGGAGGCCATGTACCCCAGTATTGCAGCCGGCCCTGACAGCCAGGACCCCGACGACGGGCTATGTGGACAACGTCTATCCACATGTAGCCTGCGCCGGTTCATGCCCATTTGCACTGCCACAGTAGGATTGAGCGCGTGACTAGCGAGCAGAACAAGACTTTCGACCTCTCGGCTTCCTTCAAGGCGTACGACGTCCGGGGCATCGTGGGGGAATCCATTACGGCTGAGATTGTCCAGGCCGTGGGTGCTGCCTTCATTGACGTTCTTGGCCTTGAGGGCCAGACGGTCCTGGTGGGTGGCGATATGCGTCCGTCCTCGCCGGAGTTCAGCCAGGCGTTCGCCAAGGGCGCCGCTGCCCGTGGCGCGGACGTGCAGTTGCTGGATCTGATTTCCACTGACGAGCTCTACTACGCCTGCGGTGCGTTGAACGCCGCCGGTGCCACGTTCACCGCGAGCCACAACCCGGCCGAATACAACGGCATCAAGATGGCCAAGGCCGGCGCCCAGCCCATTTCTTCCGAAAGTGGCCTGAAGGAGATCCAGGCCCTGGCCGAGGAATACCTAAACCAGGGCAGCATCCCGGCAGCCGCCAAGCGCGGCCAGATCGGCGTGCGGGATGTCCTGAAGGACTACGCCGAGTACCTGCGCAAGCTCGTGGACCTTTCCGGGTCGCGGCGTTTGAAGGTTGTTGTGGATGCCGGCAACGGCATGGCCGGGTTGACCACCCCGGCAGTGTTGGGCGACAAGCTGCTCCCCGGCCTGCCTTTTGAGATCGTTCCACTGTACTTCGAGCTGGATGGTTCGTTCCCGAACCACCCCGCCAACCCTTTGGAACCGGAGAACCTGCGCGACCTCCAGGCAGCGGTCCTCAAGCACGGCGCCGACATCGGCCTGGCCTTCGACGGCGATGCCGACCGGTGCTTCGTGGTCGACGAGAAGGGCGAGCCTGTATCGCCGTCGGCCATCACCGCCATGGTGGCCCGCCGGGAAATCGCCCGCGCGAAGGCGGCCGGCGAAGAAACCCCGGTGATCATCCACAACCTGCTGACGTCCAAGGCCGTGCCGGAACTCGTGGCCCAGGACGGTGGCCGCGCGGTCCGTACCCGCGTGGGCCACTCCTTCATTAAGGCAGTGATGGCCCAAGAGGGAGCAGTGTTTGGTGGAGAGCACTCGGCACACTTCTACTTCCGTGACTTCTGGAACGCAGACACCGGCATGCTGGCAGCCATGCACGTCCTGGCTGCGTTGGGTGAGCAGGACGG
Source organism: Paenarthrobacter sp. NPDC090520 (assembly GCF_044769205.1). Lineage (NCBI taxonomy): Bacteria > Bacillati > Actinomycetota > Actinomycetes > Micrococcales > Micrococcaceae > Paenarthrobacter > Paenarthrobacter sp. NPDC090520. Next base: position 84,209 of record NZ_JBIVXM010000012.1, read on the forward strand.
TCCGTTGTCCGAGCTCGGCCGCCAGTACGAACCCTACGTTTCCTCCGGTGAGATCAACTCGGAAATCGAGGACAAGGCCGCAGCCGTGGAACGCGTCCGCGCTGATTTCGCCTCCGAAGACATCGAGATTGACCACATGGATGGCAGCACCTTCAGCGCCAAGGACGGCAGCTGGTGGTTCAACCTCCGCCCTTCCAACACCGAGCCCTTCCTCCGGCTGAACGCCGAAGCCAAGGACCACGCCACCATGGAAAAGATCCGCGACCGCGTCCTGGCAATCGTCCGGGGCTAGCAACGCAGAGGAATACTGACACCATGAGCCAAACACCTCAAGCAACGGGGCAACCGGCTGGACAAGACTCCAATCCTGACCAGGACCGCGAGCTCCGCGACACCCTGGGCACCGCCATTGGCACGGCCCAGGAACACCTGCTCCAGAACGGCGGCTTCCTCCCCTTCGGCATCACGCTGTCCCACGACGGCGAGCTCCGCATCGTCCTGGTCACCCCGAACGAGCCGGATGAGAACGGTGAGCTGGACGCGGAACAAATGCTGTCCGACGTCCAGGAGTTGTTGCGCCAAGGCCGTGACGGCTACCGGGCCGTGGCCATTGCCTATGACGTATCCTTGCCGGACCATGGATCGGACGGCATCACCGGCGCAGCCGAGCACCGGGATGGCGGAGTCCTGGCTGCCATCGTTCCTTACACGCAAACCAACGACGGTTTCACCTTCGGTGCCATGGAAGCAGACACCCATGAGCCCACCGTCTGGGTGGACTAGACCTCACGACGTTAGGCAAATGCCATGAAGATCAACGCGTTCGCAGATGTGAGCCTCCGCGCTGTCATGGTCCTGGCCGCAGCTCCCGACGGAACGCTGTTGACCACACAGGCTGTGGCGGATGCTGTTGGCACGCCCTACAACCACGTCAGCAAGGCCATGGTCCGGCTCCGGGAGCTCGGGCTGATCGATGTTGAACGCGGACGGCTGGGCGGCTCGCGCTTGAACGCCTCGGGAAGGAAGGCCACCGTAGGCCAACTCCTCCGCCAACTCGACAGCCGCCAGGACCCGGCCGAGTGCCAGTCCCCCAACGGCGACTGCCCCCTCCTCACCGAGTGCGGGCTCCGCCACGCCATGAAACGGGCGCGGGAAGCCTTCTACCGGGAGCTCGATGGCGTGGTGATTGCGTCACTGCCGCACGCCCGCCAGATGGCCCCGGTGTTCCAAACCATTGGACTGCGGCCACAGTTCCAGGCCGGGATATCCCCAGCAACCGAAGCCGCGGTCGCCGCTCCGTAACACCCTTCCGCGACACGCTGCGTCGCGATTTGCACATCTTTTCTACAAGGAGTAGAAATTGAGCTGTAAATACAAGCATTTCAAATACGTATATTACCGCTCGCGTCCGGACAACCAGCCGGACCCCAACCCCAGGAGAACCATGCTCTCGGAGAAGTCCCGCCCCATCATTGAAGCAACTCTTCCGCTGGTCGGATCGCGGATTGGCGAGATCACCGCTGATTTTTACAACCGCCTCTTCACCGCCCACCCCGAACTCCTGGATGGGCTTTTCAGCCGCTCCAACCAGCGCTCGGGAGAGCAGCAGAAGGCCTTGGCCGGGAGCATCGCCGCGTTCGCGACCCACCTGGTGAACAACCCGGGAACCCTTCCGGAGAAGGTACTCTCCCGCATCGCCCACAAGCACGCCTCCTTGGGGATCACCGAGGAACAGTACGGAGTGGTCTATGAGCATCTGTTCGCCGCCATCGCCGCTGACCTGGCTGACGTCATTACTCCAGAGATCGCCGAGGCGTGGACCGAGGTCTACTGGCTCATGGCCGATGCGCTGATCAAACTGGAGAAGGACCTCTACGCAGCCCAGGCCAACACGATGATGTGGATGCCGTGGCGGGTGGTGGCCAAGGAAGCCGCGGGCAAGGACTCCATGACCTTCACCCTTGAACCCGCCGATGACACGCCCGTCACCGCGGCAAAGCCCGGCCAGTACGTCAGCGTCAAGGTGACGCTGCCCGATGGCCTCCGCCAGGTCCGCCAGTACTCACTCTCCGGCAGCGCCGGCAGCAGCCGGATTTTCACCACCAAGCTCAACGACGGCGGCGAGGTGTCCACCGCCCTTCATACCGCCGTCGAGCCCGGCGACATCCTGGAAATCTCCAACCCGTACGGCGAGATCACGCTCAAGGAAGGCGACGGCCCCGTAGTCCTCGCCTCGGCGGGGATCGGCTGCACCCCCACGGCGTCCATCCTGCGCTCCCTCGCGGACACCGGTACGGAACGCGATGTCCTGGTGCTGCACGCCGAACGGTCCATGGAGAGCTGGGCGCTCAGCGGCCAGATGACCGCGGACGCTGCGAGGATCGATGCCCAACTGCAGCTCTGGCTCGAGACCCCGCAGTCCGGCGCCAAAGAAGGTTTCATGTCCCTGCGCGAAGTCGACCTGCCCGCGGATGCCTCGCTGTACCTCTGCGGCCCACTGCCCTTCATGAAGAAGATCCGGGACGAAGCCATCGAGGCGGGCATTCCGGCCACCCGCATCCACTACGAAGTCTTCGGACCGGACGTCTGGCTCGCCAACTAACGCTTAAACCACGACGGCGGCCTGTCACCTTTCCAGCGAAAGGCGACAGGCCGTCGTCGTGCACTTAAGGACGCCGTTGTCCCTAAGGGGTCTAGGCCAGGCGGCTCTTCAGGCCATCCAGCTCGGACTGGAGCGCCGCCGGGAGCGATCCACCGAAGTTGGCGAACCATTCCTCGATGGAGGCGAACTCGGTTGCCCACTCGTCAGCGTCAACGCGAACCGCAGCCTCAACCTCGGCCGGGGTCATGTCCAGGCCTTCCAGGTCGATCGAGTCGCCGGTCGGAACGAAGCCGATCGGAGTCTCCACCGCGTCGGCCTTGCCCTCGAGGCGCTCGATGGCCCACTTGAGCACACGGGCGTTGTCCCCGAAGCCCGGCCAGGCGAAGCCACCCTCGGCCGTGCGGCGGAACCAGTTGACCAGGAAGATCTTCGGCAGGCGCTCCGGGTTGCCCTTGGCGGACAGGTTGACCCAGTGGTTCAGGTAGTCGCCGGCGTCGTAGCCGATGAACGGCAGCATGGCCATGGGGTCGCGGCGGACAACACCAACTGCGCCGGCCGCGGCAGCAGTGGTCTCCGAGGAGAGCGTGGAGCCCATGAAGATGCCGTTGGACCAGTCGCGGGCCTCGGTGACCAGCGGGATGGTGGTCTTGCGGCGGCCACCGAACAGGATGGCGGAGAGCTCAACACCCTCGGGGCTGAAGTACTCTTCGGCCAGCATGTCGATCTGGTCGATCGGCGTGCAGAAGCGGGAGTTCGGGTGGGCGGCAGGCTTGTCCGAGTCCGGAGTCCAGGACTCACCGCGCCAGTCGGTCAGGTGGGCCGGGGTTTCCTCGGTCATGCCTTCCCACCAGACGCCGCCGTCATCGGTCAGCGCAACGTTGGTGAAGATGCTGTTGCCCTTGGCGATGGCGCGCATGGCGTTCGGGTTGGTGCCCCAACCGGTGCCCGGTGCAACGCCGAACAGGCCGGCTTCGGGGTTGACGGCGCGAAGTTCGCCTTCCTTGCCGAAGCGCATCCAGGTGATGTCGTCGCCCAGGGTCTCGACCTTCCAGCCCTTGATGGTGGGGTCGAGCAGCGCGAGGTTGGTCTTGCCGCAAGCGGACGGGAACGCAGCGGAGACGTAGTAGGTCTTCTGCTCCGGGGAGGTCAGCTTGAGGATGAGCATGTGCTCAGCCAGCCAGCCCTCATCGCGGGCCATGACCGAGGCGATACGCAGTGCGTAGCACTTCTTGCCCAGCAGGGCGTTGCCGCCGTAGCCGGAGCCGAAGGACCAGATGGAGCGCTCTTCGGGGAAGTGGACAATCCACTTTTCCGGGTTGCACGGCCAGGCAACATCGGCCTGCCCTGCCTCCAGCGGTGCGCCCAGGGAGTGCAGGGCGGGAACGAAGAAGGCGTCGGTCTGGGTGATGCGGTCCAGGACGTCCGTGCCGATGCGGGCCATGATGCGCATGGAAGCCACGACGTAGGCGGAGTCGGTGATCTCAACGCCGAACTTGGGGTCTTCAGCATCCAAGTGGCCCATGACGAACGGGATGACGTACATGGTGCGGCCGCGCATGGAGCCGGCGAACAGTCCGCGCAGCTTCTGCTTCATCTCGGCCGGGGCCATCCAGTTGTTGGTGAAGCCTGCATCGCGCTCGTTCTCGGAGCAGATGAAGGTCTGCTCTTCAACACGGGCAACGTCTGCAGGATCGGAGAACGCTGCGAAGGAGTTCGGGAACGTTTCCGGGTTGAGCCGCTTCAGGGTGCCGGCCTCGACGAGTTCGTCGGTCAGCTTCTTGTTTTCTGCTTCGCTACCGTCAACCCAGTGGATGCGGTCCGGCTGGGTCAGCTCGGCAACTTCCTCAACCCAGGCCAGCAGGCGTGCATGCGTAGTAGGTGCCTTCTCAAGCAGCGGCAGTCGCGCCAGATCGCCCATTGCGGTTCCCTTCCCTCGGGTTCGGTGGTGTGTCCTAAACGATAGGGGGCGCGGACCAGACCAATCCGCTGTCAGACATCGGACAACCAAGGAACCAAAAAACAAAAACCGCGGAAATTCAAGGATCTGCGTTTCAAGACGCTCATTTTAAGTGACGAAGGTCACCTAGACCGGTCTAGTTAGCTAGATTACAGCTTTCCGATTTGGAACTTCACATGAACTTCTGTAAAGTTTATTGAGGTTCGAGGGGGTCAGAGAAACACACCGCCGAGAATCACGCGAAATGCGCCCATAGCTCAGCTGGATAGAGCGTCTGTCTACGGAACAGAAGGTCAGGGGTTCGAATCCCTTTGGGCGCACAAATGAAGACCCGCACCGGTTCGCCGGTGCGGGTCTTTTTTCTTTCCCCACGCGCACCCAACTACACGCCTCCCCAACTAAGTCGCAGTTGTGCGCGTTTAGCGCCCTCTAAACGCGCACAACTGCGACCCAGTTGGGGCGGCTGCGACGCTAACGCGAGGGCCGCCGTCGTACTTTACGTAAAGTACGACGGCGGCCCTCGCCTTTTGCATACAAATACGGCTGGGTGCCGCGCAGCTCAGGCGCCCGGAGCGAACGGCGTTGGCGGGGCGTAAGCCCGGCAGCGGGCCCGTGGGAGCGGATGGACAGGCGCGGCCTGGCCCACCACGTTGGTTAAAGTGCCAAGCCGGTCGACCGTCAGGCTTACAGAGTCACCTGCCTTGAGCGGTGGTGGCGTCTGGGAACCGTACCAACCCCAGAACTCGGCGAGGCAGCCGCCACCGCCCGTGCCGGAGCCGAGGACATCCCCACGCCGCACCCACGTTCCGCGGCTGGCATAGGCCACCAACTCAGCGAAGCTCCACGCCATGTTGGCCAGGGAATCCGTGGCCAACACCTGTCCGTTAATAGACACGCTCATGCCAAGATCCAGGAAGCCATCCGAGGTGGCATCCGCAACCTCGTCCTTGGTAACGAAGAAGGGGCCCAGCGAGGTGGCCGTGTCCTTGCCCTTGGCGGGCCCCAGCCCGACAGCCATTTCGGCGCGCTGCAGATCGCGGGCGGACCAGTCGTTCAAGATCATGTAGCCGACGATGTGTTCCTCGGCTTCCTCCACCGAGAGGTTGTATCCGTCAGCGCCTATCACGGCGGCTACTTCCAGTTCGAAGTCGAATTGCTGCGTGCCCGGCGCCATCGGGACGGTGGCGTTGTGGCCAACGGCCGCGTGCGGATTCGTAAAGTAGAACGCGGGGGCCTCGTACCAGGTCGGGGGTATGCCCTTGTCCGGAGCAACGGAGCGGAGGGCACCCACCGTGTGCTGCTCAAAGGTGATGAAGTCCCGGATGCTCGTGACCTCAAACGGCGGCAGGAGCTCGGCGTCCTGCAGGTCCACCAGCGCACCGCTGGAGGACTGCCAGGGCCAGGCAATCACATCGAAGGCCTCGAGGCCTTCGGGGTAAAGCCGGCCCGAAACCAAACCGTCGTCGGCCAGCCCAAGGCGAGGTACGCCGTCGTGCATCATCCGGAAGAACTTCACCGCGGAACCTCCTCATCAAGGATCGCGACGGCACGGGTCCAGCCGGCGGACGCGCCGTGAACCTTCACCGGGAAGCAGGAGACCTGGAAACCAGCGCTCGGAAGGATCTCCAGGTTGCTGAGCTTTTCGATGTGGCAGTATCCGATCTCCATGCCCGCTTTGTGCCCTTCCCAGATCAGGTCGTTATTGCCGGTTTCCACATATCGCTTAGCGGTATGGATGAACGGGGCATCCCAGCTCCAGGCATCGGTACCGGTCACCCGGACGCCTCGGCTGGTCAGGTAGAGCGTCGCTTCACGGCCCATCCCGCACCCTGTGGAGAGGTAGTCGTCCAGCCCGTAGCGGGTGCCGGCAGCTGTGTTGACCAAGACGATGTCCCCCGGGGCGAGTTCATGGCCAATCCGGTCCAGTTCCGCTTCCACATCCGACGCTGTGGCAACGTACCCGTCTTCAAATGTCCGGAAGTCCAGCTTCACTCCCCTGCCGAAGCACCATTCCAGGGGAACCTCGTCGATGGTGATGGCCCGCGCACCGCCGTCCATGGTGGAGGCGTAGTGGTAGGGGGCGTCCAGGTGTGTTCCGGTGTGGGTAGTGGCTGTGATGCGCTCGATGGCCCAGCCTTCCCCTCCGGGCAAGTCGGACTCGGCCAGGCCGGGAAAGAAGGAGACCAGATCGCGGGCGGTTTCCTGATGACCGAAGTATTCGATCTCCGGGGTCAGGCCTGGCGGATCGGAGGCGATGTTGGCCCTGAGGCTGACGGACAGGTCTACGAGCTTAGGCATGCGTGGCGGGTTCCTTGTCTGGATATGTTTCGGCGACATCGGCGGTGTGCCTCTGCGGGAGGAAGAACATGAGGCAGGCGCCCAGCAGGAACACCGCCCCGGAGAGGATAAGACCGGAAGAGAACCCCCAAGAGGCCGCGATTCCGCCCATGGCCAAGGGTGCGAAGGCTGCGACGCCGCGTCCGATGTTGAAACAGAAACCGGCGCCGGTGGTACGGATCCTCGTGGGATACAGCTCGCCAAGGTACGAACCGAAAAGCCCGGCGAAAGTCATAAAGAAGGCATAGAGCGGCCCCATCCAGAGCAGGACTGCTTGGTGGGTGACCAGCCCATAGAGAGGCATCAGCACACCCGTTCCTGCGAGGGAAAGAATGATCGCGTTGCGGCGGCCGATTTTGTCAGCCACCCAACCGAAAGCGAGGTACCCAAGGAACATGCCCAGGTTCAGTACGGTCATGAAAAGGCTCACTTGCCGTGGGTCCAGTCCCCGTTCGTTGGAAAGGTAGCTGGGCAGCCACGTGGAAGCGCCATAGAAACCAATGAAGGCGCAGACAGCCACCAAGGTGGCAATGATGGTGCGGCGCCGGTATGGACCAGTGAACAGTTCCCGTGCGGTCACGCTGGCAGGGCGGCCGACGGCGGCCGAACGCGCCGCCCGCTCGGCGAGCCAGGCTTTGGACTCCGGGAAGAAGAACACCACCATCAGCAAGGGAACCAGCGCCGACAACCCGGTGACCAGGAAGAGCAGCCGCCAATCCGGCATGAAGAATCCGGCAATCAAAGCCGCACTTGCTCCACCCAACGGATAGGCCGCCAAGACGAAAGCGACAGCCCGCCCGCGCTGCGAGGGCGGCCAGGATTCAACGATGTAGGTCGACAGAACGGACCACACACCGCCCAAGCCAATGCCGGCAAGGAACCTCAAAGCCACGAACACCCCATAATTGGGCACCACAAAGAGGGCCGAGGTCAGTGCCACGAAGACCACCATGGACACGATCAGCGCGACGCGCCGGCCACGGTTGTCAGCCAGCCATCCCGTGATCACGCTTGAGCAGCCCATGCCCAGGAGCGTGGCGGTGGCCAGCAAGCCTCCTGCCAAGGGCGTCAGCCCCAGCTCGGCACTGATGGCCGGCAAGGCGAAGGAAAGCACTGCGATTTCGAGGGCATCGAAGAGGTAGATGACGAACGATCCAAGGAGGATGAACCATGTGGTTCCACGTTTCATGGTGGAAATCCCTTCTTAATCGGGCGACGTTGCCCGGCGCGAAACAGAATTTAGACACTCATTCAGTTTCTGGATGGGATAGAATTTATACACCTATTCAGTTTGTGTCAACGACCGTCGGGAACGGAGCTATAGACTGGAAACCATGTCCACAGAAGTACAAGGGAATACCGCGGGAACACGTCGGCGCGAGCAGATCCTTGATGCCGCCGTCAGGATGTTCGCGGACCGGGGCTTCGAAGCAACCACCATGCGTGCCGTCGCCGAGGACATAGGCACCACGGCGCCGCTGGTGATCTACCACTTCGCCACCAAGCTGGATCTTTACAAGGCAATCTTCGCCCGCTATCAACACCTCAACGAGGAACGCCGTCGTGAGGTCCTGGCCGTCGACACCTCGGCGGGTGACGCCGTCGAACGAATCGTCGAAGCGTTCCTCCTGCCAACGTTGCGGGCGCAGGAAACACCGGATGGAAAACTCTTCGCTCGGCTTGTCCTCCGGGAGGCTTCAGATCCGGCGGCCCATGAACGCGGCATCCTCGCCGAGTACTTCGATCCCATGGCGCGGGACTTCATTACGGTGATGCGCCAGGCGTTGCCGGACAAGCCGCGGGGTTTCCACGAATGGGCCTACCTTTTTGGCGTCGGCGCGCTCACGGGTACTGCGCTTCCGCACCGGATCGCGTCGCTCTCGGACCAGGACAACATCAACGAGTTCCGCTACGACTACCTGCGCTCAGTCCTGGTGGCCGGCTGGCGCGGCTAACACCCAACTAAGTCGCATTAGTGCGCGTTATGAGTCCTCAAAACGCGCACAACTGCGACCCAGTTGGGTGGCCACGACGATAACGCTAGGGCCGCCGTCGTACTTTTGCGGAAAGCACGACGGCGGCCCTTGCGTTTGCGTGCGCTACTCGCCAACGGCCTCGCTGATGCGGCGGCGGATGCCGTCGAAGTGGCGGTTCAGGAGCTCGGCTGCGAGCACCTTGTCCCCGGCAGCGACGGCGGCGTAGATGTTGCGATGGATGGCTGCGGTCTTGACCAGGTCCTCGTTACCCGCGCCGATCTCTACATGGATCTTCCGGTAGACCTTCCAGAACACACCCATGAGGTTGATCAGGAGTTCGTTGTTCAGGGGCTCGAAGAGGCGGCGGTGGAACTCGGCATCGGCGGCAACGAAGTTTTCGCCGGCAGCGGCCAGGTCTTCCATCTGCTTGACGGCTTCCTCGATCAGGGCAAGCTGATCGGGGGTCATGACGTCGATGGACGTGCCAATGAGTCCGGATTCGAGCGCCTGCCGGACATCCACCAATTGCAGGGCTTCGAGACCTTGGTGCCGCAGAGACAAACGTCCGCGGAACGTGAGGCCGTCGGCCAGCGCGTCGAAGTTGCTGGGGGCCACGAACATGCCGAAACCGTGGCGGATCTCGATGACACCCAGAGCCTGGAGCACCTTCAGGGACTCACGGAGCGTGTTCCGCCCAACACCCAGAGCAACCGACAGCTCGCTTTCCGTGGGCAAGGGATCGCCGGCTTCGAGTTCGCGTTCGAGGATCAGCTCCATAATGTCCGACTGCAAAGCACGCAGGCGTGCCTGTGCACTGAACCGCGCTTGCGGAACCACACCGGAAGTTGTCATGGCGCTCTCCTTGCCAATGCGCTCTCCCGTCAGTGCCGGGCAGCGCGGTGTTAATATTGAGGCGAGCTTAGCGCCCACCACAGAATGAGTGACTCGCAACATACAATATCGGATGTCCCACGTCCTTGATAAGTGTGTAGCGGGAATTCCTCGGATTTCCCGCCATTACTGGCCTGTACCGCCGGTCACGGAGGCCCCGCCAGCTCCCCCGGCACCCGACTCCCGCTTGACGTTCCGTTGTGACCGCCCTTACAGTTTCCATACGAGCATCGGACGTCCTACATCCGATAACCCACGAAACTCGAATGGTGAGGCACCCTATGAGCAAGACGATCCACAGCCTGCCGCTGGTCAACGACGCCAGCCGCCGGAACTTCCTGAAGCTAAGCGGCGCAGTTGGTGCAGCAGCCGCCTTCACGGCAACCCTTTCTGCGTGCGGCGGCGCTGCCAGCACTACCACCAGCAACGCAAGCAACACGGCGGCGGTGAACAAGGACCTCATCATCGAGGCGGGCATCTCCTACGCCCTGTCCACGGGCTTCGACCCGCTGAGCTCCTCCGGCGCAACGCCCATGGCCGCCAACCTGCACATCTTCGAAGGCCTCATCGAACTGCACCCGGCCACCCGCCAGCCCTACAACGCCCTCGCGGCATCGGACCCCAAGAAGGTCAACGACACCACCTACCAGGTGACCATCCGCGACGGCGCCAAGTTCCACGACGGCTCCCCCGTCACCACCGAAGACGTTGCTTTCTCCTTCACCCGCGTGATGGACCCGGCCAACAAGTCGCTGTTCTCCCAGTTCATTCCGTTCATCCAGGACGTCAAGCCGGTGGATGCGAAGACCGTGGAATTCACGCTCAAGTACGCCTTCCCCGGCTTCGGCCCGCGCATTTCCGTGGTCAAGATCGTTCCCAAGGCACTCGCCACCGACCTCAAAGCCTTCGACGCCAAGCCGGTGGGCTCCGGCCCGTACAAGCTGGTGTCCGCGGTCAAGGACGACAAGATCGTGTTCGAGGCGTTCGCGGACTACAACGGCCCCAAGCCCGCCCTGGCCAAGGGCATGAACTGGTTGCTGCTCTCCGACGCCGCAGCCCGCGTCACCGCAGTCCAGTCCGGCCGCGTCCAGGCCATTGAGGACGTTCCCTACCTGGACGTGGACGGCTTGAAGTCCAAGGTCAAGGTGGAGTCCGTCCAGTCCTTCGGCCTGCTGTTCCTCATGTTCAACTGCGCCAAGGCTCCGTTCGACAACAAGCTGGTCCGCCAGGCCCTGCACTACGGCATGGACAAGGAAGCCATCATCAAGAAGGCCCTGTTCGGCAACGCCAAGGCCGCCAGCTCGTACTTCCAGGAAGGCCACCCGGACTACGTCAAGGCCAAGAACGTCTACGGCTACGACGCCTCCAAGGCTGCCGACCTCCTGAAGCAGGCCGGAGTCAGCAACCTCGAATTCGAGTTGCTGACCACTGACACCGCCTGGGTCAAGGACGTTGCTCCGCTGATCCTCGAATCCTGGAACAAGATCCCCGGCGTCAAGGTCACCGTCAAGAACCTGCAGTCCGGTGCCTTGTACAGCGACCGCGTGGGCAAGGGCGATTACACCGTGGTCGCGGCCCCCGGCGATCCGTCCGTCTTCGGCAACGACGCGGACCTGCTCCTGAGCTGGTTCTACTCGGGAGCAACTTGGATGGAAAAGCGCGCCTTCTGGACCACTCCGGAGCGCACCAAGCTGCAGGACCTCATGAACAAGGGTTCGCAGGCCTCCGGCGATGAGGCCAAGAAGACCGTAGGCGAAATCGTGGACCTGGTCTCCGAGGAACTTCCGCTCTACCCGATCTTCCACCGCCAGCTTCCCAGCGCGTGGGACGAGAAGAAGCTCAACGGCTTCAAGCCGCTGCCCACCACAGGCCTGTCGTTCGTCGACGTCGGACGAACCGCCTAGTTCCTTGTGAGGCCTGCTCTGTGCGCTAAAACCCCCAAGTAGCACGCAGGGCAGGCCCCGCAAGCCAAGAAATTCCCAACCTACCGGAGAACAAATTGGTCACGATATTGCGTCTGCTTGGCCGCAGACTTGCAGCCTTGCCATTGATGATCCTGGGCATCACGTTGCTCGTCTTCCTCGTCCTGCAGGCCGCTCCCGGCGACCAGGCCAGCTCGGCCCTCGGTGACGGGGCCAGCGAAGAAGCGAAGCAGCAGTACCGCCAGGAGAATGGCCTCAACGATCCCCTGGTCCTGCAGTACTTCCGCTTCCTCGGCAAGCTCCTGCAGTTCGATCTCGGGGTCACCACTCCCCCTGCCAAGTCCGTCGCTTCCATGATCGGTTCGGCTTTCCCCCTGACGTTGCAGCTGACGTTCCTGGGCGTCGTGATCGCGATCGTCCTGTCCCTCGCCTTCGGCATCATGGGCGCTCTCTACCGCGACAAGTGGCAGGACCAGTTGGTCCGTGTCTTTTCGATTGCCGCGATCGCCACGCCGTCGTTCTGGCTCGGCATCCTGCTCATCCAGTGGTTCGCGCTCGGCGAGAACCCGATGTTCCCCTCGGGCGGAATTGCGACGCCGGAATCCGGCTTTGGCGGTTGGCTCAACTCCATGGCGCTCCCGGCTTTGGCGCTCGGCATTCCCGTGTCCGCCTCACTGATCCGCGTGGTCCGGACCTCCATGGTGGAAGAGCTGGACCGCGACTATGTCCGCACAGCCATCGGCAACGGTGTCCCCTACCGGGAGGTTGTTTCCAAGAACGTCCTCCGCAACGCGCTCGTCACCCCGGTGACCGTGCTGGGACTCCGCGTGGGCTACCTGCTGGGTGGCGCCGTCGTGATTGAAATGATTTTCGCCTTGCCCGGCATGGGCCAATTGATCCTCAACGGCATCACCAACCTGGACGTCAACCTCGTCCAGGGCGTGGTGCTCACCATCTCCGTCACCTTCGTACTGGTGAACATCGTGGTGGACCTTCTTTACCTGCTCATCAACCCCCGAATCAGGACGGTATAGCTCATGCGCAGCAAGCTCGCAGATCGGCTGAGCGCCCCGGGCCTTCGTTTCAAAGCCCTGCCCTGGGGATCGCGTATCGCCCTGCTCTTCCTCATCCTCATTGTCCTCGCAGCCATCCTGGCGCCGGTCCTGGCGCCGCATGATCCGCTGGAGACCTTCATTCCGGCCACCCCGCCGGGCGCCGAGCACTTCTTCGGCACCGACCGGTTGGGTCGCGACATCTTCTCCCGGCTCCTGTTCGGCGCGCAGTCCTCGCTGATGATCGGCCTCGGCGCCGTGGGTCTCGCGATCCTGGTGGGCGCGCTCCTGGGTTCGTTCGCCGCGACGTCCAGCAAGTCCGTGAACGAGATCATCATGCGCATCATGGACATCCTGATGGCCTTCCCGGGCATCGCCCTGGCAGCAGTACTCCTGGCAGCGTTCGGCAACTCCGTCCCGACCATCATCATCGCGATTGCCATCATCTACACCCCGCAACTGGCCCGCGTGGTCCGCGCCAACGTCCTGGCCCAGTACGGCGAAGACTACGTCCGGGCAGAGCGGGTCATGGGTGCCGGCCGGTTCTACATCCTGGTCAAGCACATCGTCCGCAACACCGCTGCTCCCGTGCTGGTGTTCGCCACCGTCATGGTGGCCGACGCGATCATCCTCGAAGCCTCCCTGTCCTTCCTGGGCGCGGGCGTGCAGGATCCTGCTCCGTCGTGGGGCAACGTGATTTCCTACGGCCGCAACCTGGTCCTGTCCGGTGGCTGGTGGGCCACCACCTTCGCCGGCCTCACCATCCTGCTGACCGTACTGTCCCTGAACATCCTCGCCGAGGGCCTTACCGACGCGATGGTCAACCCCAAGCTCCGCCGGGCTCCGGTGGTGAAGGACGACGACGGCTCCACCGCTGCCCTGACCGTGGACACCGAAGTTGCCACCTCCGTCGCCCAGCCTTCCGTTGTGGAGGAACACGAGCTCGACGGCGTGCGCGCAGCTTCCGGCCCGGGGGCCGGTTCCGGGGGCGGCCAGTCAGACCTGCTCGCCGATGTTCGGCCAGACGCCGCCAACCCGCACCTCCTCCTGGACCGGGAACTTGCGTTGCTGGCAGAAATCGAAGCGAAGCGCACCGACCGCCTCCCGCAGGTACCGACAGGCGCACGCAACGTCCTTGAAGTGAAGAACCTGTCCATCCGTTTCCCCGGCCGCTTCGGCGACACCGCGATCGTGGACAACGTGTCCTTCACGGTCCGGGAAGGCGAAACCATGGGACTGGTCGGCGAGTCCGGCTGCGGCAAGTCGATCACCTCGCTGGCCGTCATGGGCCTCCTCCCGAAGACGGCGCAGGTCACCGGATCCATCACTTTCGATGGCAAGGAACTCCTGGACGCCAACACCAAGCACAGCAACCCGAAAGCCTACGTTGGCCTTCGCGGTGAGCAGATCGCCATGGTCTACCAGGACGCGTTGAGCTCCCTGAACCCGTCCATGAAGATCAAGGAGCAAATGGAGCAGCTCACCAAGCGCGGGGGCCGCAAGACGCCCGCGGAGCTGTTGGAAATGGTCAAGCTGGACCCTGTCCGGACCTTGGCCAGCTACCCGCACGAGCTCTCGGGTGGACAACGCCAGCGGGTGCTGATTGCCATGGCCCTGTCCCGTTCGCCGAAGATCGTGGTAGCCGACGAGCCCACCACTGCGCTGGACGTCACGGTCCAGAAGCAGGTGGTGGACCTCCTCAACGAACTCCGCGAGCAACTCGGATTCGCCATGGTGTTCGTCAGCCACGACCTCGCCCTGGTCGCCTCCCTGGCCCACCGCATCACCGTGATGTACGCCGGCCAGGTAGTGGAATCCGCACAGGCTTCCGAGCTCCTGCAGAACCCCAAGCACGAATACACCCGGGGCTTGCTCGGCGCCGTGCTCTCCATCGAAGCCGACGCCACACGGCTCCACCAGATCCCCGGCACGGTTCCTTCGCCGCGCGATTTCGCCACGGGCGACCGTTTCGCGGCGCGCTCACTGAGGCCCGACGCCGATCCCCACCAGAAACTGGTCCTCACCTCCGTGGCGTCAAGCAGCGGCGAAGACACCGATCACTACTGGGCGAGCCACCTGAAGGAGGACGCGAAGTGAGCACACCAGTCATCGAGCTCAAGGACGTCAAGGTCTATCACCGGGCACGCACCGGCGGGCTGTTCCGGCCCAACATCGTCAAGGCCGTTGACGGGGTGGACTTCAGCATCAGCCGCGGCGAAACCGTAGGCATCGTTGGTGAGTCCGGCTGCGGCAAGTCCACGCTCGCGTCAGTGCTCGTGGGACTCCAGCCCCCGACGTCGGGCAGTGTCCTGTTCCACGGAAAGCCGGCCATCAAGCGCAGCGCAGCCATGCGCCGCGAGTTCGGCCGCTCCGTCTCCGTGGTGTTCCAGGATCCGTCCACCGCGCTCAACCCGCGTATGACCATCCAGGACATCCTGACCGATCCCCTGCAGGTCCACGGCATCGGCAACGCTTCCAGCCGCGCCGCCAAGGTCCGCGAACTGTTGGCGCTGGTTGGCTTGCCGCAATCGGCGGCCGAAGTGACGCCGTCGCAGGTTTCCGGCGGCCAGCGCCAGCGCGTGGCGATCGCCCGCGCACTGGCGCTGGAACCGGACATCATTGTGGCGGACGAGCCGACGTCGGCCCTGGACGTCTCTGTCCGGGCGCAGGTGCTGAACCTGCTCTCCGACCTGAAGACGCAGCTGAACCTGGGCATGGTGTTCATTTCGCACGATATCCAGACCGTCCGCTACGTCTCGGACCGGATCTGCGTCATGTATTTCGGCAAGATCGTCGAACAAGGCACGGGCGCGCAGGTCTTCGACAATCCCAGCAACGACTACACGCGGAAGCTCCTGGGCGCCGCGCCCAGCCTGCTCCACATCTAGCTTTTCCCTTCACTAGTTACCAACATCGGAGATTTCTGTGTCCACTCAGTTCCAGGGCGTCATCCCCCCGGTCATCACGCCCCGCCACGCCGATGGCAGCATCGACACCCAGTCGTTGAAGAACGTCACCAAGCACCTGATCGACGGCGGTGTATCCGGGCTGTTCGTGCTGGGTTCCTCCGGCGAAGTCCCCTACATGACCAACGCCGAACGTGAACTGGTGGTCTCCACCATCGCTGACGCCAATGCCGGTGCAGTTCCCCTGATCGTGGGCGCGAACGAGCAAACCACCAACCGCGTCATCGAGGAAGCCCGCAAGGTGGTGGACCTCGGCGCAGACGCGATCGTGGTGACCTCCATGTACTACGCGATCGGCAACGTGGCGGAAACCGAGACCCACTTCCGCAGCATCCACGAGGCCATCCAGAAGCCCATCTTCGCCTACGACGTGCCCGTCCGCACGCACTTCAAGCTGCCCACGGACCTCCTGGTCCGCCTCGGCCGCGACGGTGTGATCGCCGGCGTGAAGGACTCCTCCGGCGACGATGTCTCCTTCCGCCAACTGCTCCTCGCAGCGAAGGACATCCCCAACTTCGACATCTTCACCGGTCACGAAGTCGTGGTGGACGGTGCCCTCCTGGGCGGCGCGCAGGGCGTCGTCCCGGGCCTTGGCAACGTGGACCCCGCCGGCTACCGCCGTCTCTTCGACGCTGCGCAGGCCGGCGACTGGGCTTCGGCAGCGCGCGAGCAGGACCGCTTGGCCGACGTCTTCGAGATCGTCTACACCCCCAACGGCCGCGTGTCCGGCGGCGCCGCTGGCCTGGGTGCCTTCAAGACCGCACTGCAGGTCATGGGAATTATCGAGTCCAACACCATGAGCTCGCCGATGCTGTCCCTGAACGAAGCCGAAACGGCTGCGATCCGCGCCATCCTGGAGCGGAACGGGCTGGTCTAGCTTCCTATGACCTCTTCCATGACCCACGTGATCGGTGTTGACCTCGGCGGCACCAAGACCGCTGCCGGGGTTGTCTCCTCCTCAGGCGAGGTGCTGCTCTCGGACACCATTCCGACGCTGAACCGGGCCGGTGGCGAGGCGATCCTTGATGCCACCGCAGCGTTGATCGCAGGCTTGGTGGAGCGCGCTGCCGACGCCGGACTGACAGTGTCCGGCGTCGGTGTCGGCTCCGCGGGGGTCATTGATGCTGTTACTGGATCCGTGGTGTCCGCCACCGATGCCATCCTCGGCTGGGCCGGGACTGAACTGGCTGCCGGGCTTTCCTTGCGGCTTTCGATTCCGTCCTCGGCCCTCCGCGCCGTCAACGATGTCCATGCCCACGCCCTCGGAGAGGCCTGGCTGGGTGCCGCCGCAGGTTCCTCGAGTTCCCTGATGGTGGCGTTCGGGACAGGCGTCGGCGGCAGCTTTGTGCTGAACGGCGCGCCTCTTCTGGGCCACCGGTTTGTGGGCGGGCACGTGGGGCATTTCGCTTCACCGCTGGCGGCTTTTGATGGTGTTCCCTTGCCCTGCGTGTGCGGTGGCTCCGGGCACGTGGAGGCCATCGCGTCCGGGCCGGCCATCCATGAGGCCTACCTCCGGTTCGGCGGTTCTTCTGTCCTCGCTGCCGATACCCGTGGCGTTTTTGCGCTCGCCTCGGGTTTCGCCGAGAAGCACGACGCCGGCGCTGCCGCCAACTCCGCGGCCAGCCGCACCGCCGCCTCCCGCGCCATCGAACTGGGAGCGAGCGCCGCAGGCCAGGCCGTGGGCGGACTCATCAACATCCTGGATCCTGAAACCGTGGTGATCTCAGGCGGCCTCGCCGATGCGGGCGAGCTCTGGTTGAAGCCCATGGAAGCCGCCTTGCGCCAGGAACTCCTTGCTCCCCTGGCCGCCGTCCCTGTCGTCCCGGCAACCCTCGGCAACACCGCGGCCATCGTAGGCGCTGCGAAACTCGTTCTTAGCTAAGGAAAGACCTGTGATCCTGACCCTCGACGGCCTCGAAGCCCTCCGTTCCCAGCTCATCGTGTCCTGCCAGGCATACCCCGGCGAACCGATGCGCGATCCCCGGACCACTGGCCAGGTTGCTGCCTCAGCCGTGATCGGGGGTGCTGCGGCGATCCGTGTCCAAGGATTGGCCGACGTGCAGTTCACTCGTACCGCCGTCGAGGTTCCGGTAATCGGCCTCTGGAAGGACGGGCACGACGGCGTCTTCATCACCCCAACCCTCCGGCATGCCCTGGCCGTAGCCAATGCGGGAGCGCATGTTGTGGCGATCGATGGCACTCGGCGCACCCGGCCGGATGGACTGTCCCTGGCTGACACCGTGGCCGGAATCCATGCAGAATCCCATGCACTGGTGATGGCCGACTGTGGTTCCTTCGAGGACGCCGTTGCTGCTGTTGAGGCAGGCGCCGACCTCATTGGCACCACCCTTGCCGGCTACACCGGCGAGCGCCCCAAGACCGACGGCCCGGACCTGGGACTCCTGGATCAGATTGCCTCGGCAGAGCTGGGAAAGCCGCTCATCGCCGAGGGCCGCATCCACACCCCCGCCCAAGCCCGCCAGGCCCTCGACGCCGGTGCCTTCGCCGTGGTGGTGGGCACCGCGATCACCCACCCGGCCACCATCACAGGCTGGTTCAAGGGTGCAATGCACTCCTAGCCCTTCCTTGCTGGGCTGCTAGAGCCCGTACTTCTCCAGCAGGCGCAGCCACACCTCGCTGATGGTTGGGTAGGAAGGAACGGCGTGCCACAACCGGTCCAGCGGAACCTCTCCGACGATCGCGATCGTGGCCGAATGCAGCAACTCCGCGACGCCGGGGCCAACGAACGTCGCGCCAAGGATCACCTTGCGGTCCTCGTCCACCACGATCTGAGCCCAGCCCTTGTAATCGGAGGAGTACAGCTGGGACCCCGAGACGTTGATGGGCAATTCGACACCCGTCACGTTCTTCCCTTGCAGCAGGGCATGCTCCAGCGACGGCCCCACTGAGGCAACTTCTGGATCAGTGAAAACGACGCTGGGGATGGCGTGGTCGTTGGCCGTGTGCGCCAAGGAGCTCCACGGTTTGGGGGCTCCGCGCAGGTGGCCGCGGGCCCGGGCAACAATGGCATCGCCGGTTGCGCGGGCCTCGTATTTTCCCTGATGGGTCAGGAGCACCTTGCCCGCGGCATCGCCCGCCGCGTAGAGCCACAGGCCACTGGTGCCATCGCTGGCCGGGCCTTCCACCAATCCGCTGGGATCCGTTGTGAGCCGGAGTTTTCCGTCCTCCGCGGCGACGCCCACGCTCTCCAGGCCAAGATTGGCCAGCGAAGGGTGCCTGCCCGAAGCGACCAGGAGTTGGTCGGCAACGAGCGTGGTCCCGTCCAGCAGCACGCTGACCGAGCCGTCGTCGTTCTTCTCCACCTTCTCCACATCGGTGTGCACGTGGACCGCAACGCCATCGGCCCGGAGTCCTGCGAGCACCAGGTTGGCAGCTTCTTCCGGGTAGCTGCTGAGCAGCCGCCCCCGCGCAACGAGGGCAACATCCGAACCCAGCCGGGCAAACGCCTGCGCCAATTCAACGCCGGCCACGCCGCCACCGAGCACAACGAACCGACGCGGGACTTCCTTGGCTGCGGTGGCACCACGGGTAGTCCAGAAGGGGACGTCTGCCAGGCCCCCGATGTCCGGGATGGTCGGCGTGGAACCCGTTGCGACGACGACGGCGTGGTGGGCCTTGAGTGCGTAGCTGTTTCCGTCCAGGCCATCAACCTGGACTTCGCGGGGGCCCGTGATGCGCCCGCGGCCGCGGATCAGCTCGATGCCCGCACTGTCCAGCCACTCCGCCTGGCCGCCGTCCTGCCAGTTGTTGGTGAACCAATCCCGGTGCTTGAGGGCTGCCTCCGCATCCACGGTTCCGGTCACTGCCTCAGAGGCACCGGGCACCAACTGGGCCGCGTGCAGGACGGTGCCCGGCCTCAACAGCGCCTTCGAAGGAATGCATGCCCAGTAGGAGCATTCGCCGCCCACCAGCTCACTTTCGATGATCACCGCCGACAATCCGCCACGAACCACCCTGTCCGCTACGTTTTCCCCCACGGCACCGGCGCCAAGAACGATCACATCGAATTCACGGGAGTTTTCGGCAGTCATGGGAGAAGCCTACGCCGGGTTGGACGGGCAAGTGAGAGACCTCTATTTGAACTGACTGGTCAGTTTAGTTAGAATCGATGCAGAACCAGAACCCATCACCCTTGAAGGGATCACATGCTGTCCGTACAGCAACTCCAGATCAACGGCCGCCGTACCGACCTCCTGCCACCCACCTCGCTCGAAGCAAAGCGGGGCGAGCTCATCCTCATCTCGGGCGAAGGGCAGGACCAGCGCACCGCCCTCGCCCTTGCCCTGAGCGGCCGAATGAAGCCCAGCGACGGAATCCTGTCCTGGGACAGCACCACCAAAACCAAGAGGATCCGGCTCGCGAGCGCACTGATCGACTCCCCGGGCGTCAACGAACCCGAGCAGCACCTGAGCGTCCGCGATCTCGTCACCGAGGACCTGTCCCTCATTCCCCGCCGCTACCGTGGCGCGCTGCTGAGCAAGCCGTGGCTGAAGGTCAACCGTTTCGAGGACATCGCCGATCTCTGGATTGAACAACTTCCGGCGGGTCGCCGGCTTGAGTTGCTGACGTCCCTCGCCCTGGCCGACCCCGCAATCGACCTCCTGGTGGTCGACTCCCCCGATCGCCACAGCGCCGACCCCGCGGCTTGGTTGCCCCGGTTGCAGGACTTGGCGTCCGACGCCGGGAGGCCGCTTGCCGTCGTCGCGACCGTCAGCGCCCTTCCGGACGAATGGGACGGGCCTGCTGCTGTGATCGGCAATTCGGTAACCCACGCGACGGAAGCCGAACCGGACCCGGCCGAACCACAACCGGAAGCCGGGCTGGCAGCCGCTACCGAAAGTGCCGCCGTCGAGCCCGAAAGCGCTCTTACCGAAGAACACCAAGAAGACCAAGACCTCCAAAGGACTGCAAAGTGACTGTGCTGCGGCTTGCCCGATCCGAACTCAAGCGCATGACCGGCGGGCTCCTGCCCAAGCTGACCATCCTCGCCCTCACCATGGTGCCGCTCCTGTACGGGGCCGTTTACCTCTACGCGAACTGGGACCCCTACGGCAACCTCAATCAGATCGATGCTGCCTTGGTGGTGGAAGACACCGGCGCCACGTCGAAGGACGGCACCGAACTCCAGGCAGGCAAGAAGGTGGCCGACGGCCTGGTGGACGGCCATGTCTTCAACTGGAAGCAAGTGTCCAATGCCGAAGCCGCCGACGCTGGAGTGAAGACGGGCGAGTACGCCTTCGCCCTGCGCATTCCCAAGGATTTCTCCGCGAACCTGGTTTCGCCCGGCAGCTTCGATGCCGCCAACCAGGCCATGCTGCACGTCACCACCAACGACGCCAACAATTACCTCCTGAGCACCATCGTGGACAAGCTCACTACGGCGGTGCACTCAACGGTGGCCAAGGAAGTGGGCGAGGAAACAGCCAACCAGCTCCTCACGGGCTTCGGGACCATCCACGCGTCCATCGTCAAGGCCGCTGACGGCGCCGGGCAATTGGCCGATGGCGTCGGGAAGCTGAGCGACGGCGCTGGCACCCTCCATGACGGCACCAGCCAACTGGTCACCGGCGCGGATCAACTGGTAGCCGGGCAGACCCAATTGCGCGATGGCGCCAACCAGCTCACCACGGGCGCGGGCCAGCTGAGCTCAGGCCTCACAGAGCTGAAGAGCAAGACAGCCACATTGCCTGCTGACTCACAGAAACTTGCCGACGGCGCCGCCCAAGTAGCCGCGGGCAACGCCCAGTTGAACGCGAAAGTGCAGGACGTCGTCGGGCAGTTGGACGCCGCGGACAAAGGCCTCCGGAACCGCGTCGTCGAATCCAATGCGCGTTTGGTTGCCGCGGGCGTGCTGACCCAGGAGCAGGCAGACAAGGTCCTGGCCGACTTCGACGCCGCCGCCACCTCCAGCCCGGTGACCGATGCCAAGGCGAAGATCACGGGCGACGCCGCCAGGATCCAACAGCTCTCCGACGGTTCGGCCGCAGTAAGTGCCGGGACAGCGAAGCTCGCCGGAGCGACGCCCGCGCTGACCGATGCCATCTCGCAGGCCGCGGACGGCGCGGGGAAGCTGAGCACCGGAGCGTCCACCCTTGCCACGGGCCAGCAGGCCGCCCTGGATGGCGCCACCAAGCTCGACGGCGGTGCACGCCAACTCGACGACGGCGCGGGACAACTTGCCACAGGCGCCGCGACAGCCAACGATGGCGCGCACACACTGGCGTCCGAGCTCGCCAAGGGTGCCGGTGACATTCCGAACCCCAACGACGAGCAGAAGAGCAACGTCTCCAAGGTCATCGCGGATCCTGTGGCGGTGGAGAACGTCTCGCAGGCGAAGGCCGATTCCTACGGCGCAGGCCTGGCACCGTTCTTCCTGACGCTTGCCCTCTGGATTGGCGTGTTCATGCTGGTCCAGGCCATGCGTCCCATCACCCAGCGGGCCCTGGCGTCCAATGCCCCGGCGTGGAAGATCGCCGTGGGCGGCTGGCTGCCGTTCTTCGTGGTTTCGGTGTTGCAGGCCACCATCCTCACGGTGGTGGTGAACCTGGGCCTGGGACTTAACGCCGCGCACCCCATCGGAATGTGGCTCTTCATGCTGGCCGCCGTCATGGCCTTCAGCGCGATCATCCAAGGCATCGTGGCGCTCCTGGGTACGCCCGGAAAGTTCGTGGTGCTGATCCTGCTGGTCCTCCAACTCGTCTCCTCCGGCGGCACATTCCCCTGGCAGACCACGCCCATGCCGCTCCACGTGGTGCACGAGGTCCTCCCCATGGGCTACGTGGTGACGGGCATGCGCCACCTGATCTACGGCGGCGAGCTGACCATGATCTGGCCCACCGTCCTTGGCTTGCTTGGTTACACTTTGCTGGGAGCGGCACTGTCTACGCTCGCCGTCCGCAAGCACAAGATGTGGACCTTGAAGACCCTGAAGCCGGAGATCGCAGTATGAGCACCGCAGAGCCAGTCCCGTCGCCGGGAACTGGAGGGAAGAAGCTCCGGCCCGAGCGCACCAACGCCACCAAGCAGCGCCTGTTCGAGGCCTCCATGGAACTCATTGGAGAACGTGGAGCTGCGGGGGTCACGGTGGACGAGATCGCCGCCGCAGCCGGCGTGTCCAAGGGGACTGTCTACTACAACTTCGGCAGCAAGTCAGACCTGATCGCGCAACTGTTGCGCCACGGCGTGGACATCATGCTGGGACGCTTGCAGGCCATCGAAGGCCAGACCGAGGATCCCCTGGAGGCCATGCGGGACATGGTGGGCCAGGCCATGGAGTTCATGGACGACTACCCCTCCTTTGCCCGGCTCTGGGTCAGCGAGAATTGGCGCGCGCCGGGCGAATGGAGTGCAGTGTTCGCCGAGCTCCGCGGTGAGCTCCTTGCCGTGATCGGTTCAGCGGTGGAGAGCGTGGCTTCCGGGTACGCGGTGGATACGTCCATTGCACGGGGAAGCCTGGAAGCAGCCATCTTCGGGGCCATCTTCGTGGTGGGACTGGACCGGCAAACCTACAACCCCGAGCGCACCCGCGAGCAGAGCGTGGCCGCGGTGATGACCATCATGCACGGGTACGTCATCAAGTAGTGGCACGCGGCCCGCACAACGGTACGCAACTGCAATCTACGACGGCGTGGCGCGGCGGCTTGGTCGGCGATGATTAACCTCATGCGTCACATGGGGAACAGTGGAAAACTAGCCATCATTGCCGCTGTCGTCTCCCTCGGATTGCTGGTCCTGGCCGCCGCCGTCCTGGAGGAAGTGGTCCTGTACCTGCTCTTGGGCGCCGTCCTCACGTGCTACCTGGCCTCCCTGATACAGGTCTTCAACCGGCGCCGGTACCTTGTGGTCCTCCTCGGCGCCGCCGGCACCGCCTTGTTCATTGGCTTCGGTATCGCGTTCCTGCGCATGTGGGGCCTCGCCTTCAACCAGGACTCCAACGCCTTGGGAAGCGCTGTGAGCAGCAAAGATTCGGACATCTACTTTTATCTGGCCGCGGTGGCCGGAGTGGGGACCCTGGGGATCTTGTTCCTCGGTGCGGTGTTGCCGGGCTTCGGTTCCCGCGCCCAGCCCGTCGCCGCCCGGCCCGGCAAGCGTCCCGCCGCCAAGCGACCTTCCGGATCAGTGCCGGCGAAGAGACCCGCCGCTCGGCCCGTCCAGGGCCGGCCTACCCAGGGCCGACCCACCCAACCCCGGCCGGCCGCGGCCAAACGCCCAAACCCCGCAACCGTCAAGCGCCCCGCGCAGGCCGGCAAGGCGGCCACGCCAGCCAAGCGACCGCCGTCGAACGCCTCCGCCCAACGCAAACCCGCCCCCAAGCGGTAGCCCCCAACGCCAGCGGGCCCGCAGAACGCGCTACCGGAGCGCTTTGGCCCGTAGAGCAGACCCCACACCGGGTGGTTTGCGGGACACTCCCAGCACCGCCGTGGCCACGCCGAGGAGCAGGACCAAGCCGCCCAGGATCTCGGCGGGCGTCGGGACTTCGCCAAGCACCAGCCACGCGGCGGTCATCCCCACCACGGGAACCAGCAGTGTGAAAGGCACGACGTCGGAACCCGGGTACAACGTCAGGAGCCTGTTCCAGATCCCGTAACCAATCAGCGAGGCGAACACGGCCGTATACACCGCGCTCAGGATGGTGGCCGGCTGCAGATCCACGATGGTTCCAATCACCGCCTGCGGACCATCCACCACCAAAGACAGCGCCGCCATCGGCACGGGAACCACAGCACCGGACCAGACCACCAGCCCCAGCCCGGAGGTGGCCTTCGAGTGCCGGGCCACCACGTTGCCTACGGCCCAGGACAAGGCCGCGGCCAGCACGATCATGAGCGGCAGTACGGGAGCCACGGCACTTCGCCCCAACGCCACCACACCCAAGCCGGCGATCCCCAGGATGACGCCAACCATTTGCCGCCGCGTCGGCCGCTCCCCCAGGATCCGCGAGGCGAGCAGGATGGTGAAAAGCACCTGCGCCTGCAGGACCAGCGAGGCCAGGCCCGCCGGCATGCCCAAGGCCATGCCCAGGTACAACAGCCCGAATTGCCCGGCGCTCATGAAAAGCCCGACGCCGACAATGGCCTTCCAGCCCACGTCCGGCTTGCGGATGAAGAGGATGCAAGGAATGACCACCAGAAGGAAACGGAAGGCCACGAAGAGCAGCGGCGGGACATCGTGGCCAGCAGGGTGCAACCCAAGGTCGATGGCAACGAAGTTGATGCCCCAAAGGACGGCGACAAGGACCGCGAGCAAGGAATGGCGAAGGTTCACGGCTTAACTTTGACCCCATTCTCGATGAAGCACCAGCGTTGAATTCAGCATGAAACAACGTAGATTTACTTCATGATCGACATTTCCGCGCTCCGGGCTTTGGTAGCCGTTGAGCAGCACGGGTCCGTGGTGGCCGCCTCCGAGGTGATGGGCTACAGTCCGTCGGCCGTGTCCCAGCAGATCAAGAAACTGGAGAAACAGGCAGGAGTATCCGTGCTGGAACGCAACGGGCGCGGCGTCCTGCTCACCGAGCGGGGTCTCGCCCTTGCCGGGTATGGGCGGCGAATCCTGGGCGAACTGGAAGAGTTGCAGGCTACTCTGCTAGCAGATCCGGAGAAGCCTTCCGGCTTGCTCCGCCTGGTTGCCTTCTCCACGGCTTGCCGCGGCTTGGCAGGTCCCATGCTGGGGAGGCTGGCGTCGGCCGGTTCCGCGCTGGACATCAGCGTCCTCGCCGAGGACCCTCGCGAAGCCGTCCAACGAGTCGCCTCCGGAGAGGCCGAGCTCGCCGTGGTCCACAACTGGAATTCCGTACCGCTGGTGATCCCGGAGAACATGGCGCTCGAGGACCTCTGCCTTGACCAAGCCGACATCCTGCTCAACAGCGCCCACCCGCTCGCGGCGAGAACCGCCGTCGAGCGTGAAGACCTGCTGGACGAGACGTGGGTGAGCACCCCGGCAGGCGCCATCTGCAACGAGGCGCTGCTGCAGATCTTCGCCGGCCTGGGCCGGGTGCCGGACATCCGTGTCTACGATCCCGACTTTTCGACCCACGTCGCCATGGTGGAGCAGGCAGTGGCCGTGGCGCTGGTCCCCCGACTGGGACGTCCACCGCTCCCAACTGCGGTGGTGGCCGTTCCCTTGGTGAATCCAGTCCAGCAGCGCGCCGTCGGGATCGTGTACCGCAAGACCATGACGGCGAGCCCCAACATCCGCCACGCCGTGCGACTGCTCCGCGAGGTGGCTGCGCAGCAGGAACTGCCGCTGCAAGCAACGTCACACTGAGGAACATTCGACACCCTCCCGGGGGTTAGGTTAGCTTAACCTTACCTAACCACCGACGCGTCTGATGCGCCGGTCCAACACCGCTCGGAGGGGCCATGGCAGTTGAAGCAATCCTTTTTCCCACGGACACGAACCACCATCACCTGTATGGGCTGGCCAGCTACCACATGGTGGACGACGAGCTCTTTCCCAGCGCCCACAACCGCAGGGACACGTACGCACTCCCCGCCTTCGATATCCGCGGACAATGGGTCTACCCCAGCCGCTACAACGAATACCTCGCGCCACAGCTTCCTGTGTACATGTTCGACGGCGAATACCTGATTGCCACCGGCCACGGCGAGGAGGCTGCGGGCCTCCCCGTGTTCGAGATCCGCTGCATGTGCCTGCCGCAGCTTACGGAACCGGACCCCGTCTAGGCCTTCATCCCGGCAGCCGCCCAGAGGCTAGTGCCGCGGCACCTTAAAATGTGTCAGCCTGGCATCCTGGCCGTCCAGCTCAGCCCACGGCTTCTCTGTTTCCATTACCGTCAACGCACTCGTTGGGTAACGCGTGGCAGCATCCATGTAGGCGTCATGGTCCGAGTCGCGGGAAGCCAGATGCATGGCCAGGTCCTGGACGCCCGGCATGTGCGAGATGACCATCAGCGTGGTGACCGTGTCCGGTACGTGGTTGATCACGGACAACATGCCTGTGGCCGATGCCGCGTACAGGCCATCCTCGAGTTTGGGCGTCGGAGCCTTCTCCCCGAGCTCGTCGCAGACCCACGTGCAGGTTTGCCGCGTCCTCAGCGCCGAAGAACACAAAATGAAATCCGGCACGATCTTGTGCTTCAGGAGCCACTTGCCTGCAAGCGGGGCTTCGCGGTGGCCACGCTCTTCCAAGGGCCGTTCGTGGTCCGGGACGCCGAGTGGCCAGTCAGCCTTGGCATGCCGCATGATCACAAGCCGCTTGATGTGGTGGTCGCTCATGCCTCAACCCTATAGCTGCCAAGCCGGCGCAGATACGAAAGCGCCCGCCTCCCCTAGGGAGACGGGCGCCTTGTGCGTGCTGCTAGATGGAGTATTCCGGGGCAGCCCAAACAATGACTTCGGGGTGCTCGTAGAAGCGGTAGCCCTGTCCACGGACCGTGCGGACAGTGTTGGCCAGGCGGCCGAGCTTGGAGCGGAGGCGGCGGATGTGGACGTCGATGGTGCGCTCGTTGGGCACTTCCTCGGCGTTGCGCCACAGGCCTTCCAAGAGTTCGTCGCGGCCCACAGTGCGGGTGCCGTTCTCCACGAGGTAGTTAAGGAGTTCGAACTCCTTGAACGTCAGGTTCAGCGATTCGCCGTCCAGGTGGACTTCGCGGCGGGCCAGGTCGATGAGCACGCCGGACGGGCGGGCTTCCTGCTGCGGCGCCGGACGGGCGGCCTCAGTGCGCTGGCGGGCGGCCACCGTGGGGTCACCGAAAGTGGAGCGGACGACGTCGAGTGCGGACCCGGGTGCATTGGCCGGCGCAACAGCGACTGCAGCGTAGCTCTCGGCTCCGGTCACGAGGGACTGTGCATAGGCACGGATTTCCTGGGCCAGCTTGGCAATGGACGTCCCGGCCGCGGCAGCGGTTTCCTCGTCAATACCCATGTAGAGCACGAATCCGCGCGCCACGTTGTCGTTGGCAACGGGGCGAAGGCGCTCGGTCTGGGCAACCACGGGGGTGGGCGCAGTAATCGGCGCTGGCTCGTTGGTGGGTACTGCTCGCAACTGGCCGTAAGAGTTGGGGTTGTAGCCCTGCGGGACGTACCCGGGTGCCTGCTGGGCGCCCTGGGAACCGGGGGCATAGCCCGGACGGTTGCCGAAACCGGGGCGCAGGCCGGCATTGGAAGCGGCCTTATTGGCGTTACGGACAGAGATGTGGACGTATCCGGATGCAACTGACATGGAGTGCTTACCTCAAAAGTGAATAGCCGTCATCGCGGCTTCGAATGCTGGTTGTCCCCGCAATGAGTCTGGGGAGGGGCGCCCAACGTTGGGCAAGGGGGCGAATGCCTGAAACTTCTTTGGGGTGGAAAGTTAGGCTTGCATTCGACAACAGCGGGTCTCGTCGCCAGCGGGTGTGCTGGACCAGATTGCTGCGGCTGCAGGTGCTGTTGAGTTCTTGTTCACATTGGAAGTGTGCAACGTAACAAAGGCAACACGCAAGTAACAATGTGCCAAAACGTCCACATCCTGAGACATCCGGCACTATTGTGCCTCAAATCACAATTCAGCGGGTCCCTAAAATGAACGCCATTCCATTCGTCCGATGCCCGAAATATTGAACATGCAGTGAACTTTCTTCGACGAATAGTGCATTATGGCCTTCGCGATTTTCCAACCTCCTGCGGCCATGGAATCTCACGATCTGAAACAGTTACTGACCAGTCGCAACTCGACTCCGTCTCGATATTAGTGGCCCGAATCTGCTACAAGCGGTAGAAACGGGCCACATCGCCCGGCCGGCAGCTCAGGACGTGGTGCCCGAACCCGACGTCGAGCCCTGTCCGGAGGACGTAGTTGCCGTGGTGAGCCGGACGGAGGAGGCCGCGTAGGTGTCGCCGTCCTTGGTAGCCGTTACCCGCACTGTGGCGCCCGACTTGATGTCCGCGATGGTCAGGCTGCTGGTGGTGCTGCCCCGCTGCCTGGTGCCTTGGGCTACGGCTGTATCCGAACTGAGGACATACGTCCTGGAGAACCCATCGGAGCTCTTGACCGTCAGGGAATTGGACGAAACCTCGCTGACCGTTCCGAGCTGATCGGCCATGGTCACGTATTCGTTGTCGCGGAGGACCACGTACTCGGAATGGATGGCGGCGTTCAGGCCTCCGGCCATGCCCAGGCCGTCAGGCGACATGCCGCCCATCTGGCCGGGCATGCCCATGCCATTCTGGCCCGTTCCGCTCCCGTCCTGGCCGGTTCCCCCGGGTCCGAGGCCCTGTCCCGGGACGCCTTGCTGCGCACCGGTTCCGCCGGCCTGGCCCAAGGGCACGTTTGCCGCATCTGCCGAGCCGGCGTTGCCCAGGGAGTAGAAGCCCGCAGCCGTTCCTGCGGCGACAACCACCGCAACGCCGGCAACGATCAGTGTCCGCTTGAGCGTCCAGCGGCCCTGCAGGGTTCCCTTGTCCTTGCCGGGCAGGGAGCTACCCCAGCCGTTTGCGGGCGGAGCACCCCAGCCATTGGTGTTCGACGGCGGAGCTCCCCATCCACTGTTGGCTGCGGTAGGGCCCGACGGCGGAGCTCCCCACCCACTGTTGGCTGCGGTAGGGCCCGACGGCGGAGCTCCCCACTCACTGTTGGCTGCGGTAGGGCCCGACGGCGGAGCTCCCCACCCCGCCGACGGCTGGGTTCCGCCGGGCTGGGTAGCGGCCTGTCGCGTTTCCTGGGTCGGCGCGCCGCCGGGTAGGTCCCTGCGGCCCTTCTGGGAATCTGCCTCGCCCCATGCCCACGAGGACCCGGGATTGGCTTCTCCGGGGCCGGGCTGCGCGGTTTCCTGCTTCGGCCCGGTATTTTCCCGGGGTGTGCCTTGGTTTCCCTGGGTGGTGCCCTGCGGGGCCGGGGACGTGGGGTCTTCGGGGCGCTGCTGCTCGTTCATGGTGTTCTCCAGATGGGGTTGTTGGTCCTCTTAGGCCCCAGAGTCTGCTGCCTGGCTGTGCGGAAGCTGTGTTGAGGAGCAGTCCCTCCTGTGACCTGTGGATTCGCGTGTTTCAGGACTCCCATCTCGCTAGTGTTGACTTCACAGGGTCCTCACAGGACCGGCAAAGCGCCGGCAAACCAGCAGATTGGAGAGTTGTCACATGGCATCCCCGCACTCCATGACCAACAACCTTCCCCAGCTCTCCCACCCGGACGGCTCCCCCATCCGCGCCCTGGTGGTGGACGACGAGCCGAGCCTCGCCGAGCTCATGAGCATGGGCCTCCGCATGGCCGGCTGGTCCGTCGCCGTGGCCGCAGACGGCCCCGAGGCCGTGAAGCTCGCTAAAGACTTCCGTCCGGACGTCCTGGTGCTGGACGTGATGCTTCCCGGATTCGACGGAGTTGAGGTCCTGAACCGGATCCGCGCGTTCGCCCCGGAAGTCCCCGCTCTCTTCCTCACCGCGAAGGATGCAGTACAGGACCGCATCGTTGGCCTGGCTGCGGGCGGCGACGACTACGTGACGAAGCCGTTCAGTATGGAGGAAGTCCTGCTGCGCCTTCACCGTTTGGTGCAGCGTTCAGGTGTTGCCGCCATGGACACCGCAGAACTCGTGGTGGGCGACCTGACCCTGAACGTGGACACCCGCGAAGTAACCCGGGCCGGCGAGGACATCGCCCTCACGGCAACCCAGTTCGAGCTCCTGCGCTACCTCATGGAGAACCCCAAACGCGTGGTCAGCAAGGCCCAGATCCTCGACCGCGTGTGGGACTACGACTTCGGCGGGCAGGCGAACATCGTGGAGCTCTACATCTCCTACCTGCGCAAGAAGATCGAGGCCAACCACCCGCCCATGATCCACACCGTGCGTGGCGCAGGCTACGTCATCAAGCCCGCGGACTGAACCTTGACCACACTCTCAGGGGTCGCCCGGAAGACGCAGCGGAGCTGGCTGGACCCATCCACCTGGCATTTGCGGACCCGCCTGGTGCTCGTAGCCATGGCGCTGCTCGTTGCCATCTGCGGGGCGGTGGGAGTGGTGAGCTATGCGTCCATGGACATGGTGTTCAACCGGCAACTGGACCGGCAATTGGAGCAGGCGTCCAGCCGCGCGAACGACTTTGGCAGGCCGCCCTCCAGCTACCCGAACGGCCGGCCTGACCCCCTCGAAGCCCGCGGGCAGGGCGCCGGCACCCTGAATGCGCGGATCAGCGGATCGACCGTCAGCAGCGCCGGGCTCATCGACGCTTCAGGGAACCGGGCAACGCTCTCCGCCGAAGACAAACAGGTCCTGCTGGACCTTCCCTTGGACAACCGACCCGTTGACCGTTCACTGTCCAATGGCGACTACCGCCTGGTCGCCGTCAAAACGGCCTATGGGGATGTGATCGTGACTGGCCTGCCGCTCGCCGACAAGCAAAGCACCGAAGCGTCCCTCGTCTGGACCATGGTGTTCGTATCGCTCGGTGGTTTGGTACTGATTGGGCTGGCCGGAACCGTCATTATCCGGCGGACCATGCGGCCACTGGAGCAACTGTCCGAAGTGGCCACCAAGGTTTCCCGTCTGCCCCTCGATGCCGGCGAGGTGGCGCTCGCGGTGCGCGTACCCCCGTCGGCTTCCCACCCCGGAACGGAGGTAGGCAGCGTGGGCTACGCCCTCAACCAGATGCTGAACAACGTGGCCAGCGCCCTCGAAGCCAGGCAGGAAAGCGAAACCAAAGTCCGGCAATTCGTTGCCGACGCCTCGCACGAGCTCCGCACGCCCCTTACGGCCATCCGGGGTTACACCGAGATGCTGCGGATGACCGAGAATTTCACCGAGGATGGCCGCAAGTCGCTGTCACGCGTCCAGAGCCAGTCGGAGCGGATGAGCACCCTGGTGGAGGATTTGCTGCTCCTGGCCCGATTGGATGAAGGGCAGCCTTTGAAGGTCACGGACGTGGACCTGACACAGTTGGTCATTGAAACCGTGACTGACGAGAAAGTCATGGCCCCGGACCACGTGTGGCAGCTCAAGCTTCCGGATGAGCCCATTACGGTCCGCGGAGACGGCACGCAACTTCATCAGGTGCTGGCCAACCTGCTGTCCAACGCCCGCAAGCACACCGATCCGGGCACCACTGTGGTCACCGGCGTCATGCTGAGCGCGGACGGGAGTGCAGTGGTCACCGTGACGGACAACGGGCCCGGTATTCCCGCGGATTTCCAAGGCCGCATCTTCTCCCGCTTTGCCCGGGCTGACGCGGCACGTTCGGGATCGGAGGGCACGTCGGGCCTGGGCCTGTCGATTGTCGAATCGATCGTCGGAGCACACGGTGGCAGCGTCGAAGTCACCTCAAAACCGGGGCGCACGGAGTTCGCCTTGCGCCTCCCCTCAGTGACAAGCGAACAGGTGTAACGAAACCGGCAAGGCGACGCACCGGCGTCGTGATCTCTGTTACCTAAATGTGACTTAAGCAAAATCCTCCTGTACCGTCGAAAGGGTGGGTCGCCCCAAGAGGCCCACACCCGGGATGCGCCGAGCTCTGCCACTTCCCGGAGTTCCGTTCTCATCGAGGCAGAGACGGGGGACCCAGAGTCTCCGGGCCAGGCATTGCGCCGGCCCTTGGGGTGAAGCCGCAGCTACGCGCGCGGCCGGATGACCTCATCCGAACCCGACAGCTAACTCCGCAGGCGCTGAGAGGTAATCACACATGTCTGAATTCAAGGATCAGACGCGCCATTCCGCGCGTCACCGCGACGAAAACGATGCTCCCCTGACCAAGTCGCAGGCCGTTCTGAAGAACGCCGCACGCCAGGGCAAGGCCGGCCACCGCATGTCGGTCGTAGCAGGTGTCGTTGCCGCCGCACTCGGCGTCGCTTCGCTGGGACAGGCCGCCAACGCCGCGTTCAACCTGCCGGAACTGAGCCAGGCAGCGCAGACCCAGGCCGCCGTACAGTCTGACCCGAAGGCCAACGCTGCCTCAGACGCAGCTGCGGAAAAGGCTGCTGCGGATCGTGCAGCTTCGGCCAAGGCCGCAGCGGACCAGGCAGCGGCCGCAAAAGCTGCAGCCGAGAAGGCCGCCGCCGACAAGGCAGCTGCAGACAAGGCTGCCGCAGACAAAGCCGCAGCAGACCAGGCGGCTGCAGCACAGGCCGCAGCCGAGAAAGCTGCTGCCGACGCCGCCGCCAAGGCTGCCGCTGACAAGGCGGCAGCAGCAGCTGCAGCCGCCGCTGCCGCGCCCAAGGCCGTGGACGATCCCGCCGCAGCCAAGGCCTACGCTGCCAGCATCCTGGCCAGCTACGGCTGGGGACCGGGCGAAATGACCGCCCTGAACACGCTGTGGGAGAAGGAATCCAACTGGCGCACCACGGCCACCAACGCTTCCAGCGGCGCATACGGCATTGTCCAGTCGCTTCCGGCTTCCAAGATGGCTACTGCCGGCGCCGACTGGCAGACCAACTACCAGACCCAGATCAAGTGGGGTCTGAACTACATCAAGGAACGCTACGGTTCGCCGTCCGCAGCCCTTGCCTTCCACTTGGCCAACAACTGGTACTAAGCCCGCAGGCTTTCCGATAGCCGCTCCTGTTCCCGCCGCGCGCATCAACCCCAACTGATGCGCACGGCAGGACCGGGGGCGGCTTTTCGCCTGTCCAGACGCCGCCACAGTTACACAGTCCCGTCACAGCTTCCGCCTAAAGCCCTCACAATCGGCGGATCCACTCTGGATGCATGACGCTCATAGATCCAGCCACCAGTGCGCTGCCGAGCCCCGCCCATGCGGGGCACTCCGCCGCTCCTGCCTTGCCCCACCGGCAGATGCGGCGCTCTCCCGTGGACACCCGGACCACAGTTCCCGTCCTGGACGTCACCGTTCCCGTCCACAACGAGGAAACGGACCTCGAGGAATGCCTGCGCCGCCTGCACGGACACCTCGTGGACACTTTCCCGCATTCCTTCCGCATCACGGTGGCGGACAATGCAAGCACGGACAACACCCTGAAGATCGCCGAGCGACTGGCCCGCGAACTCCCCGAGATTGCCGTCATGCGCTTCGAGGAAAAGGGCCGGGGCAACGCCCTCCGTCAGGTCTGGCTCGCGTCGCCTTCCCCCGTTCTGGCCTACATGGACGTGGATCTCTCCACAGACCTCGCCGCCTTGGCGCCGCTCCTGGCGCCCCTGATCTCCGGGCACTCGGACCTGGCCATCGGCACGAGGCTCTCCCGCAACTCCCGGGTAGTCCGTGGGCCGAAGCGCGAATTCGTGTCCCGCAGCTACAACGTCCTCCTGCACACCGTCATGGGTGCACGGTTCTCCGACGCGCAGTGCGGCTTCAAGGCCATCCGCGCGGACGTTGCCCACCAGATCCTCCCGCACACGCTGGACAACGCCTGGTTCTTCGACACCGAACTGCTGGTCCTCGCCGAACGCTGCGGACTCCGCGTCCATGAAGTCCCCGTGGACTGGACCGACGATCCCAACTCAAGCGTCGACGTCGTACGTACCGCACTGGCCGACCTGCGCGGAATGGCGCGCCTGACGCGCGACCTGGTCACCGGACGCATCCCCGTTCCCGAACTTCGTGCCGCCCTGGCGCGCGGACCACTCCCCGCTTCCTCACGGACCTCCGAGGCCACGCCGCGGACGAGCCTGTTCGGGCAACTGGTTCGCTTCGGCTTCATCGGGGCAGCATCAACGGTGGCCTACCTCCTGATCTTCCTGTTCTGCCGCAGCTTCATGGACCCGCAGCTCGCCAACTTTCTGGCCCTCATCATCACTGCTGTGGCCAACACGGCCGCCAACCGGCGCTTCACGTTCGGCATCCACGGCGGCAACCACGCACGGCACCACTTCGAAGGGCTGATCGTCTTTGGCATCGGCTTGGCGCTCACCTCCGGTGCGCTCGCCCTGGTGCATGGAAGCACGACGCCGGACCGCTGGGTTGAGGTGGCCACCGTGGTTGGGGCGAACCTCACCGCCACTGTGGCACGGTTCCTGTTGTTCCGGCTGTGGGTCTTCCGGAAACCGGCCCAAGCTGCGACGCCCGCGGAACCCGCCGCGGCCGCCGTCCCGGCCGCTGAAGCAGTTCAGACGGCAGCCTCCGCCCAGACCAACGAGGTGGCAGCGAAATGATCACCGCCCTCCAGCCAAGCAGCGCAATCGAAACCGAAGCCGGCAACCCCGTGCCCACGGACCACCGGCACTCGCGCTTCCACCGCATCGCCTTCGGCCGCCAGGCTCGCTGGGTCCGCCCCTCCGCCGCCGGGCTCCTGGTGGCGACAGCCTTCCTCTACCTCTGGAACCTCGCGGCTACGGGCTACGGCAATTCCTTCTACGCCGCCGCCATCCAGGCCGGCACCAAGGACTGGACGGCCTTGTTCTTCGGCTCGCTCGACGCCGGCAACGCCATTACCGTAGACAAGCCACCGGCTTCCCTCTGGATTCCCGCGCTCGTGGGCAGGATCTTCGGCTTCTCCCCCACCAGCATGCTGGTCCCGGAGGCACTCATGGGAGTGGCCGCCGTCGGGCTTTTATACCTGGCGGTCAAGCGGGTGGCCGGACCCGCAGCGGGCCTCATCGCCGGTGGTGCGCTGGCTCTGACCCCCGTGGCGGCACTGATGTTCAGGTTCAACAACCCGGACGCCATGCTCACGCTATGCCTGGTGCTGGCCGCGTACCTGACAACGCGGGCCATCGAAAAGGCGGGCTGGAAGTGGCTTGCCGCGGCGGGTGCCGTTGTTGGGTTGGCCTTCCTGAGCAAGATGCTCCAAGGCTTCCTGATTGTGCCCGGACTGGCGCTCGCGTACCTGTGGGCAGCTCCCACCACGCTCCGCAACAGGATCCTGCACCTGCTTGCAGCGGCAGCGGGAATCGTGGCGGTTGCGGGGACGTACATTGCGATCTTCCAACTGACTCCCGCCTCAGCGCGCCCCTACATGGCGGGGTCGGAGGGCAACAGCTTCCTTGAACTCACGTTCGGCTACAACGGCCTGGGCCGCATCACGGGATCGGGCGAAGGTGGCGCCGGCGGCGGCATGCCCGGGGGCGGTGGAGGCATGGGCGGCAATGCCGGATTTGGTGGCTCGGCCGGTTTGGGCCGCATGTTCGGCACCAGCTTCGGCGGAGAAGTTTCCTGGCTGCTCCCGGCGGCCCTCATCCTCCTGGTGGCCGGGCTGTGGTTCACGCGCCGCGAAATCCGGACTTCACGCAGCCGCGCTGCGCTGCTGATGTGGGGCGGCTGGCTGATCGTCACTGCCGGCATCTTCAGCTTCATGAGCGGCATCGTCCACCCCTACTACGCCGTGGCACTGGCGCCCGCCATCGCCGCTCTGATCGGCATTGGCTGCGTTGAACTGTGGCGTGGCCGCGATTCCTGGGCAGCGCGGATCATCCTTGCCGTCGTGGTGCTGGGCAGCTCCCTCTGGTCGGCCGTGCTGCTGGGACGGGACGCCACGTGGCTGCCGTGGCTCCGGATCGTCGTTGTGGTGCTTGGCGTCCTCGCGGCGGTCGCCCTGCTGCTCCGGGTGGACCGCCTCGGCGCCTCGGCACTCAAGGGCACGCTCCGACGCCTGCCCGCGGCCGCCGTCGTGGTGGTGTCCCTGCTTGCCGGTGGTTTGGGTACCGGTGCCTGGACCGTTGCCACAGCGGCGACCCCGCATTCGGGCTCCATCCCGACGTCGGGACCCGCCGGTGCGGCCAGCGGCGGCTTCGGCGCGCGGACCGGAGCAGACGGCCGCAACCGTGACTTCGGCAATGCCCAAAACGGGCTGGGCGGAGCTACCGGTCTTGGCGAAGCACCCTCGGGCAGCACGCTTCCCGACGGGACAGTTCCCGACGCAACGAACGGTGCACAGGATGCGGCCGCAGGCGGCTTCCCTGGAGCCGGGGGCTTCGGAGGCGCAGGCGGAGCCGGGGGCGGCACAGCCAACGCCGAACTGACAGCCCTCCTGAAATCCACCACCACCAAGTGGTCCGCGATCGTCTCCGGAGCAACCCAGGCGGCAGACCTGGAACTCGCCACAAACACCAGCGTCATCGCCCTGGGCGGCTGGAACGGCGGCGACCCCTATCCCACCCTCGCCCAGTTCCAGGACATGGTGGACAAGGGCCAGATCAGCTACTTCATCTCCGGCGGCGGCATGGGTGGTGGCGGCCGGGGTGGCAACTCCGAAGTGGCCGCATGGGTAGCAGCGAACTATGAAGCACAAACCGTGGGCAGCGCCACGATCTACAAGCTGGTGAACTGACCGTGACAACGTACTTCAAACCACGCACGGACGCCCTCCAGCAGGACCCGCCGGCGAGCGCAACCAGTCGCTCAGTGTTCCGCAGGCGAGGAACACGCCGGGCCAAGGGCTCTGCCTCCAGGATCACGGGACTCCTTCGGAACCGTCTCGAGCTGGGTGCCGTCCTCCTGGGAACCGCAATCCTCTACCTCTGGGGGCTGGGTGCCTCCGGCTGGGCCAACGCGTTCTACTCCGCCGCGGCCCAGGCAGGTTCCCAGGACTGGACCGCGTGGTTCTTTGGCTCCTCGGACGCCGCCAACTCCATCACGGTGGACAAACCGCCGGCAGCCCTCTGGATCACAGGCCTGTCCCTTCGCTTGTTTGGACTCAGTTCGTGGAGCATCCTGGTTCCCCAGGCCCTGATGGGCGTGGCCACGGCCTGGATCCTTTACCTCGCCGTCCGCCGGGCAGCCCTGCCTGCAACCGGCAACGCCCGTCTGGCCCACCGGGCGGGCCTCCTCGCCGCGGCTGTCCTGGCTCTCACTCCCGTGGCCACGCTCATGTTCCGGTTCAACAACCCGGACGCGTTGCTGGTACTGCTCATGACCGCCGCAGGCTACGCCGTGGTCCGATCCATCCAGGAGGACAAGCTGCGGTGGTTGGTTTTCGCCGGCGTGTTCCTCGGTTTCGGGTTCCTGGCCAAGCAACTCCAAGTCCTCCTGGTGGTTCCTGGTTTCGCGCTCGCCTACCTCGTCTCCGCCCGGCCCAGGCCCGTCCGCCGCCTGCTCCATCTTCTGGCCGCGGGAGGCGCCATGGTGGCTTCCGCTGGTTGGTGGATTGCCGCCGTCGAGCTTGTCCCGGAAAACCTGCGGCCCTACATCGGCGGCTCACAGAACAACTCGATCCTTGAACTGACCTTCGGCTACAACGGCCTGGGCCGCCTGAACGGTGACGAGACCGGCAGCGTGGGCGGCGGCGGAAACGGTTGGGGCACGCCTGGTTTGTTCCGCATGTTCGGCACGGAGTTCGGCAGCCAGATCGCATGGTTGATTCCCTCAGCCTTGATCCTCGGTGGCGCGTTGCTCTGGCTCGGGCGGCGTGCTCCGCGGACCGATTCCGTCCGCGCTTCGGTCATCGTGTGGGGTTCCTGGCTCTTGGTGACCGGACTGGTGTTCAGCTACATGCAGGGCATCATCCACCCCTACTACTCGGTGGCGCTGGCTCCCGGAATTGCGGGGTTGGTAGGCCTGGGTGGAGTGTTGTTGTGGCAACGCCGCTCCCAGCTTCCCGTGGCGCTTTTGCTTGGCGCTGCGGTGTTTGCCGCCGGCGCCACGGCGTTCAGCCTTCTTGGCCGCACCCCGACGTTCCTCCCGTGGCTGCGCTGGGTTGTTCTGGTGGGGGCCGTGCTGCTGGCTGCCGTTGTGGCACTCAGCGGCCGCTGGACATCGTCGTGGG
The DNA here is from genome assembly GCF_044769205.1 of Paenarthrobacter sp. NPDC090520. NCBI lineage: Bacteria > Bacillati > Actinomycetota > Actinomycetes > Micrococcales > Micrococcaceae > Paenarthrobacter > Paenarthrobacter sp. NPDC090520. The sequence continues at coordinate 122,509 of NZ_JBIVXM010000012.1, forward strand.
CAGCACGAACGACGGCGGGACTCGCCGTGGCCGTGTCACTCACCGGTCCGCTGGCCTACTCGGTAGCCACGGCCGCGGTTCCCCATACAGGGGCAATCGTGAGCGCGGGTCCAGCCGGCACCGCAGGGTTTGGAGCGGGCCTTGGCCGCAACACAGCGCCCCAGGGCCTTCGCAGGCCCAGCACGCAACAGGGCACAGGGGCGGGTTCAGCACAGCAAGGTGCAGGTGGCCAGGGCTTCGCCGGTGGCGGCGGGCAAGGCGGCGGCATGGGTGGGCTGCTTAGCGCCACCACGCCATCGTCCGAGTTGGTGAGCGCCCTGAAAGCCGACGCCAGCGACTACACCTGGGCGGCCGCCGTCGTGGGTTCCAACAACGCGGCCGGGTACCAACTGGCCACGGGACTGCCGGTGATGGCGGTGGGCGGGTTCAACGGGACCGATCCTTCGCCGACGCTGGCGCAGTTCCAGCAACTCGTTGCGGACGGCAAGATCCACTACTTCATTGGCGGGCGACTCATGCAGGGCAACGGGGGCTCGGACGCTTCCAGTGAGATCGCAGCGTGGGTTGCAGCAAACTACCAGGCCACCACCATCGGCGGGACCACGGTGTACGAATTGCCGGGATAGTCGTACCTCTCCAGGCCGGGCGCTACCTTTACCGCCGACCGCACCCGTAATCCGGGGGGCGCTGCGCGGAAACGGGCGCGCCACCAGCGAACAACTGAGGCGCCGCGCGGAAACTGGTGCGACAACGAGCTTGCACCTGACGTAACGTGAGGATTTAGCGTGATCCCATGACGGGAACAAAGGGCAACGGTCCGTGGAGCATCGGTGAACTGGCCGCAGCGTGTGGTGTCAGCGTTCGAACACTCCACCATTACGACCAGATCGGGCTGCTGACCGCGAATGAGCGGACATCGGCTGGCCATCGGCGCTATGGCGAGGACGACGTCCGGCGGCTCTATCGGATCAAGGCACTGCAAATGCTGGGGCTCCCTTTGGCTTCGATCGCCGACGCCTTGGGCAGCACGGATGACGTGGCTTCCCTTTGCGGGCTCCTGAAACAGCAGTTGGACCACGTTCAGCAGCACGCCCGCCAGGTCCGCGTGCTCGAGGATCGTTTGGGCGAGCTGCTGGCCCGGATGGACGGACCCGTCATGCCCACCACGGAACAATTCATGACCACGTTGGAGATGATCACAGTGTTTGAGAACCACTTCACCCCGGAGCAGCGGGAACAACTTGCCGGGAAGCGCAACGAACTGGGTGCCGAAAAGATCGAGGCTGCCAAGGAACAGTGGGCCGGTCCGGTGCAAGAGGGCCTCGCTTTCGTCGCGGCGGAGACACCCGTGTCCGATCCGGCCGTCAAAACATGGGTCCGGAACTGGGACAGCATCGGGTCCATGTTCCACGCTGCCGAAGACACCAAAGCTGCAGCGAGGGCGGCGTGGCAGGAGAACAGCCAAGCGATCAGCGCAGACCTTCCTTGGAGCGCGGAGCAAATGACCGGACTCGTGAAGTACCTGCAGAAAGCCCGCGGCTAACTCCAGGCCGTCGCGACACTTGACGCCGTTCGCTACCGTAATCGTGGGCGCGCCGGGCGGCAAAGGGTGCGCCACCAACGAACGAAGGCGCGCAAGGCGGGAACGGGTGCCCGGATTCTGCCTACGCTTCCGGTTCCGCTTCAAGGGCTTGTCGGACGGCCTCCACGGACGTCTCGACGTCGTCCGCATTCGTGGACCAATTGCTGACCGAGATCCGGAGGATGTCCCGGCCCCGCCACGACGATCCGGACATCCACACCGCGCCCTCGGCCATGAGCCGCTGGGTCACGCGGCGTGTCCGGTCGTCACTGCCGAAGCTGACGGACACTTGCGTGAACACGACGTCGTTCAAAACCTCGACGCCGGGAATCGCAGCCAGCCCCTTGGCCAGCGCTCGGGCGTTCGCGGCCAGCCCCTCCACCATGGCGATTACGCCGTTGCGACCCAGTTGGCGAAGTGCGGCCCACACCGGGATACCCCGGGCGCGGCGGGATAACTCGGGCACCTTCTCAAACGGGTCTCCCGGGCCCGCGTCCGTAGCGATGAAGTAACTCGTGTGGATGCTGAAGGCCCGCCTCATGGCCTCCGGACTGGAAACGATCGCCAGGCCACAGTCATACGGCACGTTGAGGGTCTTGTGGGCGTCGGTAGCCCATGAATCAGCGAGCTCAACGCCGGCCAACCGCTGCCGCAGCACGGGACTCACGGCAGCCCACAGCCCGAAGGCGCCATCAACGTGGACCCAGGCACCGCGGTCATGTGCCACCGCGATGGCCTCCTTCATGGGGTCGAACGCCCCCGAATGCAGGTTTCCTGCCTGCAGCACCACCAATGAGGGCCCCGGCTGCTGTTCCATGGCCTCGGCCAACGCATCCGGGCGGATCCGGCCCTCCGCGTCAGCGTCCACTGGCACGCACGCCCCCAGGCCGAGGTAGCGCAGGGCGAGGTCAACAGCCGCGTGCCGTTCCCTTCCGGCGAACACCGTTATCCGGGGAGCACCGGACAGCCCCAGGCCCTCCAGGTCCCAACCGGCCTGGTCCATGAGGTACTGGCGTCCTGCCGCGAGGCCCACAAAGTTGGCCGTGGTTGCTCCCGTCGTGAACCCGACGTCGGCTGTGGCGGGCAGGTGCAGCAGGTCCAGCAACCAGGCCGCGGCCGACTCCTCGATCGCGGCCGCGGCCGGAGTCGCGAAACGAAGTCCCGTGTTCTGGTCCCAGGCGGACACCAACCAGTCCGCCGCCATGGCTGCGGGCAGGGTTCCCCCCATGACCCAGCCAAAGAATCGTCCGGACTGGATGGCCATCAATCCGGGTTCGGCCAACGACGCCAGCTCATCCACAACGTCGGCCGCTTCGGTGGCCTCATCGGGAAGACGCGGCAGGAGGCTCGAGGCGACCTGGTCGGCGTCGTACTGGGGACGGACTGGACGTGTGGGCACTGAGGCGAGCCAATCGGTAGCGTGCACCATGGCACGCTCCAAGGCAGCACCGTATGCCTCCGGCAGCGCAGACATGGGCACAGCCTACTCCGGCGCTGCCCCGGCGAACAGGGCTAGAGCGTGAGCGTGATGACGTACCCGCCGTCGTCGTGCTTGGCGGCCTTGACCGTCACCGCGGAGTAGTGCGGAATACGCCACATGCCCGGTTCCAGCTCACCGCCGGCGTCGCCCACCACGACGGTGCGCATGCCGGCTGCGCGGGCGGCAGCAATGCCTGCCGGTGCGTCTTCGAAAACCACGACGTCGGCCGGTTCCGCGCCGAGCAGCGCGGCGGCTTTGAGGTATCCCTCCGGGTGTGGTTTGCCGCGCGTGACCTTCTCGGCGGTGACCGCCGTCGTTGGCATGGTGAGTCCGGCAGCCTGCATGCGGATGTCCGCGAGGATGCGGTCCGCGGAGGTGACCAGGGCGATGGCGTCGTCCGGGAGTGCTTGGAGCAGCGCTTCGGCGCCGGGCAGCGCGATGATGCCGTCGGTACGGTTGCGTTCCATCTCGCCCAACTCGGCAGTGAGGGCAACGACGTCGGCGCCCGCCGGGGCGTACCGGCGGACCGTGTCACCGGCTTGGACGCCGTGGGAGGTCCGCAGGATTTCGTCGTAGTCCAGGCCATAGCGTTCAGCGAACTCAAGCCACACTTGCTCGACAATTGCCGTGGAATCCACCAAGGTGCCGTCCATGTCGAAGAGGACGGCGCGGACCGTGAGCGCCTGGGGCTGGGTAGGCAGGGACTGTGCGGCAGGAAGGGTCATGTTTCCATCCTGCCGCACAGTGCGTGTTTGGTGACCTGTCCGTTGGGACAGTGACTAGCCGTCCTGACGGTGCGGGATGTACTGAATCGCCCATTTATTGCCGTCAGGGTCGGCGAAGTACACAAAGTGGCCCCAGTCCTGGATGTCGATATCGCTGACGTCGACGCCGTTGGACTTGAGGTGTTCGTGTGCCTTGTTGATGTCGCTGACCACGATTTGGAGGGAGGGCGCGGTCCCCGGAGGGGCATCGGACAGGCCCTCCCCGATGGCGATGGAGCAGGCCGAGCCGGGCGGAGTGAGTTGGACAAAGCGGATGCCGTCCATGGGACGCTCATCGAAGTCGGCGTTGAAACCGACCTTGTTGACGTAGAAATCCTTCGCACGATCCACGTCGGACACAGGGACAAACACCAATTCAAGTTTCCAGTCCATGCGCCACAGGCTAACGGGGCACGGTGGAAAGCGGTAGGGGCTGCCGCGACCGGTCGTGATGCAGATGCCCATGCGGACGCTAGGGTTTTCCGTGAACCTTTTCTTCGGCATCGGGCAATACAAGGTGTGAACACAGACAGAGACATCATTCGACGCTCGCGGGACAGTCCTGCCGCGTTCGCCGTGTTGTACGACCGGCACGCATCCGTCATCTATCGCTACGCGGCCAGGCGGGCAGGCGAAGCCGCGGCCGATGACGTCACAGCCGACACGTTCCTTGTGGCCCTGGAAAGCCTTGACTCCTTCGACGACCGGAGGGAGGACGCCAGGCCTTGGTTGCTGGGAATCGCCACCAACCTGCTGCGGCGCCATCACCGAGCGGAGAGTCGGCTACTGAAGGCCATGGCCAGATCAGCTTCCCGCGAGGCCAGTGCCGACAGCACTGAGGGAGTCGCAGCGAAATTGGATGCTGCAGCAGCCGCGGCCAAACTCGCCAAACAGCTCAAGGCAATGCCCGCGATCGACCGTGAAACCCTGCTCCTCTATGCATGGGCAGACCTGGGCTACGAAGGCATCGCCGAAGCCATGGGTGTGCCAATCGGTACCGTGCGCTCCCGTTTGAACCGTGCCCGACGCGTGCTCCGCAGCGGCCTCACCCCGGAGCTTCTTGACGAAAAGGAGAAAGAACATGGACGAATTGCAACTGCTCCGCGAAATGCGTAGGGACGTTGGCACACCCCCGCAGGCCACGTTGGCCCGCGGCCGGAACAAACTGGTAAATAGGGTCGAGTCCAAAATCAAAGCCGCCAACAGGCGAGGTGGATGGAAGACACTGACGAAGAGGGCGGGATTCGCCACGACCGCTGCGGCTGTCCTTGTTGCAGGATTTGTGGTTGCCGACGTCACGGGCGAGAGTCCAAGGCCTGGTGCTGCAGCCGAAGCTGCGGAGATCCTGGACAACGCGGCCGCCACCACCATCAAGACCTCCGACCCCGCAGTCAAGCCCGGGCAGTTCCTCAAGGTGGACACCAAGGCGGTGTACGCCTCCACGACTACCCGGGCAGACGGAACGGCAGTTTCCTGGCTGGACACAACTGGCGGGCAGGTCTATATTCCGGGGGACCTATCTGGTGAGTGGGTCTGGAATCGCGAACCGCGGGTTCCTGCGACCTTCTTTGGCGAGGAGTCCAAAGCAGAAGCCGAACGTCTCATGGAGGCCATGAAGACGGAGAACTCGGGCCCGCAGCTTGAAGGTATTCTCCGGGGCAAAGGCGGCGATTTTTATGGAAGTCCCCAACGAATCCTCGACATGCCCCTGCCGGAAGCGGTCAAGACGTTGCCACGGGAACCGCAGGCACTTCTGGACTTGATCTACCTGAAGACCAAGGGCAAGGGTCCATCTGCGGAGAAGGAAGCCCTCACAACCATCGCCTCGTCGTTGCGTACCGGCGTCATACCGGCAGATCTGCGGGCAGCCATGTATAAGGCCGCCGCATTGATTCCCGGCGTGGTTGTAGCCGATAAGCAAGCTACCCTCGACGGACGCCAAGGTATTGCCCTTGGCGTCGCTTGGGCGGGAGGCAAGTTCCGCGAAGACATCATCATCGATCCGGCCACCGGCCTGCTGATCGGCGAGCGAACCGTCTATCTGGTGGCCGAAAGTGGTATCCCAGCCAACACGGCTTCGTCGTGGACGGCGGTGCGTACTTCGGTGGTGGACTCGGCTCCTTGAACCGGCCCAACGTCCACATAGCAAAGGCCCGGACAGAAATCGTCCGGTCCTTTGGTGGCGCGATTAGCCCGCGATGCCGTACAAGCGGTCGCCCGCGTCGCCCAGGCCCGGGACGATGTACGACTTCTCGTTGAGCTTCTCATCGATCGAGGCCAGGACGATCTTCACGTTCTTGTCCGCGAGTTCCTCTTCCAGCTTGGACAGGCCCTCGGGAGCAGCCAGCAGGCAGATGCACGTGACGTCCGAGGCTCCGCGCTTGAAGAGGAACTTGATGGCCTCGCGCAGGGTGCCGCCGGTGGCAAGCATGGGGTCCAGAACGAAGACCTGACGGCCTGTAAGGTCCTCCGGCAGGCGCTCGGCGTAGGTGATGATGTCCAGGGTTTCCTCGTCACGGGCCATGCCCAGGAAACCGACCTCGGCTGTGGGGACCAGCTTGGTCATGCCCTCGAGCATGCCGAGCCCGGCGCGGAGGATGGGAACCACCAGCGGGGTGGGCTTGGTGAAGGCCGTGCCGATGGTCTTGGTGACCGGCGTCTCGATTTCGACGGGCTGGGTCTTGACCTCGCGGGTGGCCTCGTAGGCCAGCAGGGTGACGAGTTCTTCGGTAAGTTGCCGGAAGACCGGTGAAGGGGTGTTCTTGTCCCGCAGTACGGTGAGCTTGTGAGCGACCAGCGGGTGGTCCACGACGAGTGTGCGCATCCCCCAAAACTATCATTGAGACATGAGCGCTACCGAGCCGTATCACGCAGAACACACTGCCTGGATGGGCCTTGCCCTGGATGAGGCACGGCTGGCGCTGGAAACGGACGACGTGCCGATTGGTGCGGTCGTTTTAGGGCCCGACGGCGGTGTGCTGGGTTCCGGCCGCAACGAACGGGAGGCGCACGGCGACCCGACCGCGCACGCGGAGATCGTCGCCATCCGCCAGGCGGCTGCGGCCCTGCAACGGCACGCGCTCGAGTTGGGTGAGGACGGCGACGGGTGGCGCCTGGAAGACTGCACGCTGGCTGTCACCCTTGAACCGTGTGCCATGTGTGCCGGGGCGATCGTCCTGGCCCGGATCCCGCGCGTCGTGTTTGGAGCGTGGGACGAGAAAGCCGGGGCCGTGGGCTCCGTGTTCGATATCCTCCGCGAGCGCCGCCTCAACCACTGGGTTGAGGTCTACGCGGGCGTGCGGGAGGACGAATGCGCTGTGCTGTTGAAGGACTTCTTCGCGGCGCACCGCGTACCGGCAGCGGAGCACCGCTCCCCCGCCTGAGTTGTTTGCCGCATCCTGAGGGAGCAAACCATGACCGTGACCTTCAACCACACCATCGTCTACGCCACGGACAAGCACCGGTCCGCGGAATTCCTGGCCCGCATCTTTGGACTGCCCAAGCCGCAGACCATGTGGTCCTTCGTCACGGTTGCCCTGGAGAACGGCGTGACCTTGGACTTCCTTGGCGCTGAGGGCAAGGTTTCGCCCCAGCACTACGCCTTCTTGGTCTCTGAGAAGGAATTCGACCAGATCTTCCTGCGGATCACGGCCGAGCACGTGGAGTATTGGGCTGACCCTTCCCGGACCCGCGCGCACCAGATCAACCACAACGACGGCGGCCGCGGCATCTACTTCCGCGATCCGGATGGGCACCTTTTGGAGGCGATCACCCGTCCCTACGGCTCAGGCTGACGTTGCGGCCCGCAGGCTTCAGCGTCCGGCAGCAGCGTCCAACGCGTCGATCCGGACCTGGCGCGAAGCCGGCGAATCCAGGCTGAAGGACCTGAAATCACCCAGTTCGTCCCGGATCCACGCTTCCACTTCGGCGATCCGCTGGCTCACCGCAGGCGTGGGCGGCTCGAACGTCCATACCGCAATGCGTTCCTTGCCCGGGTCATACTGCCAGAGCCCGATGATCCTCCCCCTGTCCAGGATGGGATGGTCCGGCAGGTCGGCCTGGAGGGCCAGGGTGGTGTCCAGCACTTTCTTGCCTTTGTCCTGGTCGGCGTACAGGTCTGCCGAGTTGCGCCTGTGGAGGACCAGTGAGTCGGTGCCTGCGAGCAGGTGGATCTGCTCTTCGCGTGGCTCCTCGAAAGCAACCAAACGTTCGACGTCGGCGGGCAGCATCCACAGTACGTCCCCGGCCGCCGTGGTCACCTCCACAGCGCCGACGGCGGCCAAAGCAGCCTTGGTTTGCGCCACCGTGAAGGCCGTAAACCACTGGCTCTGCTTCAGCGTCGCTCCGCCAGTCCAGCGCAAGTACCGCTCGAGCAGCAGGCGGCGGGCGCCGTCGTCGTCCATTCCGCTGGGCGGCAGACTCCAGGCAGTGTAGGCGTAGCGCTGCTGGTCAAGGCGGCCGTTGATGGGAACGCGGCGGATACGGCCGTCGGCCTGGAGGAGACCCAGGGCCGTGGGCAGGGTGGTGGAGGCTCCCTTCTTCTTGCCTTCCTCGCCGAGGCTGCGGACTGAATCGCCGAGTTCGTCCTTGAGCTGCTTGGGGTCCATGGGGGCGCTGGATTCCTTGAGGACGTGCTCCACTTCGTCTTCCAGGAGGGCGATTTCGCCACGCTCCACACCGAGTCGCGCGAGCACCTTGAACGAGGCCATCGCAGCGTCCCGACCCACCTGCAGGCCCCAGCCGTAGTCGTTTTGGCCCAAGACGTAGGTGCAGCCGCGGGCTACGGGCAGTTCGTGGATCAGGAGGGCTGCAACGTCCCGGTCAGCTTGTTCCCTGGTGATGCCGGCACGGGCGAACAGGCCCAGATAGGGATTGGCGCCGCCCACCGAACGGGCCCAGCCCGCCTGGTCCAGGACTTCCTCGGAGGTCTTGCCTCGCAGGGATCCGTCGAGGCCCTGTGCGTGCCAGGTCCAGGCGCGGAGCCGTTCAGGGACGAGGGTGGCTGCGGCGGGCACAGTGGGTGTCATGGCCCCATTGTGCACCACGAATTCTTGTTGTTCAGGCGTCCGCGGTGAGGGCATCCAGGACTGTTCGGGCCGTGGCATCCCAGCCGGGGAGCGTGTGGCGGGACATCAGGGCGGCCTGGCGCCACTCCGTCCTCAGCGACTCGTCTGTGAGCCAGGCACGGATGGTCTTGGCGAGGTCTCCTGGGCCGGCGATCTTTACGGCTTGCCCGGCGCCGCTGCTGCCCAGTGCTTCCACCGCCCCGGTCCCCTCTTTTACCAACGCAGGCACGCCGTGTGCCAGGGACTCGACCACCACCATCCCGAACGACTCGGACGTGGAGGCGAGGAGGCTCAAATCGGCCGCGAGCCATTGGCGTTCAAGGGGTGTCCCGGTGAGCTCACCGGTGACCTCAAGACGGCCTTCGAGCCCGTGACGTTCGACGGCGGCGGCCACCTCGGCGGCATACGCCGGGTCCGCGTCGTGCGAACCGATCAGCGCGGCCGTCCATGACAGGTCCTGGAGGCTGGCCAGCGCTTCCACGATCAGGGTCTGCTGTTTGTTGGGTAACAGGGCGGCGACAGCAACAAGATGCGGGGGCTCTGACCCGTTTGCTTCCCCGGCAGCCTCGGTCCCAGGCCGCGCTACAACTGTCCCAGAGCGGCCGTGCCTGGCCCGCAGCTCTCCTGCAGCATGGTTGCTGGGGCAGATCACGCCGGTAGCCGCGGCCAACGCCTTCCCCTCAAGAGTCGGATGCTCCGCGAGGGCCATATGGGACAGGATCCACACCCTCGTGCCGTTACCGACAGCGGCGGCCACCTCATCCGGCGCTCCGCTCGCTACCAGGCCGTCGGCAATGACTGTTGTGCCGCCGTCGAGCGCGTCCGCGAAACGCTGCCTGTCCGCCGGGCTGCCCACTGGCCAGCCGCCGTCGACCGTCACCGTCTCGACGGCGGCGCCGTGGGCCTCCAAGTGCTCGGCGAGCTTGGCGTTGTACTTGTTGCCGCCCGAGCCGTGGCGTACGTTCCCGGGAACGATGAGCCGGATGTCCACATCAGTCGCCCGGGAGCTCCAGTGAGAAGCCCGCCCACGCGTCCGGGTTCTCGCGGAGGACTACGTCGATCCCGGCAAGCGCCCGGCCGTCGGCGGTTTCGGTGATCCGGGCTGCCACGGCCCCGGCGATGTGTTGGGCAAGGGCCTCCGTGGTGGACAGTTTGCCCGTGAAAGCGGGGTGTTCGTCCAGGTTCTTGTAATTCAAGTCCGCCAGGACGTCATCGAGGATGCTCCCGGCAGCGCCGATGTCCAAGACAATGGCGTCGTCATTGAGCTTGGAGCGCCGGAACGAGACTTCGGCAACGAACGTTGCCCCGTGCAGGCCCTGCGCGGGCCCGAACGCTTCCCGGGGAAGGCTGTGGGCGATCATGAAATGGCGTCGGACGGTCAGGCTGAACATGTCTTACTCCTCCGGCTTCGGATAGGCGACCACGTGGCAAAAACCACCCGGCTTTTCCAACAAATCTGCAAGCGTGCCGGGCAGGTTCCGGAACACGCACTCACTCTTCAGGAACGTGTCGAACAGTGGATCTTCCAGCGCTGCCACCGCAGTTTCCAGTCGCTGTGCGGTGGTGCGCCTGTGGCGGCGAGGCATGGCCACCTCGCCCACTTGGCTGGAACGGATGGTGAGCCGGCGGGCATGGAAATCCTCGCCGAGCGGCAGGGTGACTTCCTTGTCCGCGAACCAGGAGAGCTCGATGACGTCGGAATCGTCCCCGGCAAGCTGGAGGCTGAGCTTGAGGCCGGCGTCGGTAGCGGAGCAGTGGAAGACGATGTCGCAGTCGTTCTTGGCTTCGTGCGGTTCTGCGAAGTCGATACCAAGTGTCTGAGCGAGCTCTTGCTTGGCCGGGTCGGCGTCCACCAACTGCAGTCGACCCAGGGGGTACTTCCGCAGGAGCGTCGCCAAGGCGCCGCCCACCAGGCCACCACCGACGACGGCGACACGGTCACCCAGCCGCGGCCCGGCTTCCCACAGTGCGTTGACGGCCACCTCGACGATGCCGGTCAGGACCGCTCGACGGGCGGGGATGGCGTTGGGGATCTCGGTGAGTTGGCTGGTGGGGACAACGTAGTAATCCTGGTGCGGGTGCAGGCTGAAGACGGTCTTGCCCAACCACTCCTGGGGCCCCGCTTCCACGACGCCGACGTTCAAATAGCCGTACTTCACCGGCCCCGGGAAATCGCCCTCTTGGTGCGGGGCGTGCATCCGCTCGGCAACCCTGGGCGGGACACGCCCTTCGTGGACCACGCGCTCCGTACCGCGGCTGACTCCCGAGTACAGCGTCCTGACCAACGCCTCGTCCGGCTGCGGCGTGGGCAGCGCTTCAGGGCGCAGCTCACCGTGTCCGGACCTGGTGACCCAGTAGGCTGTGGCCTCGTTTGGGGCTGTGCGCTCTTCGGAGATAGTCATGATACTTATGAATCTATCGCCGGGGTGCCCCGGACGGAAGTTGGCCTGTGTCCTGCGGCACTCTTGCGGCCCCGTTTTGGGGAACAGCGCCCACCTCCGGTACCCTATTTCAGTTGGTGACGTGTCCGAGCGGCCGAAGGTGCAACACTCGAAATGTTGTTTGGTGTAAAAGCCAACGTGGGTTCAAATCCCACCGTCACCGCCACATGGAAAGGCCCCGGTTCCCCTTGTTTGAAGGGAACGGGGGCCTTTCGCATTGGCTAGAACTTGTACTCAAATCCGCCGGAAAGGGCCGGCTTGAGGATGAGGGTTCCCGATGACGCGGGCACATCAATGATCACCACGCCCTCCGCTTTCTCGCCCGGACCCATCCCGGAGATGGGAAACGTCTCGGAATCGTCAAGGCACGAGTAGGTTGCAGGTCCGCTCAGCGAACCGTTGAAGGTCTTGCCATCCTTACCGATGAACTTGAAGTCGTAGCCGCTCAGGTCGAACCGTGGAATCACAGCGTTGGCCAACTCCGGCGTAGTTTCAGCGCTGATGTCCACGGCCAGGAGTTTGCCGTTCTCTGCGGCTCTGGCATACGGCCTGGTACAGGTCACGGGCTTGATGCTGTTGACAATGAACTTGACCTGGACTGCGCCCTTTCCGCCGCGGTCATTGAGTGTCCCCACATCACCTAGAGCCATTTCAAGGTTGCCGCGGCTATTGGTCTTGGTCTTGGGAGCGCTGGAGGTGGTGGGAAGAGGTTTGGCGAGCGGTTCGCGCTCTTCAGAAACAGTGGGAGGATCCATGGCATCCGCTAACGCTGAGGCAGTCCGGGCCACACCGGCAAAGAGGCCACCGGCCACCAGCACCACCGAAACGATGAGGGCGACAAGTTTGTGCTGGTCATATGCCGCCAGCTTGCGCCCCTCCTTGTCAGTCTGCAGGTTGAGCAGCGTGAAGGCGAGGTCCACGAGAGCCCAGATACCCAAGCCCCCGAGAGTCAGCAACTTGGCGATACCCGTGCCGATCTTTCCGAGATAGAAGCGGTCCGCCCCGAGCCCGCCCAGGAAGAGGGAAAGGAGCCACGTCACGAGGAACGTCTTGTCAGACACGGCCGAAGGCTGAATGTTTGGCTCAAATCCCGGAGGTGCCTGAAAGGGCTGTCCGCCGCCCTGGTACGCGGGCGGCGGCTGGTAGCCGCCCGGTTGTTGGTAGCCAGGTGCTTGCTGGTACTCCGGTGGCGGCTGGTAGCCCGGCGGCGGAGTGGGGTTTGGCTGATCGTGGCTCATGGAATTCCTTTCGACGCATCACGAGATGCGCCAAAGCGGGGATTGTGTGTCGCTAACAATCTGCCGGGAGTTCCATCGAAGCGCGAAACCACTTTCCGTGAGCTGTGGAAAACTCACCCGCCCAGGCCGTGATGGCCTCGCGCTCAACTGAAAAGGAGTTACCGCTGCCCCGGAAAAGCGCGCAGCATGGGACTGCAGGTTTTCAAGGTCTCTTGGACAGGGCTCGTCTCGACAGTATGGATTATGTCCAGAGAGCTCAGTCCGTTTGCCAAGTACTCGTGCAGGTCATTCGGGGTTCTGCAAAGAGCCAGGGCCACCAGATTGCTTGTGCCCGTGGTGGAGGCCAGAAAGGCTATCTCGTTCTGCCGCATGAGAGTTCTTGCTGCCTGGTTCAAGTGAGCGGGAGCCACCGACATCCAGAGCAGAGCTTGCGTAGTGATGCCGTACACCTCGGCTCCGATCTCGACGTCAAAGGAGAGAATGCCGCCCAACCGCAGGGCAGCGATTCGCCTCATCACTGTCGACACCGACAGGCCGGTCTCGGCGGCCAGATCCGCGAAGCTCATTCGTCCGTTTCGCTGTAATCCGAGCAGGATCTCCCAGTCCGCCACGTCCGGCGCAAGGACTTCCCCTGATTTATCGACGCCACCCAACGCGTCAGATTCCTGGGCCAGGTGCTCCTGCTGCCGGCTCGTTAGCGCAGTCCTGTGACCCTGCCATGCAGTGGGACCACCAAGATAGGTGTGCAGCAAGCGGTGCGCCGATACGTCGGTGATGCTGGACGTTCGTGGGATGTCGCGGAACAGCAGAGTCTGGTGCTCGTCGGTACTCGCGACAGTCACAAGACAAATTTCTTGTCCCCCGGACATACGTCGCACCCACATCGTGTCGCCGCGCCGGGCGAGGTTTTCGGCCACATTTTGAGCGCTGGTCGGACGGGTAGAGAGTCTAAGAATCCACTTCTCGCGTGACGACCTCTGCGGATTCACGACGCCAACGACGCGTAGGGAGACTTCCCTGCTCAGCCGCCGGAAACGACGGGCAACGGTCTGTGTGGAGACGTCCAAAACCTCAGCAATGCGACTGAACGGCACACGGCCGTCTATCCGCAGGGCGTGAACAATACGAAGGTCCAACTCGTCGACACTGGACGCCATTGACTCAAAAGTACGGCCACCTGACCAGCTACGGCCAGAAACCCTCAGCACTGTACGCGACACCGTTTTCCTAGGATCCCGAGTTGGGAGCACCTCACTGGATTTGGTGTTCCCGCGAATTGAAAAGCCAGTGCCAAACGGCCTGACCGGCGGCCCCGGTCGGTACCCAGACGCGCTCGGCGCCGGGTGCATCCGCTGGAACCACCTGCTGAGTCCCCAGCAGTGTAGCAAAGCTTCGCGGGCATTCATCGACGTCCACCGCAGTATCTATCCGGGCCAAAACGCACCCAGCACACTCGTTTCAAGCAAAGCGCAAACGGCCTGAGGAACAAACGATCGTGCCTGGTCGGAACCGTCGGCGCGCGTGATAATCCACCATCCCGACTGCCGTCGGTGGAACAAAGCCGTCAATCTGGCGCCAGAGAAAGCGCTCAGGACCGCTGGCCGAGTTAGCTGTCCACGTAGTTACTCATTCGGCTTGGAAACGGAAATGCTTTGACCTCTCATCGAACCCTGATCATTGTTGCCCACCCGAACCTCGCGGATTCCCGTGCCAACGCTGCCCGACTCGCCGAGATCGGAAACTTGGAAAGTGTCACCGTCCACGATCTGTATCGTGCCTACCCGGAGTTCAGCATCGATGTCCCGCACGAGCAGCAGTTGCTTCGCGAGCACGACACCGTGATACTGCAGTTCCCGTTGTGCTGGTACAGCGTTACCCCGCTGGTCAAGGCATGGTTCGATGCCGTGCTGACCTACGGTTTCGCCTTTACCCTGGACGGCTCCGCCTCCCAGTTGCACGGCAAGAAGGCTTGGCTGGCTGTTTCGGTCGGCAGCACCTTGGATACTTACACCGCTCAAGGGGTTGCCCGAAGGAGCCTCGAGGAGTACCTCGCCCCGGTACGTCAAACACTGGAGTTCTGCCAATTCGACTATCAGGGTGTTCACGCTGTCTACGGCATGATGCTCAACCCGTCGGATGAACACCTTCTTTTGGACGCCAAGGAGTATGGCATGCTCGTCGCGACCAGCGGTACGCCGTTCGCCTGACTTTCGCCGGGATGCTGGATCTTACAGGTGGAGGGGGCTAGATGTTGCAGCCCGACGCACGTGCAGCAGAGTACGGGTACCAGCTGATCGGGCCGGGTCCCATCTGCGGCGCGCACAGAATGTTCCACGTCCGCGGGCCAACAATGCCGTCAGCCTGGAGTCCCCAATAGCGCTGGAATCCGATAACGGCGTTGCGGGTGGCCGGGCCATAGGAGTTGTCCACGGAGAGGGTCCCATACGGAGAGCCAATCCGCGTACGGAAGGCGTTCAGCAGGGTCTGGATGTTGCCGACACAGCTGGAGTACCCGCCGTAACTGTAGTTGTAGTCAACGCAACGTCCAGCGGCCTCGGCCGGTGCGGGAGCAGCGACGCTCAGCGTGCCGCCGAGGACAAGGCTGGCCGCCACAGACGTGAGCGCCAACGTGACGCGTCGGGTTGTTTTGCGCATGGGTAAATCCTTTCGATGGAGAATTTCGGCTCCATGCTAACCCAGCGCCACCCGCGGAGGGCATGGGGAGGCCTACCCAACTCAGGTAGGCCTCAAAACGGCGTCACGACACGAGGTCGAACCGTTCGGATCCAAAACGCGCGGTTACTTCGACTGTTCCACCGAGGGCTTCGATGTACTTGCGCAGCGTGTCGATTTGCGTATGTTCGATGTTGCCTCGCTCAATCTGCGAGACGCGATTCTGACTAATGTGGGCTTCCCGCGCCAAAGCAACCTGGGAAACCTGCAGGCGAGTCCTGATTTCGGCAAGCCGATAGGCGCGAACTTCACGCCGCATCTCCTCGGCAAGTTCGTTTACTCGTGCAGCATCCACGGGGCGTGCTTCGAGCTGCTCTTTGAGAGTTCTGGGGCTCAACGACTTCCTCCTAAGTGTTCTTGCCAACGATCCTCTGCGATAGGGATGTTCGTTTTGTACCATCTCTTCCAGTTGCCGGCCTTGTCGCCTGCTACGAGAAGGATGGCTCGCCTCGTCGGGTCAAACGCAAAGAGGATGCGTATCTCACTGCGACCTTTGGAGCCGGGGCGAAGCTCCTTCAGATTCTTGATCCTTGACCCAGTAATCGTGTCTACCAACGGCCTTCCCAGAGCCGGACCGGCTTCAGAAAGAACCATTAATGCCGCAATTATCAGCTCATATGACGCCATGTCGAGATGATCCAGCCAATCTGCTACCTCATCTCCGAGAATTACATCCCAACGCACTCACGAGCCTATTCAAAACCCTTGGCTTTTACAACCCCAGACTTTTAGGATGGATCTCGACTCGACATCGCCGCGTCCGCGCTTCAGCATCTAACTCCCAGCACCGCCCGGCGGTACATTATTCACGGATGCCACAAGGACACCCTCGGAGCCGCACGGACCGTGGAGGCAACAATGGCCGGGTCAACCAGCAGGACAGGCAAGAGCACCGACTACGAGTTCGTCACGGTGTGGCGCGTGGCGGGAACGCTGCAGGAAGTCGTGGATGTCCTGGGAGACGCGGGCACCCTGAAACAGTGGTGGCCGGCTGTCTACCTTGCGGTCACGCCGGTGAGCACAGGAAGCCCTGATGGCATCGGCAACTCCTTCGACCTCCATACCAAGGGTTGGCTGCCCTACACGCTGCGTTGGAGGCTGACGGTCACCGAGCCGGTGACCGTGCACGGCTTCGCACTCACGGCCAAGGGCGACCTCAACGGAACTGGCCGCTGGACCTTCGAGACGGACGGCCCGGAGGTTGTCATCACCTATGACTGGCGGGTCAGCACTGCGAAGCCCCTCTTGCGCAGATTGAGCTGGCTCCTCAAACCGGCCTTCTCGGCCAACCACCACTGGGCCATGGCGCGAGGTGAGGAAAGCCTGGGACTTGAGCTCCGCCGTCGTCGTTCCACCACTGACCCGGCCAGGGTGCCGGCGCCGCCGGGACCTACTTTCACCCGCAGGCCCAAACAGGAGGGACGCTGACAATGCCGGACGAGAACACAGACATTCCGCTCAAACTTGCAGACTCCCCAAACCGGTGACGTTCCTTCAACTCTCCCTGATTTCGGCAGTGGCCCTTCTGGGGCCACTGCTTGCGTTGCCTCGAAAATGGCATTTGCCCGTGGTCCTCGGACAACTCTTGGCGGGCATCCTGATAGGCCGCACCGGTCTGAAACTCGTGGATCCGGCCGACCCCACGTTCACGCTGCTGGCCGACGTTGGCTTCGCGTTGATCATGTTTGTGGCCGGCACGCACGTCCCCATCCGTGACAAGGCCATCCGGGCAGCGCTGGGCAGTGGCGCAGCCAGGGCTGGAGTGGCAGCTGCTCTGGCGGTCGCCGCGGGGATCGGCACAGCAGCTGTTTTTGGGACGGGCCACGCGCCGCTGTATATCGTGCTGCTGGCCTCTTCCTCCGCAGCCCTGGTGCTCCCGATCGTGGACTCGTTGAAACTCGGCGGTCCAAAGGTCCTGACCATGACGGCGCAGGTGGCCATTGCCGATATTGCCTGCATCGTGGCGCTGCCACTCGCCGTCGATCCGCCCAATGCCGGGCGTGCGGCGTTGGGGGCGGCAGCGGTGGCGGCCTGCGCCGTGGCGCTGTTCTTCGTACTCCGCGCCTTCGAGCGCAGCGGCACGCGCGGGCGCCTGCACGACGTTTCGGAGGACCGGAAGTTCGCCCTGGAACTGCGGATCCAGTTGGCCTTGTTGTTCGCCTTGGCCGGTTTGGCCGTCCTGGGCCACGTGTCGGTGATGCTGGCGGGATTCTCGTTCGGCCTGGCAGTGGCGGCAGTGGGCGAACCTCGGCGCCTGGCCCATCAACTGTTCGCAGTCAGCGACGGCTTCCTTGGGCCGGTCTTCTTCGTCTGGCTTGGGGCCTCACTGAACGTGAACGACCTCGGCAGCAACCCTCAGATGATTCTCTTGGGCCTCTGCCTCGGGGCAGGCACGCTCATTGTCCACTCCGCAACGCGACTGCTCGGGCAGCCCTTCCCCTTGGTTGTCCTCTCGGCATCACAACTGGGCGTCCCGGTGGCAGCGGCAACCATCGGTTCGCAACTGCACCTCCTGCAACCGGGCGAGGGCGCGGCCATGATCCTCGGAGCACTCATCACCATTGCTGCCAGTGCCGCGGCCGGTCCCCGGGCGGTCGCCTCTGAGTCGGCCAGGAAGCCATCCAAGGGCGGCACGGCAACGAAGTCCCGATAGAATCAAAGCCGTTGCCAACCCAGCCGGCGAACAAAGGGAGGACTCCGTGCGCACTTCGCAGCCCCGGTCGCCCTTCCATGCCCTTCGGTCCGGCGCACTTTCCGTGGTGGTCGTCCTGCTGGCGGCGGGAGCCCACGTACTTGGCGGCGGGGCGCTCCCCACGGCTCCGGTACTCGCGGCACTCATCGCGCTGACCGGGCTCGCGGCAACGCTCGCAACCCGTTTCAAGCTGAATGTCGCGGCCATGACGGCGCTTGTGGGCGCAAGCCAGTTGGTGTTGCACCAGGCCTTCACTTCTTTGGCTCCGATTGACGCGGCAGCACCTGCGGGGGGCCATCACCCGGGGACAGAGAGCCTGGCGCCCATCGTGGATCCGGCCACCCACCTGCACGAGCTTGGCACCACGGCCGGCGCCCTGATGTTCATTGCGCACGTGATGGCAACGGTTGCTTCAGCGGCCGTGCTCGCCAAGGGCGAAGACGCGTTGTGGCAACTGGCCGCGTGGCTGCGTCCGCTGGTCACCCTGCCGTCGTTGCTTTTCAAGCCCGACGCCGGTGCCACGCCTGTCGCCGTCGGAGCACCTGACGTTTTCATCCCCCGCCCATGGCGGAACCTCAGGCAAGACAGCCGCCGCGGCCCGCCGGCCGCCGTCGTACGTCCTTAGTTCCGCCCGGCACCAGCCCTTCCACGGTGACGGGCCCCAAACCCGTACCCCGCGCCGTTTCCAGGCGCACCCTGAAAGGCCATCCCATGAAAAACTCCACCCTCCGCCGTACCCTGTCCGCTACCGCCGTGGCCGGTGGCACCGCCGCCTTGATGATGGCCGGACTCGCCGGCGCGTCCGCCCATGTTGGCGCCACTCCGGACAAAACCGCCGCCAACTCGTACGCCCTGGTGACGTTCGGCATCCCGCACGGCTGCGACACGTCCCCCACCACCAAGGTCACCATCAACCTCCCCCAGGAACTGACCGATGCACAGCCCACGGTCAACCCCAACTGGACAGTGGAGAAGGTGACCGAAACGCTTGCCGAGCCCAAGAAGCTCGACGACGGCACGTCCATCACCAAGCGGACCAGCCAGATCGTTTACACGGCCAAGACGCCCCTGGATCCCCACCTGCGCGACGCTTTGGTCCTTTCCGTCAAGCTGCCGGACGCTGCCGGCAAGACCATCTACTTCCCCACGCTGCAGACGTGCGAGCAGGGTCAGACGGACTGGTCGGAAATTCCCAAGGATGGACAGAACGAGCACGACCTGAAGTCGCCGGCCCCGTCGGTTGCCATCACCGCCGCTGATGCGTCGGGCGATCACCACGCTGCTGCCACGGTGTCCACGGAACAAGCATCCTCCGTGACCGACGATGGCTCCACGGCCCGCAGCTGGGCCGGCATGCTGGCCGGTATCGCAGGCCTGGTCCTGGGCGCGGCAGCGTTCTTCCGCCGCTCCAAGACGACCAAGTAACTGGCCAGGCGCCCTGAAAGATTACGATCCGGGCGCCAATCCGTCGCCCCGGCCGTGGCTCGATTGACTCGTGCCACGGCCGCGGCAAGGCTGGTGCCCATGTGGACTCAGCGCATCAAAACCGGACTTCTAACGACGACGGCGGCCGCGTCACTGCTGCTTATTGCCGCCTGTGGACCCAGCCCCAGCCCTGCAGGGAGCAGCAGCGCCCCGCCTACATCATCTTCGCCGTCGGCATCCTCCTCGGCCAGCGCCTCGGCCTCCGCTTCCGCGAGCTCCTCACCGTCGGGTTCCGCGACATCCGCGGCTCCCGCAGGTCCGGGGTTGTGCAAGGCGGCCTCCCTCACGGCGACCACGGACTCAACGGGTGGCGGCGCAGCGGGCAGCATCTACGAGAAGCTGATCCTGACCAACTCCGGTTCTGCCACGTGCACGCTTGAAGGCTTCGCCGGAGTTTCCCTGACGGCCGACGCCAACGGGGCACCGATCGGCGAACCCGCAACGCGTGAGACAACCACCCCCGTCACCAAGATCGAGCTGGCACCGGGCAAGGCTGCGTGGGCCGAACTCCGTTACACCCAGGCCGGGAACTACGGCGACTGCACCAAGGTTGCGGCGGCCGGCTACCGGATCTACCCGCCGGAAGATACGGCCTCCCTGTTCGTCGCCGAACCGCACGATGCTTGCAGCAACGCGGGCATCAAGCTCCTGAGCATCACCGCTTTCCAGGCAGTCTGACCTCCACCCCACGGACCGGGCATGATCTGGCGCTTCTTCTGCCGGACCTTATTCTGTCCGTGCCGTGGGGCATGATGGAGGAATGCAGGAGCAGCAGGCGTCTTCCGGCGCCATCAGCCGTTTCAGCCAGGCAACCAGGGAATGGTTCCTCGGCGCATTCAGCGAGCCCACGCCTGCCCAAGATGGCGCATGGAACGCGATCTCTTCCGGTTCCCATGCCTTGGTGGTGGCTCCCACCGGCTCGGGCAAAACGCTCGCAGCCTTCCTGTGGGCTTTGGACCGTCTGCATTCAACACCCACGGACACTCTGCCCGGCTTGGAAGAGGTCCCCGCGGGCAAGCGGCCCAGGAAGCCAAAAACCAAGACGCGCGTCCTGTATATCTCGCCCCTGAAAGCACTGGGCGTGGACGTGGAACGCAACCTCCGCTCGCCGCTGATCGGCATCACGCAAACCGCCAAGCGTTTGGGGCTGCCGGCTCCCCTCGTGACGGTGGGCGTCCGCTCCGGGGATACGACGGCGGCGGATCGCCGCACGCTGTTGACCAACCCGCCGGACATCCTCATCACCACCCCGGAGTCCCTGTTCCTCATGCTGACGTCCCGGGCCCGGGAAACGTTGAGCGAAGTGGACACCATCATCATCGACGAGGTCCACGCTGTGGCCGGCACCAAGCGTGGCGCCCACCTCGCAGTGTCTTTGGAGCGGCTCGACGCTCTGCTGCCCAAGCCGGCCCAGCGCATCGGGCTTTCGGCAACGGTGCAGCCCCGTGAACTCGTTGCACAGTTCCTGGCCGGCCAGGCTCCCGTCGAGATCGTGGCTCCGCCGTCCAAGAAGAACTGGAACCTCACCGTCACCGTACCTGTGGAGGACATGTCGGACCTGCAGGGTGCTTCCGGGGCGTTCGACTCGGGCCCCGCATCAGGGCTGCAGCCACAGGCCTCCATTTGGCCGCACGTGGAGGAACAGATCGTGGATCTCGTCCTTTCCAAGCAATCCACCATCGTGTTCGCCAATTCCCGTCGCCTCGCCGAGCGCCTGACCGCCCGGCTCAACGAGATCTACGCCGAGCGGCAGTTGATGGCCGAGGCTGGATCCGCCTGGGACGAGTCTCCCGGGCAGGGCGGTTCGGGCCAGTGGGACACCGCGCCGGGTTCCGCGGCGTCCGCCGTCGCATCGCCGGGCGGAGACTCCGCGAAGTCCCCCACGTCCACGGCTACGCCGGCACACATGATGGCCCAAGCCGGAAGCACCAGCGGCGCCGATCCCGTCCTGGCAAGGGCACATCACGGCTCCGTGTCCAAGGACCAGCGCGCCCTGATCGAAGATGACCTGAAATCCGGCAGGCTGCGCTGCGTGGTTGCTACGTCCTCGCTTGAACTGGGCATCGACATGGGCGCCGTGGATTTGGTTATCCAGGTGGAGTCGCCGCCGTCCGTGGCCAGCGGCCTGCAGCGCGTAGGCCGTGCGGGACACCAGGTGGGTGAGATCTCCGAAGGCGTCCTCTTCCCGAAGCACCGGGCGGACCTGCTGCACACCAGCGTCACCGTGGAGCGCATGCTCAGCGGCCAGATTGAGCGGCTCAGCATACCCACCAATCCCTTGGACATCCTGGCGCAACAGACCGTGGCAGCCACGGCGCTGGGCAGCATCGACGTCGAAGAGTGGTTCAGCACAGTCCGCCGGTCCGCACCCTTTGCCAGCCTTCCGCGCTCGGCGTTCGAGGCAACGCTGGATCTCCTGGCCGGCAGGTACCCTTCAGATGAATTCGCCGAACTCCGGCCTCGCATCGTGTGGGACAGGCATGCCGGAACCATCGAAGGACGGCCCGGCTC
The DNA here is from genome assembly GCF_044769205.1 of Paenarthrobacter sp. NPDC090520. NCBI lineage: Bacteria > Bacillati > Actinomycetota > Actinomycetes > Micrococcales > Micrococcaceae > Paenarthrobacter > Paenarthrobacter sp. NPDC090520. The sequence goes on from NZ_JBIVXM010000012.1 coordinate 144,501, forward strand.
CCAGCGCCTGGCCGTCACCTCCGGCGGAACCATCCCGGACAGGGGGCTGTTCGGCGTCTACATCATCGGTACAGAGGTCGAGGGAACGGGCTCTTCAGGCGACGGCGATGGTCCCAGCTCTTCGGCGCGGGCCGCCAAGGGAGGCCGTCGGGTCGGCGAACTCGATGAGGAAATGGTCTACGAGTCCCGCGTAGGAGACATCTTCGCGCTGGGTGCCACCAGCTGGAAGATCGAAGACATCACCCACGACCGCGTGCTGGTCTCCCCCGCCTTCGGCCAACCCGGGAAACTTCCCTTCTGGAAGGGCGACTCGCTGGGCCGCCCCGTGGACCTTGGCCGGGCACTCGGTGCTTTCATCAGGGAGCTCTCCGCCGCCGACCCTGCTCCGGCCATGGAACGGTGCCAGGCCAGCGGTTTGGATGCCTTCGCGGCCAACAACCTGATCCAATACCTGGACGAGCAGAAACAGGCCACGGAAGTCGTCCCGAGCGACCGCACCCTGGTGGTGGAACGCTTCCACGATGAACTCGGAGACTGGCGGGTGGTCCTGCACAGTCCCTTCGGCATGCCGGTCCACGCACCCTGGGCCCTCGCGGTGGGCCAGCGCCTCCAGCAACGCTATGGCCTGGACGGCTCGGCCATGGCGGCGGACGACGGCATCGTCCTTCGCGTCCCCATGATGGAAGACGAACCGCCCGGCGCAGAACTTTTCCTCTTCGACCCCGAAGAGCTCGAACAGATCGTTACCGCAGAGGTGGGCGGCAGCGCCCTGTTCGCCTCCCGGTTCCGCGAATGCGCTGCCCGGGCCTTGCTGCTGCCGCGGCAGAACCCCACCAAACGCCAACCACTCTGGCAGCAACGCCAACGCTCGGCGCAGTTGCTGGACGTGGCCAAGAAGTACCCTGCGTTTCCCATCGTCCTCGAAACGGTGCGGGAATGCCTGCAGGATGTCTACGACCTTCCTGCGTTGAAGGACATCGCCGCGTCCGTTGAGCGCCGCGAACTCCGGATCGTCCAGACCACCACCCAGCAGCCCTCCCCCTTCGCCAAGTCCTTGTTGTTCGGTTATGTGGCCCAGTTCCTCTACGAAGGCGATTCGCCCCTTGCCGAGCGCCGGGCCGCAGCGCTTGCCCTGGATTCCACGCTCCTCAACGAGCTCCTGGGACGCGTGGAACTGCGCGAACTCCTGGACGCCAAGGTCATCGACACCACGGAACGCGAACTGCAACGGCTGGTTCCGGACCGCCGCGTCAAGGGTGTGGAAGGCGTGGCGGACCTGCTGCGGTTGCTTGGCCCCCTTGCCGTGGATGAAGTGGCCGAGCGTTTGCAGGCCGCGGAGCCTGGGTCCGAACAGACTCCGGCCGCCGGGGCAGCACCTGCCACTGAGGGGGCCGCACTCACCTCGCCGGAGCACGCCACGGACCAGCCCTCCATTGACCAGGAAGTGCCCGCCTCCGCAACCACCGCCGAGGCCGGATCCCATCTCCAGGCACTCCAGAAGGCCAACCGCGCACTCAAGGTGACCATTGGCGGCGTCGAACGTTTTGCTGCGGTGGAGGACGCTGCCCGGCTGCGCGACGCCATCGGGGTGCCCCTGCCGATGGGTGTGCCGCTGGCGTTCATCGAACCGGTGAACGATCCCTTGGGCGACCTCGTTTCCCGGTATGCACGCACGCACGGACCGTTCACGGCGTCCGAGGCAGCAACGCGGCTGGGCCTCGGGGTTGCGGTGGTCAATACCGCGCTGAAACGGCTCGCCGCCGATGGCCGCGTGGTGGAAGGCGAATTCCGTCCGCACGCCACAGCGCCCGAAACGCAAGCACCTGATCCTGACGTCATCAGCCTCGAGGCTCCCCCGTCCAGCGAATGGTGCGATTCCGAGGTCCTTCGGAAACTCCGGCGACGGTCCCTGGCGGCGCTCAGGGCAGAAGTGGAACCCGTCGATGCCGCGGCCTACGGGCGTTTCCTTCCTGCGTGGCAAAACGTCACGGCGCCCGGAAAGTCACGCAGCCAAGCACTCCGCGGGCTGGACGGCATCATCACTGCCGTGGACCAATTGTCAGGTGTCCCCGTTCCGGCCTCGGCGTGGGAGCCCCTGGTCCTCGCCAGCCGTGTGGCCGACTACAAGCCCGCCATGCTGGACGAACTCATGGCAGCCGGTGAACTCTTGTGGTCCGGCGCCGGATCCCTGCCCGGCAACGACGGCTGGATCAGCCTGCACGTTGCCGATTCCGCCGAGCTCACCCTCAACCCGTCGCCGGAGTTTGAACCCGGCGACGCGCAGCAACGCCTGATGGGCTATCTGGGCGCGGGCGGCGGCTACTTCTTCCGGCAGCTCACGGAGGTTGCCGGTGGCATGGATGCCGTGCTGAGCGACGACGCCGTGGTTTCCGCCCTGTGGGACCTCGTCTGGGCGGGAAGGGTTACCGGAGACACCTTTGCCCCGGTGCGCGCCATGATCGCCGGCGGGCGGACGGCCCATCGCCAAGTGGCCAAGGCGCCCCGGGCCAGGGCGCCGCGCATGAGCCGACTCGGCCGCCACGGCGCGGGCCTCCTTGGATCCCCCGGGCTGAACGGTGGCCGCTATGGATCTGTAGCGGCACAGGCGCCCACGCCGCCACTCGCCGTCGGACGCTGGTCCGCCCTTCCCCTGCCGGAATTGGATCCAACCATCCACGCCCGCGGCACCGCCGAGCTTCTCCTGGACCGCTACGGGGTGGTGACGCGGGGTTCGGTGATGGCAGAGAACATCCTGGGCGGCTTCGGCCTCATGTACAAGGTGCTCGCGCGTCTGGAGGAAGCCGGGCGCTGCCGCCGCGGATACTTTATTGAGCATCTCGGCGCAGCCCAGTTCGCAGTGCCCGCCACCGTTGACCGGCTGCGCTCCTTCACCGAGGACGCCCGCATCGCCCAGCCAGACCCGACGGCGCTGGCCCTCGCGGCAACCGACCCTGCGAATCCCTATGGGGCCGCCCTTCCCTGGCCGACGGTGGCCGGCGAGGCCGGCTCGGGACATCGGCCAGGACGGAAAGCAGGGGCATTGGTGGTGATGGTCGACGGCGCGTTGGTCCTTTACGTCGAACGCGGCGGTAAGACGCTGCTCACCTTCAGCCACGACGACGCCGCCCTCACCGTAGCTGCCGAGGCTCTGGTGGGCGTGGTTCGTCGAGGCGCCGTGGACAAGCTGTTCATGGAGAAGGTTAACGGGCACGACCTCCTGGAAACACCTATCGCCGCCGCCCTCGCCGCAGCCGGCGCCTACTCGACGCCGAAGGGACTGCGGATCCGTGCCTGAAGGAGATTCCGTCTGGCGCGCCGCCCATAAGCTCCACCAAGCCCTTGCCGGCCAGGTGGTGACGGCCTCGGATTTCCGCGTGCCGCGCTTCGCCACGCTGAACCTTGCCGGCTGGACCATGACCGAGGTTGTGCCGCGCGGGAAACATCTGCTGATGCGCCTGGTGGGTCCGGAGGATACGGAACCTGGGGCCAGCCGGAAACCACGCGCCCTCACCATCCATTCACATTTGAAGATGGAGGGTTCGTGGATGGTCTACGCACCTGGCGGCCGGTGGACCAGGCCCGGGCACACAGCGCGTTGCGTGCTGCGGACAGCGGTGGCCGATGCCGTGGGATTCTCGCTGGGCATCCTCGAGGTTGTGCCTACCGGCGAAGAGGACAAGATCGTAGGCCATCTTGGACCGGACCTCCTTGGGCCGGACTGGGATGAAGCCGAGGCCTTGCGGCGGCTCCAGGCTGAACCGGATGTTCCCATCGGCTACGCCCTGCTGAATCAGCGGAACCTCGCCGGGATCGGGAACATCTACCGCTGCGATTCCTGTTTCCTGTCCGGCGTTCACCCTGCCCTGCCGGTGGGCCAGGTCCCGGATCTGGCCAGGATCGTAAACGATGCCAAGCGGCTTCTGGGCGAGAACCTTGGCCCGGGACGGCGCTCCACGCTGGGTCCACGTGCCGTGCGTCCGGGCTACTGGGTCTACGGAAGAACGCGGCAGCCGTGCCGGCGATGCGGAACACCCATCGAGTACGGCCTGCTGGGGTCACCGGACGGCACCGAGGAAAGGGACATCTATTTCTGTCCACAGTGCCAGCCAGCGCCACGTGGTGCGGAAGGAACTGAGACGGGACCAGCCGGACCGTCCCGCAACGCAATCTCCGGGCAACGCGCTTCAGGACGGGTTGCCCGGCCCCGTTACGGAAGGTAGCTATGCCGCCAGGGTGGGTTGCGTTTCCCCGGTGGGTGCCGTCGTCGCAGGCCTCTCCGGCACGATGAACCTGGGCAGCAATATCTGCACGATCGGCCCAATCGCCAAGGCGTACACCACCGTGCCCACGCCGACGGATCCACCCAACAGCCACCCCACCGCCAGGACCACAACCTCGATCCCCGTGCGGACCAGTCGAACGGACCAGCCCGTCCGCCGCACCAACCCGGTCATCAGGCCGTCGCGCGCACCCGGGCCCAGCCGGGCTCCGATGTAGCAGGCGGAAGCAATACCGTTGAGGATCACGGCCCCGGCCAGCATGGCAATCTGACCACCGAGGTGCGAGAACGCGGGAATCAGCCAAAGGCCCAGGTCGGCAAACAAACCCACCAGCACGGCGTTCGCGAGTGTTCCGATGCCCGGCATCTGCCGCAGCGGAATCCAAAGCAGCAGCACCAGGAAACTGACGGCGATAACCACGATCCCAATGCTGAAGCCGGTCTTCTGGGACACACCTTGGTGGAACACGTCCCACGGGTCCAGGCCGAGTCCGGCGCGGATGAACATGGCAAGGGAAATGCCGTACATCGCAAGGCCGATCAGGAGTTGGGTGATTCTTCGGGTCATCATGAAACCATGATCGCGAAAAACTGGCCTTGTATTCCATAGCCAGTTTGAAATACTGGACTGGTGACAGGCTCACTCAATCCCACCGCGCTCACCCGCCTCCTCGGCTCCTGGAACTCCGGCGCCCTGCCCGCCTACCGGGAGCTGGCCGACGTCGTGCGTTTACTGGTGATGGACGGGCGAATCCCGCTGGACGTCGCGCTGCCGAGCGAGAGGGCGTTGGCCCAAACACTGGGCCTGAGCAGAACCACGGTGACGGCAGCGTACTCCACCCTGCGGGAGCAGGGTTTCCTGACCGCAGGCCAAGGCAGCCGGGGCAGAACCTGCATTCCGCACCGCAGCTCGCCCGTGACCATGCCAGGGCTGGCAGCGCCGGAGGGACTGCTGGACCTGGCGTACGCATCGCTGCCGGCAGCAGGCGAGGTGGTGCACCGCGCCTTCGCCGATGCGCTGACCGAACTACCCGCCCTTCTGCCCGGCTTTGGCTACGACGCCATTGGAGTGCCTGCGCTCCGGCAGTCCATCGCGGACAGGTACACGGCCGAGGGCGTTCCCACCACGGCCCAGCAGATCCTGGTGACGTCCGGGGCGCAGCACGCGTTGAACATTGTCCTGAAGACCTTGGCAGGGAAACAGGACAAAGTCCTGGTGGAACACCCCTCCTACCCGAACGCCCTGGACGCCATCCGGGCCTCCGGGTGCCGCCCGCTTCCGGTGGCGATGCCGGCCGCCGGAGCCGGGGCGGGCTGGGACATCGATGCCATGGTGGCTGCCATGAACCAGCAGCGTCCAGCCATGGCCTACCTCGTCCCGGACTTCCATAACCCCACCGGCCGCATCATGTCCGACCTTCAGCGGCGCCGCCTGGCACGGGCCGCAGCTTTGGCCGGGACGGTCCTGGTGGTGGATGAGACGCTGCGGGGGTTGAACCTCGACGGCGTCACTGCGGCACCGATGGCATCCTTCAGTTCTACGGTGGTCTCCATCGGGTCGCTGAGCAAGTCCCATTGGGCCGGCCTCCGCACCGGGTGGATCCGCGCTGAGCAATCGGTCATCAACCGCCTGGTGACCACCAGGACCACCATGGACCTGGGCGGTCCAATCGTGGAGCAACTGGCCGCCGCCCGCCTGGTGGGCGCCTACTCCGAGCCGATGGACGCCCGGCTGGCTGAACTCCGGCAGAACCGGTCCGCTTTGATGGAACTGCTGGCAGAGCATCTTCCCGAGTGGGAGGTGGAGCGGCCCCGCGGCGGACTCACCGTATGGTGCAGGCTGCCGAGTCCGAGCAGCACGGCCCTGACGGTCCTGGCACCGGATTTCGGTGTCCGCTTGGCAGCAGGGCCGCGGTTTGGGGTGGGCGGCGCGTTCGAACAGTACATGCGCGTGCCCTACACCTTGCCGCCGGCATCCTTGGAGGTGGCAGTCCGCGCCCTCCGGGCAGCGCAGGACAAGATCGACGCATCACCCCAGCTCAGGAGGAGCCTCAAGTCCGGGCGCCCCGCCGCGGCCGCCGTCGCCTGACCACCCAGCCGCCTGACCACCCATCTGACTGGCAGTAGTTGTTGTTCTCGACGGGCGGTTTCTAGCGGTTATCGCAACAGGAAGGTTCTGATCATCTCATTTGGGGTGCAGAAATCGAATCGTTGGCGGGGTCTGTCGTTGAGTTCG